>JAAVHR010000011.1 GCA_014799595.1 Clostridiales bacterium | reverse complement strand
AATACAGTTGGTGATTGCGAAAGTGCGTAGCATGTAGCAATCAACTTTCATTCATGGTGGTGCCTCGCTTGCGAGGCATGAGTGTTTTATATAGAAAATGTGTAACTGTTCAGAACCATGAACAGTTACGTTCTAAGCCCATGAAAATTCACCTTCGGCGAAGGGCTTAGAACAATCAAAATTTACATTTTGCTACGTAAACACGCAGTAAATGCGTGTTTCTACCTGAATAGTTACGAAAATGTTTAAATAATTATGAAATCTGATAGCCTCTTGGAGTTACCATCTGGTTTTTGATATGCTTAGTTTGAGAATTCCCAATAAAAACTGTAGTAAACATATCTACTTTTGTATTTTTTAATTCTTCCAAAGTAAGAATTCGTTTTTCCTGTCCTTTTCTGGCAATATTTTTCACAAAACCACAAATGGTTTCTTTTTTTCTATGTTCCAAAATAATGGTACATGCTTTTTTTAAGTAATCTGTACGTTTTTTACTGGAAGGATTGTATAAACAAATAACCATATCAGCCATAGCAGCATAAGCCAGACGTTTTTCAATCAATTCCCAAGGTGTCATAAGATCGCTCAGACTGATAACAACAAAATCATGACCAAGAGGTGCTCCAAGTTCTGCCCCTCCAGAAAGTGCGGCGGTAACACCTGCTACTACTTCTACTTCTAAATTTTCTTCCTTTGCTCCCAGTTCCATAAGCAATCCCGCCATACCATATACAACTCCGTCTCCGCTGCATACTACAGCTACCTTTTGTCCCTTACATGCTAGATCAATAGCCGCCTGACACCTCTCTGTTTCCTTTCGCATTCCCGTTTCCACATATTCCTTATTAGGAAAATATTCCTTTATTAAATCCACATATACGGAATATCCCACAATTACGGAACATTCTTTCAAAGTTTCTATAGCCTCCACTGTCATACTTTTATACGCACCTGGTCCAATTCCAACCACATATAATTTATTCAAAATAAATCACCTTCTTTTTTCTTGCTAATGCAATTGTCACTCCATCATAAATCTTTTTTTTACACAATAATTCTCCACCGGATGCCAGTACTGCACTACGTTCACATACATTAGAAACTCCTGTAGTTTGCTCTACAAAAGCTGATTCCGAAAATACTCCTTCTACTTTCTTTAAATCTTCTGCTTGAAATGTAACAAAGGGAATTCCCATTTCCTTGGAAAATCTTAAAATTCCCTGTTCTTCTTTTTTTAAATCAATACTTGCCAATAGACAAACTGCCTCTTCTTTTATTTTTTCCTCTAAAAGAGCTTTTGTAACCGCCTCTGCAATTTTTTCAAAAGAAGTATTCTTTTTGCAACCTATTCCAACTACAATTATTGGTGGAATTAACAACAACCCTTCTTGATCATTCCGATAAGAAATATTAATCCACAAATCTTTTTTCTTTTCTTTATTCTCTAATTTATATAATTCCTTTGGAACAATTCCTTCTATAGAACAATCCGAGACAAAGCCTATCTTTTTCCCTTCCAGAATTGCTGCGGAAATCCTCTTTGCCATCTTCCAATCTAGAATCTGCAATTTATTTCTTCTTGCAAATTCATCTACAGCAAATAATCCTTCACAATCTGTGGCTGTGGTAATTACTGGAGTTCCTCCAAATACTGCAGACACCTTTTTACACCATGCATTGCCACCTCCTGTATGTCCGGAAAGAAGTGAAATACAATAGTTTCCTTTTTCATCAATGACTAGCACTGCTGGATCTTTAGCTTTATGTTTTAAAAATGGTGCAATGGAACGGACTGCAATTCCTGCAGCACCAATAAAAATCAACACTTCTGCCCTATAAAACCATTCTTGCACACATTCTAAAAGACTTCTTTTTTCTGACAGGCTTTCCATACTGCTACACTTTACAATTTCATAAATTTCTATATTATTATCCATTTGTTGTAATCCACAGCGAATCTTCTTCATAAGTTGATATCCCTGCCTGCTAAAGGTATATATGACTATTTTCATTCTCCTGTCCCTTTTCTAAATTCGGTGGTAAAAACTGGGTCATACAATTTGGAACGTTCATAATTTCCCTCTAATACTTCTCCCACAATAATTAAAGCTGTTTTACTAATATTATGTTCTCTCAAGTCTTCTGGAAACGCTCCAACGGTTGTCCTTACAATTTTCTCATCCTGCCAGGTTGCCTTATACACGACAGCCAGTGGCGTGTCCTCCTGATACCCCCCTTGTAACAATTCTTCTTTTATCTTTTCTGGAAAAGCACAAGAAAGAAACAATACCATAGTTGCTTGATGTGATGCCAGAAGAGAAAGTTTTTCTTTTTCTGGTACTGGTGTTCTGCCTTCTCCTCTGGAAATAATCACTGTTTGTGAAATGCCCGGAAGGGTGTATTCCATTTGCAGAGAAGATGCTGCTCCAAATAGGGAACTTACCCCAGGACACACATCAAAAGAAATTTCTCTTTTCTTCAATACGTCTATCTGTTCCTGGATTGCCCCATATATAGCTGGATCTCCAGTATGTAATCTAACTGTAGTTTTTCCTTCTTTTTCCGCTTCCTCTATTTTCTGAATCACTTCCTCTAAAGTCATTGTTGCACTGTTAAATATTTGACAATCCTTTTTTGCATATTGTAAAAGTTCAGGATTTACCAAAGAACCGGCATAAATAATCACATCTGCTTCCTGTAATAGCCGCATACCTCTTACAGTGATTAAATCTACAGCTCCGGGTCCTGCACCTACAAAATGTACCATTTTCTTTCTCCTCCTTTTTCATTTCTTCAAAATATTTTTGTGGTTCCTTGTCTCTCATTTTATCAAGTTTTTAGATCTTATTTTTCTAATATTCCACTATTCTATTGTAACAGTTCAGCTGGGGGCTGGTCTGTTACGGAATTGGGCAAGCTTCGCATTATAAATTGCCCAATTCCAATCCTGTTTTAGTCTTTTTTACGGTCTGCACAGCGGAGTGTGCAGACCTACCTGAACTGTTACATTCTATTTTCTCTCTCATCTATCCCAATCTGATAGAATATTTTTCATGGTACCAAAACTTTTCAAAATAAGTTCCCCATTTGTATACTGAAAAACTACATCAAATTCCGTATTCACAAATGTTCCAAAATATGTTAATTTTATTGTATTTGGTGACTCAAGGCATACATAAGCAATTGCATAGTTCTCTGCAAATTTGTCATCACCATCATATTTTTGTGCAATACAATCCATTTTACAGAGATTTTCTGCCACAAATCCAATAAGTGGCTTTAATTCATCAAATTTATCCACCTGTCCCTCTAAATCAACAACAACTTCATCATAATATTGTTCTACACGATAAATAATAACTTCTGTTTCATTGGTTAATTGAAATTCATTTATGTCGGTAATCAATTTGCTTTTGTTGTTATACCGGCTATGTATCAATTCTTTTTCCTCCTAGATGTTGTAATACTATTGCCTTGTTCTATAAATTTCTTAATATTTAGTTGCTAAAAATGCAGACAAAATCTTCCCAGCATCCTTTGTTTGTCCAAGAAAACCATATTTTTCAGAAAAAAGCATAATGCCAAATTCCAGCTCATCTCCTACCCGATGTGCCACTTGTTCATGAATCCTCTTACAAATCAGCTCTAACACAGTTTCTTTGATACCCTCTTTTTCTAAAACCGCTAACATTTCATCTGTATTCTTACATTCCATAATCTGTTCCAAAGACTCTTTTGTACCTCCACAAAGCCCTGCATAAGCAGCAAATACTTCGCATCTGGCATCTGCCACTTTGGAATGTGTATTCATAACTCCTGCTGCAAGTTTTACAAGTTTCCCAATATTACCGACTAACAATAATTGTTTTATTTCATAAGTAACTGCTAAATCTAATGTTTCTCCTATATAATTACTACATTTTATACTACTTTCCATATCTAGTCCCAAATACTTTGCTACATAACTTTTCCCATAATTGCCAGGCGTCACCAGAATCCGTTCTTTGCCCATTGCCTTTTTTTGCCGGATCTCTACTTCAATGGTATCAATAATTGCCTTTTCACTCATGGGTTCTAAAATTCCACTGGTTCCCAGAATAGAAATTCCTCCCTCAATTCCAAGTCTTGGATTAAAAGTCTTTTTTGCTAAGTTCTTTCCTTCTGGTACACAAATCTGTATAAAAAGTTTTTCCTTGTACTCGCCAATCTGACAAACCTCTCTTACTGTCTCAAAAATCATTTTTCTTGGAACAGTATTGATTGCTGCATACCCAATCTCTTGTTCTAAGCCTTTTTGGGTAATTCTTCCAACACCCTCTCCTCCATCCAAACAAAATTGTTTGGATTCATCTTCAAATATTTTAAGTTCTTTGGCATTATCAATATCCCTTTTTTCCACAGAAACATAGATTTTTGTATGGTTTGTCACATCTGGGTCATCCCCACTATCCTTCACTACAAAATATTCCACTTTATCCTTTGACGAAGTAACAAATTCCACTGGCACAACTACAGTCACTCCCTTTGGTGTATATATGGTAACTTCCTTACTCTCTATACCAAAAACCAAATGTCTTGCTGCCGCCTGTGCCGCTGCCGCCGCACAAGTTCCGGTTGTAATGCCACAACGGAGTTGCTTTTTATTTTTATTCACATACTGCTCCATAACTTCTCCCACGCCTTCCCATCGGACTTTTATTACCATTTTATAAGCAAAGTTAAATTGTAGCCTTTTTTCTTTTTCTGTACCTATTCATTCCCTGAACAGATATGGGATTTTTGCCCATGAAAATTTGCAAGGCGAAGGGCTAGATTCTTTTCTACCACTACTTATTCTTACAGACTTTGCAGCAAGTGCAAAGTTCTACAGTGAACAGTTACCTTTTTCCTTCACTAAAATCGTTGTAAAATATCCTTTTTCTCCTTGTTGCCGTAAGCTTTGTATATTAGGATAAATAATTTCTTCCTTCATTCCACAATTTGCCACTGCAAAAGCTTCAAGAATTCCCTCTTTTTCCAATTCTTCTAACTTCCTAGTTACTTCATCAAATTGTCTGGCTGACTTCATAAGTATTTTCGTTCCATTATATTTTTCAATTTCTTCCATTCCATAACATGCAGGTAAAATGTGAATACTCTCATCTCTAGTGGCAATATCCACTCCAAGCCTTGCTGCTACTGCACAAAAAGAGGGTACTCCACTAACCAGTTCTGCCATATATCCTTTTTCAATTATCTTCTTATGAATCTTCATATATGTTCCATATATGGTAGGGTCTCCAAGATTCAAAAAAGCTACATTTTCTCCTGCTTTTAATTCAGATTCTATCTTTTGGCATATCTTTTGGTATGCTTCTTCTAATTTGTCTTGCTCTCTTGTCATTGGAATTACGCTGCTTATGATTCTTTTTTCCTTAATTTCCGGTACTGCCTGACTTGCAATACCAAATGCAGTACAAACATCTGTATTCTCTGCTGGTATCCCTATTACCGAACATTCCCGTAAAATTCTTACTGCTTTTAGGGTTAATAATTCCGGGTCTCCTGGTCCAATTCCAACTCCATATAAAATTCCTGCCATAGTTTTCTCCAATCTCATTGCTTTTATTTCAATAATTTTAAATTCGTTTTATAAACTTCTGGTATCCATTTTTTGTTTTCATATTATCCTTACGATTCAACGGCTATATGAATATCCATTTTTTTCTCATTTACCTATTATACCCGAAAAACAGCACTAAGAAAAGAGAGAGTTCTCATATCTTCTAAAACTCTCTCTAAAAAATTTCTAACTGTTCTACTATTCAAAGATTTGCTTAATACTATCATAGTGAAGGAAAATCCCCTCTTTTGCAAAAGCTTTTATCTGATCTAAATCTGCTATCATAAACCCAAGGGTTTCTTTTTCTTGTGGTGTCACATCACTTTCCTCAAAATCCATTTCAAAACGGTACACATCGGCAAAATAATTGTCTCCTTCTCCTGGATTTTCCCTTTGATAGGTAAAACAATAACCTCCTTTTGCATCACGCACATCCAGTCCCGTTTCTTCTTTGATTTCACGAATGATTGCATCTAAAGAATCCTCTCCAGCTTGTGCCGCACCTCCGGATACTTCCCACCATCCCGGAGCCCAAGATTTATCCATGGTTCTTTGGGTAATTAAATACTTTCCATCCGTTCTTTTTACCACACCAAGTACTGTAAGATGATACTCTCCATCTTTTAAGCACCAATCATTTCTCTTCATGGTACGTCCGGTTCTCTGTTTATTCTTGTCATATATATCCCATAATTCCATAATTTATACCAAACCTTTCTTCTAATTTATATATCTCTCTACACTATGAAAAATAATGGTATACACCATTTCCTATCACCCACAGCAAGATTATACTTGCTATCACAATAAACGTATTTTTTCTTGTCTTCGCAGACAATTTCAAAAGTCTACAAACTATATTGATAACAACCATTATTCCCAATAAAACGATTGAAAGAATGAGTAACATCTCACCAACCAAAATGTTTCTAAATCCTATATTTACACTTCTTCTTAGATATCCACTATAGCTTAACAATAAAATGGCAATGATGCCGATTACTATTCCTATATTTTTTCTTGGCTTTGCTGGCAATTTCGCATTTACACTAATAAGTGCCAAACCAAGCATAATGATTAAAAACAACAATAACATCATATCACCTCTTCCCTTTCACCCATTCAGCCATTTGGATAAGTATGCTTCCAATGCCATAACAAGCAATATCTTTTATATCAAAAGTGGAACCTATCAAGATTCTCATAAATGTGTTATCAGATAATCCTAATCGCTCTACAATATGAAAAAACTGACAAACTTCAATTCCGGCTGCAAAGGCAAATATAATAGCAGGAAGATATTTATATTTTTCCAGAATAAAAATTCTAACAAAGAAATATATCACAATAACAACCAGCATATCTCCAACATACGGGCGAATAAAGTTATCATGTACAAACAAAGCAATCAAAACTTCTATAGCCAACAAAAATATAAATATGAGTAAATGTTCTATTCTTTTTAAAACACTTCTGTTTCTTTCTTCCTTATATGCTTTTAGGGATAGCATTTCTTTTGTCACACCTCTTGCGAATATTTTAGTTCATGAAACACTACCTGAACTGTTACCATGAAACTTCTATCATTCATCAAAAATACTAACAATTTCTCCATCCAATATACGGTTCATATTCTTCACAGCACAAAAGTTTCCACACATACTACAAGTATCTTCTTTTTCCGGTTTCGCCTCTGCCCGGTATCTTCTTGCCTTTTCCGGATCAATGGAAAGCTGAAACATTTCTTCCCAGTCTAGTTTCTTTCTTGCCGTACTCATGGCATAATCCCAATCTGTGGCACCTTTCACACCTTTTGCAATATCTGCCGCATGAGCCGCAATTTTTGCCGCAATAATTCCTTCTTTTACATCCCCTACATCTGGAAGACGAAGATGTTCTGCCGGTGTCACATAACACAAGAAAGATGCACCGTATGTAGCTGCCAAAGCTCCACCAATTGCCGATGTAATATGGTCATATCCTGGTGCAATATCTGTTACAAGAGGTCCTAACACATAAAATGGTGCTCCATGACAAAGGGTTTTCTGAATCGTCATATTTGCTTCAATCTGATTGAGTGGCATGTGTCCTGGTCCTTCAATCATAACCTGCACATCCTTCTCCCATGCCCTTTTTGTTAGTTCCCCCAGTACCACTAATTCTTCAATCTGTGCCGTATCCGTTGCATCTGCAATACATCCTGGTCTGCAGGCATCTCCAAGGCTCATGGTAATATCATATTCCCGGAAAATCTCTAATATTTCATCATAATACTCATAAAAGGGATTTTCCTCCCCTGTCATTTCCATCCATGCAAACATAATCGAGCCGCCTCGGGAAACAATATTCATAAGACGTTTGTTCTTTTTAAAACGCTTTGCTGTTTCTCTATTTAATCCACAATGAATAGTCATGAAATCTACGCCATCCTCTGCATGCATACGGACAATATCAATCCACTCTCTGGCAGTAATCTCCTTTAATGCCTTATGATAATAAACAACAGCATCATAAATTGGTACTGTTCCTAACATCGCACTACATTCTTTTGCTATCTTCCTGCGAAATGTTCTGGTATCTCCATAGGAACTTAAATCCATAATTGCTTCTGCTCCCATATCTACCGCACTCTGTACCTTCTCCATTTCCATATCCATATCCACACAATCTCTGGAAATACCAAGGTTTACATTAATCTTCGTCTTTAACATAGAACCAATTCCATTGGGAGAAATAGAACTATGATTCTTATTGCAGGGAATAATCACCTGCCCCTTCGATATGTATTCCCGAAGCTCCTCCTCTTTCATCTGCTCTTTCTTAGCAACTATTTTCATCTCATTGGTAATAATCCCTTTTCTGGCTGCATCCATTTGTGTTGTGTATTCTCTCATATTCTGAACCTTGCCTTTCCATATATACTTAACCTTCTGTGGTTTATTGTATCAATCGGAAAAACCTTTGTCAAATTAAAATGGGAGATTGTTGGGTGGGGAGGGATAATAAGAACTTATTCATTGGATATAAGGACAGAANCTGATGGATAACTTTTTATTATCTGTCAAATATGGCAGAAGTAATTTATAACACCTAATTATTTGTCAAATGTACCAGAAAATAATACGAAATCAAAAAATTGTATCTTTTATTGTTTGTATAAATTGATAATAACAAAACTGATATATGGAGGAAAAATTTTATGATAGATAATAACATGTCACTATATAAAAATAATGACATAAGAATGCAGGAAGCTATTGAGCAATTAAATTGTCACATGCACAATAAGACGCATTTCAAACCATATGTCTTTTCAATACATAATAAAGAAACTATAACGGAAGATTTTTCAACCAAAAATGAACGACTTTCGTATTATAGAGATTGTAATTTTGAAAATTGTAATTTTTTTGAAGCGGGGTTTGCTGGTTCAGTGTTTATTAACTGCAATTTTGTAGATTGCAAATTTGATTTTAGTAAATTTCCTTCTTGTGATTTTCGTGAATGCAATTTCTTTTATAATCAAAGTGAAATGGTAGAAATAAAATCGCTAGATTTAAACAGATCTGTCTTTAATGGTTGCACTTGGATTAAAACATTCTTTAATTCTGCAAATATGGAAGAAGTTATTTTTAATAATGGAAATTTTATTGACTGCAAATGGAGATCTGTTTCTGTTGAAAATGCAATTATACGAAAATCTCTATTAAAAAATATGAGATTTGCAAGCCAAAATTTTGATTTTATGACAATTATCGATATACAATCTGAAAATGTTGTTTTTCCATTTCCTGCCATGCCTTTTATTATTAATGGTTTAACTTATATATATAATACGAAAGATAATATTAGATTTACAAGCTATAAAAACGGTAAGCAGGGAAGAATTAATAGAAAAGATTATCTTCAACTTATAAAAGAATTTGAAATCTACTATGTTAATACTGAAAATTATTTCCCTTTGGCCAATATTTTGATTGCCCAAAAGCGCCTAGAAGATGCTCTTATAAGTGTTGTTAGAGGGATTGGACATTCTATAAGACATAGAAATTTCAGGATGATTTTGAATTTCTGTAAATTACTAAAGGATAATTTTCTATTTACGATTCAACATAGAAAGAAATTATACTATATTATTTTAAATGAAATAAGCAAGGAAAAACTTTCAAGTATTGATTATGAAATTTTTTCTCTATATATAGGTAAAATAAAAGAAATATTGATAGGAACAACAAATAATACCTATGTGATTATTGATATGAAAACAAATATAGAGTCATCTGAAACCCAAAAAATTGCTTTGATAATTCACGAAATTGAAAAAAACATTGAATTTTATTTGTCTAACAAAGAGGAGCATCATATTGAATTAAGGCATAATTCCGATGAAAATATTTTGATTCAAATTGCATCAGATCCTGAACGTTTAGTTATATTTTTATCTGCATTTTTACAGTGCTTAGGATTTGTTGGAGCTGCAATAAAGAAGTTAACTGATAAATCTAAAGAAATGGAGTTTCAATTAAAAAATAATTCAAGTAGTTCATCAGCTATAGGTTGCAACAACCACATAAGTAGTGTCAATGAAAACAAGACAACTAATTATATTTTAAAGCAAAATAATATAAACATTACAGAAGTGCATTATCATATATATGGAACAGAAAAACTAGAAAATGATATACAAAACATGCATTTATCATTAAAAGATAAAACAAACGACAAATGACTTAAAAATCTATGAAAAAGAAAAATATTTCTTTTTCATAGATTAGAAATGGTATCTATTTATTACGAATTATATAGCTATATAAATAAACATTTGGGTCGTATGAAGAAGCAAGAGCAAATCCATCAAAATATATCGAATCATATGTAGGTAATTCGCTTATAGAAGCATCTCCAGTATAGTACATAGCATATGAAGTGTAACAAATATCCAATTTGCTTATTTTACTTTTATATTTAATCCAACTATCAGTTTTATTTTGAAATGCATTATCATTTAATTCAAATAGTGATGGAAGATTATTTTCATATAAAACTTTATTCATCAAATAGGATGACCCCATATATCTTGGATTAATTTCTATTAGAAAAATATCATCTTCGTTAACCAAAAAATCATATCCGCAAATTCCTCTATAACCAACTTGTGCTAGGCTGTCTGATATGTTTTCTATAAATTTATTGATCATTTTTATTTTTTTCTTTAATTCAAAAGGCAAATTATATGTTGTTCCTTTATACTTCATATCTTTTGATAGAATTTGCAATCCAATCGGAAATATAATACAGTTTTTGGCACCAATGATAACATGACAACATGCAGAATAAGCATCTTCTATATATGGTGAAACTAAATAAGGCTTATACAATGATAACTTGTTTCTAATAAAACTTTCATTTGTAGCATTCATCAAAAAAGTCCCATCTCCACCAGAAGAATAATTATATTGAATTATAAATTGCTCATAAGACTTGAATTTATAGTTCAGTTCATTATAAACACATTCAGGTTTAGATAGTAAAGTGAAAGGTGGCACTTGTACAAGGTTCGATAACCACAGTCGTGTATAAGCTTTGTTATTTAACCAATTTAATAAATCATAAGAATTACAGTTTCGGAAGCTTTTTTTTAAATCTGGTCTGATAATTGCTAGTTTTTCACTTATCCTACCATTATAAAAATATAACTCGAAGTTCTCAGTGATTTGAATTCTACTATCTAAACAATTAATTACAAATTTATAAAAATCATCATCATATTTAATACCTTTTCGGTTTTCTGTTACGTAAGTATAGTTAGGGAATTCATTACTTCCATAATAAGTGATAGTATAGTCAAAATAAACAGGTTTGTATGTTATTACATCAGTTTCTCTTCTACCGATCCAAATTTTAATCATCTTACATTCTCCTTGCTACATAGCATCTAAATATATTTCTATGTATTTCCCTTCCCATGTTTGGATTTTTATTTTTTTGTTAGTTGATAATTCTAACATTTGTTTATTTAAGGATATTTTTCCATAACCACCATGTGAATTAAATATATATGTAGGTATTGCTAATCCTGAAATGTTTCCACGAAGTTTATCGTATATATCAATCCCCTCTTCTATGGATATGTAAAAATGATTAGTTCCTTTCACATTTTTGGGATGGAAAATATAATATGGTCTAATTCTATTCTTAAGTAATAGTTCATTAAGTAATGCCAATGTATTGTAATTATTATTAACACCTTTCAAAAATACACTTTGATTCCCCAGCATAACACCATTATCTGCTAATTTATTGCAAGCTAATATCGATTCATTGCATATTTCATTTGGATGGTTAAACTGTGTGTTAATATAAATAGGTCCATATTTTTTGAAAATTTTAATAAGAGTTTGATCAATTCTTTGCGGAAGAGTAACCAAAGTTCTGCTCCCAATTCTAACTATTTCAACACTTTTAATTTCTCTGATTTCTTTTAATACACTTTCAATATATTGATTTGAAAGTGTTAGCGGATCCCCCCCTGTTAATAAAACATCTCTAATTTCAGGATGTTTTGAAAGGTAGTCTAATGAGTCTTTTAAAATACTATTATCAATACAATGATCGACTTCTCCTATATTCCTTTTTCTTTGACAGTGTCGACAAAAAGAAGCACACTTATTTGTCAGATTTATGGTTACTCTATCTGGATAACGTCTAGTTACAGCACCTGCTGGATTATTGTTAATTTCATTCATTGGATCCTCTTCCCAATTGCTATTCATCTCTAATATTTGAGGAATGACCTGCAAATATATGGGATCAAATTCATTAAAATCGGTTATAAGAGATAAATAGTATGGTGTAACAGACCATCTATACTTTTTTTCAACAGATTGTATTTCATGTTGCTTTTCCATAGAAATGTCAAATAGTTCATTTAACTGTTCTGTTTTATTGATTTGATGATTTATTTGCCAATGCCAATCATTCCAAAGAGTATCTGTAGCATCAAAATAATTTAATAATTTTTTTTTGAATCCCTCATTTTTTCTTTTTTTTCTTTGTTCGAAATAGTTTTGCTTATATTCAAAAAAATCTTGTGCAATATTAGTAAGAATTTCAGAACGTTTTAAGGATTCATTATCTATCATAAAATTTTTCCTCCATATATCAGTTTTGTTATTATCAATTTCGACAAACAATAAAAGATACATTTTTTTGATTTCGTATTATTTTCTGGTACATTTGACAAATAATTAGGTGTTATAAATTACTTCTGCCATATTTGACAGATAATAAAAAGTTATCCATCAATTTGTATCCTTATATTCAATGAATAACTCCTAATCTATCCATCACATTTTACTAGTTCCTTTTACGATTGTCTTATCAACTTTAACATTTCTACAAAATATCAAAGACACTCTATTTACCGTTATACCACTACTTCAAAAACCAATAACCAATTTTTTTCTCATGTATTATGTTACAAGAGTTCTTGACACCTTATAACCTCGACCACAGATTAACCTGTCACTTTAACACCTTTTTTCATGCCTTTTCATTTACATTCTAACTCTTCAACAAAAAACATTTTTTTCATCATTCTTATATTAATACTGGTTATTCTTAACACAGATTTATTATAACACAAATAAATCATTTTGTGTTATATATTGCGTATTTTGTCGTTTATTTTGCATATTTTGTCATTTCCACATAAAATATTATTTTTATACACAAGATTATCCTACATCACCATTAAATAAGTTTACTATTCAAGCACTCCTGCATCCATTTCATGTACATCATCACACAAAATTTCAATATCCAACGGATTATGGCTGGCTATCAGAATTGTTTTGCCCTGTTCTTTTAGGCGAATCAAGATGTTACGAATATCTTCCACTCCATGTTTATCCAAACCATTCATTGGCTCATCCAAAATAAGGATATCCGGATTTTCCAT
>JAAVHR010000010.1 GCA_014799595.1 Clostridiales bacterium | reverse complement strand
GTGAGTATACAAATTGCATTTAATAAATAAACTTATTTATGCAATTTGTATATCACTTTTGCAGGTTCTGAATAGTTACAAAATATATAATGTGGCTGAATATACCATCAAAAACAGTATACCCTTTTTATTGGAAAAAATAAAGAGTAACTTCCTGTTATAACTATAAAATTTAGGTTACTGTTCACTCACAAGCTTGACACTTGCTGTCAAGCTATGTGCCAAAATGTAAAACAGCCAAGAATCCAGCCTTTCGCCGAAGGCGAATTATAAACAGGCTGGATTCTGGTTACTGTTTGCACCGTAGGTGTGAACAGTAACAAATTTAGTAACAGTTCCTTATTTTTTCTTGTTACGTCATAGATAATTTGATAAAATATGGGCAAAATAGGTTATGTTATATTTTATCTAAAAGAGCAGAAAAATAGGGGGCTACTTGTAAGAAATTACAAGAAAATAAAAAGACAAAAGAAAAAAAGTGTAAATTAAAATAAAAAATATAGAGGGAAATAGTGGTAAACTAAGGCGAGTTGTGGTAAAATAAAAGAAAAATTTGGGAAAAGACAAGGAAATGTAGAAAAAAAAGGAAATTTTTTCGATTTTTTACCAATTTATTTTTTATAAATCGACAGGAATGAAAAATAATCGTTAAAAATAAACAATGAAAATTTCTTTTCTGAAATAAAAAAATGCAACATTTACAATTACACAAAAAACTGATATAATAAGATTGGCATTACAGTTTGCAGCGTATGGATTCTAATGTAGGAGCCGTGTCTGTGAAGTTAGAAATAAATTGTAGTGAATAGCAGATGCGTTATAAGCAAGCTAAGAGATGAGAGGTGATTGACGTGATAAAGAAAGAGATGATAGCTATGTTGCTGGCAGGTGGACAAGGCTCCCGTCTGGGTGTGTTGACTGCTAATGTGGCGAAGCCGGCAGTTTCTTTTGGTGGAAAGTACAGAATCATTGACTTCCCACTAAGTAACTGTATTAATTCTGGTGTTGATACCGTAGGTGTATTAACACAATATCAGCCTTTGAAGCTGAACACGCATATTGGAATTGGTATTCCATGGGATTTGGATCGAAATGTTGGTGGAGTTTCTGTACTTCCTCCTTATGAAAAAAGCAATAGCAGTGAATGGTATACAGGTACTGCGAACGCGATTTACCAGAACTTGGAATATATGGAGTATTATAATCCGGAATATGTATTAATTCTGGGTGGTGACCATATATATAAGATGGATTATGAAGTCATGCTTCAATTTCATAAGGATAATAAGGCGGATATTACAGTAGCAACCATTCCTGTACCTTGGGAAGATGCAAGTCGTTTTGGTGTAGCAATCACAGATGAGACAAAGCGGATTTTTGAATTTGAAGAGAAACCAAAGAATCCAAGAAGTAATTTAGCCTCTATGGGTATTTACATTTTCTCTTGGCCTGTATTAAGAGATGCGTTGATTAAATTAAAAGATCAGCCATCTTGTGATTTTGGTATGCATGTACTTCCTTACTGTATGGAGAAAGGTGACCGTTTATTTGCTTATGAATATAATGGTTACTGGAAAGATGTAGGAACTTTGGCAGCATATTGGGAAGCCAATATGGAGTTGATTGAATTAGTGCCAGAATTTAACTTATACGAAGAATTTTGGAAAGTTTATACAAAAAGTGACCGCATACAACCACAGTTTATTTCAAAAGATGCAGTCATTGATAAAGCAATTATTGGAGAGGCATGTGAGATTTATGGAGAGGTGCATAATTCTGTAATTGGTTCAGGTGTTTACATCGGACCAGGAGTTGTTGTACGGGATTCTATTATTATGAATTCGTCATCCATAGGTGACCGGACTATTGTAGATAAGGCTGTAATTGCTGAGGATGTAGTGATTGGCAATGATTGTCATTTAGGAGTTGGAGAAGAGGCTCCGAATGTATTAAAAGCGGATGTATATGCTTATGGATTAACAACAATTGGAGAAAAAAGTGTAATACCAGGAGGTATTCGCATTGGTAAGAATACAGCAATTTCTGGAGTAACTACTCCGGGAGATTATCCAAATGGAATTTTGGAGAGCGGACAAGTAATTATTAAGGCAGGTGATAGACAATGAGAGCATTGGGAATCGTATTAGCTGGTGGTAACAGTAACAGATTAAAAGAATTATCAAACAAAAGGGCGGTTGCAGCAATGCCTATTGCCGGTGGATACAGGAGTATTGATTTTGCCTTGAGTAATATGTCGAACTCTCATATACAGAAGGTAGCTGTACTTCCACAATATAATGCCAGATCGTTGAATGAACATTTGAATTCTTCAAAGTGGTGGGATTTTGGTAGAAAACAAGGTGGATTATTTGTATTCACTCCAACCATTACACAAGACAATGGAAACTGGTATCTTGGAACAGCAGATGCCATTGCACAGAATCTGGCATTTTTAAAGAGCAGCCATGAGCCGTATGTTGTAATAGCTTCTGGTGATGGTGTGTATAAGCTTGATTATAACAAAGTGTTAGAATATCACATTTCAAAAAAAGCAGATATTACACTAGTAACCAAGAAGCTTCCAGAAAATGAAGATGTCAGCCGTTTTGGTGTGATACGTACAGATGAGGATGATAGAATTATAGAATTTGAGGAGAAACCAATTGTTAGTGATGAGAATATGGTTTCTGCAGGAATTTATGTGATTCGGAGAAGACTTCTCATTGAGTTAATTGAGAAGGCAGCACAAGATGAACAACATGATTTTGTAAAAGATATTTTGATACGGTATAAGAATCTGAAAAAGATTTATGCCTATGAATTGAAAGAATACTGGAGTAATATTTCAGCCGTAGATTCTTATTATAGAACCAATATGGACTTTTTGAAGAAAGACATTCGTGATTATTTCTTTAAGCAATATCCGGATATTTATTCCAAAGTGGATGATTTACCGCCAGCGAAGTACAATGTGGGTTCTAATGTGAAGAATAGTTTGGTATCTAGTGGATGTATTATTAATGGTAATGTAGAGAATTCTATACTGTTTAAGGAAGTATATATTGGAAACAATGTAACAATTAAGAATTCTATCATTTTAAACGATGCTTATATTGGAGACAATACCTATATTGAGAATTGTATTGTAGAAAGCAGAGATACCATTAGAGCCAACATGAAATATGTTGGAACTGAGGATAATATCCGAATTGTAGTAGAAAAAAATGAAAGATATGTGTTATAGGGTAGAACCATACACAGGATAAGGTTTAAGGGGGATATTTATTATGGAAATTACAGATGTTAGGGTCAGAAAGGTTGCGAAGGATGGCAAGATGAAGGCAGTGGTATCCATTACCATTGACAACGAATTTGTAGTACATGATATTAAGATAATCGAAGGAGATAAAGGATATTTTATTGCTATGCCAAGTAGAAAAGCTGGAGATGGAGAATATCGTGATATTGCACATCCTATCAACTCTGATACAAGAGACAGAATTCAAAAGATAATTCTTGAAAAGTATGAGATTGCACTTGCAGAAGAAGAAGCAGAAGAAGAAGAGGAAGTTTTAGAAATTTAGAGAGTTTTATATGGTAAAAAGCTTCATTTTAGGTAATATAGCATTGAACACTAAAAAGTGGCACGCAGTAAAGAGCACAAAGATGTGTGAATACTTCGTGCCACTTGTATATCTTGTGGGGGGATAATTTTTACTTTATATTATAATGAGAACTGAAGGTGCTTAAGATAAGGAATTTTGAGAAATACTGGGATAGGAGGATAGATGGTTGAAGAAAGTAGGCTGGGTTTTATTTTATGTGGGACTGATACTTTTGGGCATAACATATTTCGAGGGAAGGTATGGTGTAATTAGTGCATACATAACTTGGGATATGACAGAAGAAGAGAAGAAAGCCTTTGTGGAAGATTTACGTCAAGGAATGTTGGAGGGACAGAAAATTATAGAATTAGAATATATTGGGAGTGAAGATGATATTGAAGATTATGTAGTAGGAGCCATTTCTGAAGCTTTTGCCATTGATAAAGAAGATACTTCCTCAGATTTCGATTATATGAGATACATTCATTCGGCTTCCCATGTAAGTATGACCGGTTGGGGAAGACGTTATAAAGTAACTTACACAATGGAGTATTTGGAGAGTTATGAGCAAACAAACAAAACAGATAAGATGATAGCTAAAGTGTTAAAGAAACTTAATTTGACAAAGAAATCCGATTATGAAAAAATAAAAGCTGTTCATGATTATGTGATAAATAATACTTCTTATGATATATCTACAGAGTTAAATTCTCCATATTATGCTTTAGTGGAAAAAACTTCAGCATGTCAGGGGTATGCTGTTCTCATTTATAAAATGCTTACCGAATTAGATGTACCATGCCGGGTTATCACAGGAAATGCGAAAAATGGATTACATGCATGGAATATTGTAAAACTGGATGGTAAATGGTACAATCTGGATGCAACATGGGATGATCCTATTGGTTTGTTTGGAAAGAGTAGTATGCGGTATAATTATTTTTTGAAAACAGATAATGACATGGTCGATCACCAAAGAGATGAGGAATTTAGAACGACTGCTTTTTATGAAGCATATCCTATGGCGAAAGAAAGTTATTAGATTTAAGGCATCAGTTAGATAGGAGGAGAGAATATGAAGAAACAAAGAAAATGGATATGTTTTTCTGTGTTTTTAGCTGTATGTTGTATTTTATTACCAAAGGCAGCAGCATATGCAAAAGAACAATGGATTCCTTTTACAGAGGGAAATCATGAAATGACTATAACAATTGGAGACACTGGAAAATTCGAAATACCAGAGGTGGTAACTATAGATGAAATCCAGAGAAAAGTATATAATACAAAAATTGAGACAGTTGATTATGGCAGTGACTATGACTGGTATGATTATGATACCTATTATAATACTGATGAGGAAGAAAATACCAGTGGAGTTCTAAAAGTAGATAAAGAAGGTAATTTTTTTGCTGTAGCACATGGTAAGGTAGAAGTAACAATTACGCTGTATATTGAAGAAAGTGAAGAGGAGGAGATGGGATCATATAATGGATATTATAGTCCATATTTTGATACTTTACAATCTACATATATAGTGACTGTTATACCAGATATGGAAAAGGTTACCCTTAAGAACAGTTCACAGACAAAATATGTAGAAAAAAGTATCTGGGGATATTATGATATTCCCTCTTATACGTTTTCCTTGAACAGTGATATTATATTAAATGGAAGTAATCCTGGGATAGATGTGACCTTCTCTTCTTCTAATAGTAAGATAAAGGTGTCTGGAGAATTATATGAAAACAATATAATCCTTTATCCAAGTGACAAAGGAAGCACCACTGTAACCATTACAATATGCGGAAAAACCTTTAAAGTTACAATTAAAACAATAGCCGTTGGAATAAATAAGAATTCTTTACTGATAGCAAAAGGCAAATCTTCAAAGTTGAAAGTAAGTGGTGTATCTGGAGGTATAAAGTGGAGTTCCAGTAATAAAAAGATAGTGACAGTATCTTCAAATGGTACTATAAAAGGAAAGAAAACTGGTAATGCAGTTATCAAAGCAAAGGTTGGAAATATTTCTTTGGGATGTGCAGTATCCGTAGTGACAGACAAACGTCTCAAGGTAGTAAAACATGCAATTAAGATAGCAAAGACTTGTACATACAGCCAGCCCAAACGTATGCAGAATAAGTATTATGATTGCAGCTCTCTTGTGTGGAAAGCGTATTCTAAGTACGAACAAAATTTTGGAAGTAAGAGTTATGCACCTGTTGCTGCAGATTTAGGAAAATGGTGTGCAAACCGGAAGAAGTTAGTAAAAGGTGGCGTTACCTATAATAATGTGCAGAAGATGAAATTCAATCCGGGGGATTTATATTTTGTCACAGGAAGTAACAATGGAAGATATAAAGGAATCTCTCATGTAGAAATGATTTCCGGATATGTCTGCTATGGATTTGATAGCAATGGAAAACCGATTTTGGAATTGGATTATGTGAACCGCTATCCAGGGAAATATTATGGCGGTATGGTAGGGCAGCCATAATATAGCTTTAGTCATAAGGGAAGATTTAAGCTGGTTTGTTTAGGAATTAGGAGAAATTATTATGGACGATAAAGAACGATTATATTTTGATGCCTTAAACGAGATAGCTGAACATGTAGGGGATAGTTTTGAAAATCCTATTTCTTTGTCCCTGCTTTGCTTAAGACTTGGAATAAGTATAGGAGAAAAGGAAAAGATATATGTTTCGTTTAATCGTATATTGAGAACTTATGATTTTGATGATTTGGATATAAAATACTTTAGGGAAGCGTTGATTGAAGTTGTTCCCAGAGCTGCAGAATTTGCTGATAAGGTTGTAATTGCACTTATAAAAGCATACGCCAGAAGACACATTCCAGAGTTATATCCTTTTTCTGAAACACTATTTACATAAAATGTAACTGTTCAGAACTATGAACAGTTGCTTTGAAGGCCATAAAAACGCAAGAGGTATCAGCTATCTAAGGAAAAAATAGCCGCCACTACCACCAATAGTGACGGCTTGTTTATTTCAAAAAAATAGGTAAAAAACACAAGTTGAGGGGGAGAGCCACTTCTATGGCTTCCCCTTTTCTTATCTCTAATGTGGCATATCTAGTGGTGGGAAGCAAGTATTTATATAAACACAACTTTTTATAAAAATCCTCTTGAAAAATTTAATTATCAGTGTTATAGTTGTTGTATAACAAACAGAAATAACAAGTTTAGATAGGTCTGCACGGTTATGGGTATACTATCAAAAGACCTATTAATAACAGGGCAGTCTCAAACTGAGAGGTTACATTTATTACAGACAGGTGACACAATAAAGAAGCACCTGTTTGCAATACAGAACAGCAATAATTATGTATCAACAATAATCAAGGAGGAAAAGCGTATGAATATTCAAAAATTTACACAGAAGTCTATACAAGCAGTACAGGATTGTGAAAAAGTAGCTTATGATTATGGACATCAGGAACTGGCACAAGAGCATTTGCTTTATAGTCTCCTTACCATAGAAGATAGTTTAATAAAGAAATTGATAGAGAAAATGGAGATTCAGTCTGAAGTATTTCTGGCACAGGTAGAAGGATTGCTTTCGAAACGTCCTAAAGTATCTGGAGGGCAGGTATATGTAGGAAATGATTTAAATAAAGTGTTAATTTATGCAGAAGACGAAGCAAAGCGTATGGGAGACGAGTATGTATCTGTAGAGCATTTATTTCTTAGTATGTTAAAACAGCCAAGCAGAGAAATGAAAGAGTTGTTCCGTTCCTTTGGTATTGACAGAAACCGTTTCTTAGAGGCTTTGGCAACGGTACGGGGCAATCAAAAAGTAACTTCGGACAATCCGGAGGCAACCTATGATACTTTGGAGAAATATGGTTATGATTTAGTGGAGAGAGCAAGAGAACAAAAACTAGACCCAGTTATCGGAAGAGATAGTGAGATACGAAATGTAATCCGGATTCTATCCCGCAAATCAAAGAATAATCCAGTATTGATAGGTGAGCCAGGAGTTGGTAAAACCGCAGTGGTAGAAGGGCTGGCACAGAGAATTGTCAGAGGTGATGTACCAGAAGGCTTAAAAAATAAAAAAGTATTTGCCCTAGATATGGGTGCCTTGGTAGCAGGAGCAAAATACCGTGGAGAATTTGAAGAACGTTTAAAGGCTGTGTTGGAAGAAGTGAAAAACAGTGATGGAGAAATTATTTTGTTTATAGATGAACTTCATATGATTGTTGGTGCAGGAAAGACAGAGGGAAGTATGGATGCTGGAAATATGCTAAAACCTATGCTTGCCAGGGGGGAACTTCACTGTATCGGTGCTACCACTTTAAATGAATACCGTATGTATGTGGAAAAGGATGCTGCCCTTGAGCGACGTTTCCAGCCGGTTTTGGTAGATGAACCAACAGTGGAAGATACCATTTCCATTCTTCGTGGACTAAAGGAGCGTTATGAGGTATTTCATGGTGTAAAAATTACAGATGGGGCTTTGGTGTCAGCAGCAACCCTTTCTAACCGTTATATTTCTGACCGTTTTCTGCCAGATAAAGCCATTGATTTAGTAGATGAAGCCTGTGCTTTGATTAAAACAGAATTAGACTCTATGCCTACAGAGTTAGACGACATGAGTAGAAGAATTATGCAGATGGAAATTGAAGAAGCAGCCTTAAAGAAAGAACAAGATCATCTAAGCCAAGAGCGTTTGGAAAATTTGCAAAAGGAATTGGCAGAACTTCGGGATGCTTTTGCAGAACAAAAGGCAAAATGGGATAATGAGAAGTCTTCGGTAGAGAAAGTACAGAAGTTAAAAGAACAATTAGAATCCCTGCATAACCAGATTCAGATTGCCCAAAGAAATTATGACTTGGAAAAGGCGGCACAGTTGCAATATGGGGAATTACCAGCTTTGGAGAAACAACTGGAAGAGGAAGAAGAACGTGTAAAGAACAAAAAGAATGAACTGGTACATGAAAATGTCAGTGAAGAGGAAATTGCAAGAATTATTTCCCGATGGACTGGTATTCCAATTACGAAACTGACTGAAAGTGAAAGAGATAAAACTTTGCATTTGGGAGAAGAACTGCATAAACGGGTAATTGGGCAGGAAGATGGAGTGGAAAAAGTGGCAGATGCTATTTTGCGTTCCAAAGCAGGTATCAAAGACCCAACCAAACCAATTGGTTCCTTCTTATTCCTTGGACCTACTGGTGTAGGAAAGACAGAACTTGCCAAAGCGTTAGCAGAAAGTTTGTTTGATAATGAACAGGCAATGGTTCGTATTGACATGAGTGAATACATGGAGAAATATTCCGTATCCCGTCTGATTGGTGCAGCACCGGGATATGTAGGCTATGAAGAAGGTGGCCAGCTTACCGAGGCTGTAAGAAGAAAACCATATTCTGTTGTTTTATTTGATGAAATTGAAAAGGCACATCCAGATGTATTTAATGTGTTACTTCAAGTATTAGACGATGGCAGAATAACAGACTCCCAAGGAAGAACGGTAGACTTTAAGAATACCATTCTAATTATGACTTCTAATATTGGTTCATCTTATTTGCTGGAGGGAATTGACGAAAAGGGTGAGATTAAACCAGAAAGTGAAAAGATGGTTATGGCAGAGTTACAGGGACATTTCCGTCCAGAATTTTTGAACCGTCTGGATGAAACCATTCTCTTCAAACCTCTGACTAAGGATAATATTGATGGAATCATTAACTTGATTATAGCAGATTTGAATAAACGTCTGGCAGATAAAGAGATTAAGATTGCAATAGCAGAAAGTGCCAGAGAGTTGATTGTAGAGCAGGCTTATGACCCGGTTTATGGTGCTAGACCGTTAAAACGGTATCTGCAAAAACATGTGGAAACCCTTCTGGCAAGAATGATTCTGTCCGATCAGGTGTCAATGGGAGATACAGTAACATTAAAGGCAGAAGATGGAAATATAGTAGCAGGATAGTAACAGTTATAGAGAAAAACTTTTGGTGCATCTCATTCATTTGATGCATCAAAAGTTTTTATTTCTTATACTAGTCGGATTTCCTCTCTCAATTTCTCTTGTTTTTCATCCTCAATCTTCCAAAGACGTAATATATTTCATAAAATCCTTTTTAAAATAAAAGGCACGATTCTTATCCGAAACAACACGTCCATATTTTTCAGAATAGATAGGTGTGTATGGTTGGGCATCCTTTGTACGGATCTGAATATACTTGCCATTAACAGTATGTAGAGTTGCGTTATTAGATGAGGATAATTGGTCATTCATCTGTTCGCATATACTGTAGTAGTCCTCTCGGAGTTGCTGTGCTAATTCGGCATATTTTGGAAGAGACAAGTCTACCTCAATGCAAGGTAAGTACATCCATTCATCAGGAGAACCATCTTTGCTAATTGGCACATAAAGGAGATGTTGGATTTTCTGGTAAAGTTTTGTTTCTTCAAAATCCTTTTTTGATAGCAATTCATCAACAATAGAGGCAATTTGTGTTATAAACATGGTTTCAAGGGGTTTGCCTGTACAATTACATTTATTAGATTTCAACTCCCCATCCTCGAAATCCAGAGTTGTATTAGAAAGTTGCAGTCCTATGGTTAATTCAAGAATTTGTCCAGTACGTCCTTTGTTTTTTATAATATTGTGATAATGTTCCTCACTTAAATAGTCCTTAAAAGGAATATTGGTTAATTGGTTAATTTTCGCTTTTGCTTCTCTGAGTTTCACTTTTAAAATCCTCCTTAAAAAATTTTGTAATATCAACATTAAGAGTGTTAGCAATCTGGTTTAATACAGAAATAGACAAGCTTTTATTACAACCAGCAGCCTCTATTTTTGATAAATAACTAAGGCTGATATCAACTGCTTCTGCTAGTTCTGATTGCGTAAGATGTGCGGCTGATCTATATTTTTTAATATTGCATCCAATAGTTTTGTATAGTTCTTCATCTGTTGGGAATTGCATATTTGCACCTCTTTCACTATTTGTGAATATTATCGCATGATATATAAAAAAAAGAAATTCACTTATAGTGAAAAGTATTGCATAGTAAACGCATTTATTTAATGCGTTTACTGTAACTATGGGTTGAGGAATTGAACTTTTTCATCTATAATGGTATTTGGACTTTTCAGGTTACTGTTCACTGTAGGACTTTGCACAGTAACCCTTTTCAGAGAGATGAGGAATAAAAAATGAACGACAAATTAACTGCACCATTTGTGAAATGGGCTGGTGGGAAACGGCAATTATTGCCACAGATAAAAGAGAGAATGCCAAAAAAATATAGCAAATATTATGAGCCGTTTGTGGGGGGAGGAGCTGTAGTATTTGAATTGCTGCCAACAGATGCTGTAATTAATGACATCAATAAAGCACTCATAAATACATATCAACAGATTTGTAATGCACCCAAAGAATTTTTAGACTGTATTAATGATTTGGATACTGGTATGTGGGAAGATGGAAAAGCATATTATTATGCAAAAAGGGAATATTATAATGATAAATTAATGAAGGGTGAGTTTGACGAAGAGTTAGCCGCACTTTTTGTTTTTATAAACAAACATTGTTTTAATGGGTTATACCGTGTAAATGGTAAAGGGCTGTTTAATGTGCCATATAATAAAAGCCGGAGACCATCCTGTAATAAAGAAGCAATTATGGCAATATCGGATTATTTGAAAACCATCACAATTATGGAAGGTGACTTTGAAAATGCTTGTATGGATGCAAGGGAGGGCGATTTTGTATTTTTAGATAGTCCGTATGCTCCTTTGAAACCAACTTCTTTTGAGTCTTATACAAAAGAAGGGTTTGATATAGAAAGTCATAAGCGTCTGGCAAAGCTTTATGATGAATTAACTAATAGAGGATGTTATTGTATGCTTACAAATCATAATACAGAATTAATACATGAATTGTATGATAATAAAGGATATAGGATTGACGCAGTAAATGTAAAACGGATGATTAATGCAGATGCATCAAAACGTGTAGGAGAAGAAGTTATTATATATAATTTTTAGGAACAGTTCAGGTAGGTCTTGCACACTCCTCTGTGCAAGACTGTAAGAAAAACTAAAACAGAATCAGAATTGGGCAATTTTTAAGGAGTCAATATAGTGGAGAATATATTCATAAAAAAAGTAACATCGTATTATGAGACAGATAATACGCAACTTATTTGGGGGGATTCCTTTAAGATATTAGGCAAGATGAAATTAGAAAGTGTAGATATGGTATTTGCAGATCCACCATATTTTTTAAGTAATGATGGTATTACCTGTCAGGGGGGAAAAATGGTTTCTGTCAATAAAGGTTCATGGGATAAAGTGGACGCAACAAAGACTACTGGTGTAGCAGAAAAACACAAATTTAATAGAAAATGGATACGGCTATGTAAAAAAGTGTTAAAACCAAATGGAAGTATTTGGATATCAGGAACTTTGCATAATATTTATTCTATAGGTATGGCATTGGAACAAGAAGGTTATAAGATTATCAATAATATAACTTGGCAGAAAACCAATCCGCCACCAAACTTAGCTTGCAGATGTTTCACACATTCTACAGAAACCATATTATGGGCAAGAAAAGATGAAAAGAAATCCCGCCATTTTTTTGATTATGAAAAAATGAAAGAAATGAATGGTGGAAAGCAGATGAAGGATGTATGGACAGGTAGTTTGACAAAACCCTCAGAAAAGAAGGAAGGGAAACATCCGACACAGAAACCGGAATATTTATTAGAGAAAATTGTACTGGCATCAACTAAAGAGGGACAAATTATATTAGATCCATTTTGTGGCTCCGGCACGACCGGTGTGGAAGCATTGCGGTATGGCAGGCAGTTTATCGGGATAGATAATTGTGAAGAGTATTTACAGATAACACAAAGAAGATTGGAGAATGCTGTAAATGACAAATAGGGGCGTTGGTGAAGGAGTAAAAGATTTTGACCAAATATCGGAAAGAAGACGATTTATGAATATTATTAGAACAAAAAGAAAAACTCTGGCAATTGAAATTACCAGAGATGCACGTGTTTTAGTAAGAGCACCTTATCGGATGAAAAATGCAGATATTCAGAAGTTTGTGGAAGAAAAACGGGAGTGGATTGAAAAAAATCTACGCCTAATGAAAGAAAAGCAATTAAATCAACCAATAGAACCGCTTACAATGGAAGAAATTAAACAACTGGCAGAAAAGGCCATGGTGAAAATTCCTCAAAGAGTGGATTATTATGCTGCTATTGTGGGAGTTACTTACGGCAAGATTACCATAAGAAACCAAAAGACCAGATGGGGAAGCTGCAGCAGAAAAGGGAATCTTAATTTTAATTGCCTGTTAATGCTGGCACCAGAAGCAGTTTTGGATTATGTAGTGGTACATGAATTATGCCATAGAAAAGAAATGAACCATTCTAAAAGATTCTGGAATGAGGTGGAACGGGTACTGCCAAGTTATAAGAAGCAGGAGAGCTGGCTCAAAGAAAATGGAGAAAGTATTATGAGAAGGAATCCAAAAAAAAATGTAACTGTTCAGAACCCCTCATTCGGATTTTTCCAGAATATACATAATATCTAATAATTTCCCATAATGGTTGGTAAAAATCCTCCTGTGGACATCAGTACAAAAATAAGTTATAAAAAACAACTATGCAGAAGAGTGAACTGCCCCCAAAAGTTAGACCAAAAAGTTTAACGATTGGAGGGCAGCTTTTTGCTTGTTTTTTAGATGATATACTTTTATTAACAAGGAATACTACGATTTTTCAAATATTATAGTTGTAATAACTGGCGGAATTTACGGAATTTATTTCGCTTTCTTTTTGGCCAGTTCATAATTGTACATACATACCCAATAATTCGTTCTTCTGTGATATTGGAAATCGTTTGTGCAACAGAAGCATTTGGTACATCCGGTATAAATCCAGCAGCCATGGTATTATGTCCGCCTCCGTCACCAAAGGTATCAAGAGCCATGCGGACAATTTCGCAGGCATCTAGTTCAGAGCGGCTGCTGCGAACATTGAATTTGACTCCATTATCCCGAAAAGAGTGAGTAACTATAACATCTATTTCACGCAAAGTTAAAATAAAATCAGCAATTTGCCCCATAATGGATTCTGAGCAATTTGGACCTAAATCAACTAAAGCTAGGGAATTGTATATTCTTAAGTTGGCAATAGCATTATAATAAGTATTTAAATCCTGTAACCTTAATGTACATGTATCTAGTTGGCGTAATATCTGATGATTAGCTATTTTATGAAGTTTGCAGTAAAGGCTAAGATCCGTATCAGAAACAGAGCGGGTTAGCATGTTGGTATCCATGCGAATGGCATAAACCAAAGTTGTTGCAAGTAAAGTGTCAATAGGTATCTTATTTTCATAAAAGTAGGAAGCAATAATTGTTGCACATGCTCCTATATTTGGACGAATATCAAAAAAAGTATAATGAGAGGTATCCTGTAGCTTATGATGGTCAATACAGCCAACAACCATTCCCGAATAATCGGTTACATTAATATTTCCATGTTGACAGTCTACCAGAATGATTTCATCATCATCTTGAAAATCAATACTATCTGCAGGAAGCAGATCTAGTTGTAAAAGCTCAATCATTTTAATTGTATTATATTTGTCGATTTCGCCTTTATAACAGACAATTGCCTGTTTTCCATAATGTTCTAGTAAAACCTTCAGTCCTTGTGCAGTTGCTAAAGCATCTTGATCAGGGTAATTATGTGTTTGAATAAAAATAACCTTTTTCTTCAAAGCACAAAGTAATTCCTCCAATTTTGTCATAACCACAAAACTCCTTTAGGGTAAAGTAATATAATTCATATTTTGCACTTGTAATCATTATAACTGAAAAATAGGACAATACGCAATAGAAAAAAACACTAATTCGCAAATTTTTTTGAGAAAAAATTGCAATATGTGAACAAAAAAAGAAATAAATGTTGAAGAAGGTTGACAGGAAAAGGTCAAACATGTTATACTGACTGGTGTTTTTGAATTATATTATTATAGAAGAAAAGTCAGATTAAAATATATGATACAAAGGAAAAGAGGGAGGCAATTGCAGATTGTTTTGCAATGCCTTCTATTTCTATGTCTATAGTTTATTATGGCAGCCTAGTGTAAGGTTTTCTTGAAATGTAACTATTCAGGTAGAAACACGTATTTACTGTGTGTTTTGTAAGAAAAATGAAAGTTGATTGCTACGTGCTACGCACTCCTGCAATCACCAACTGTATTCGTATTCCGGGCTGTCGCCCTACATACTCATACAGTTTAGCCAGCCAAATGTCTATATTTCTTTGCAAGCAAGCTTGCACGTAATGTAGCCGTTTGTCAGGACTTTCAGAGTAAATTATTAAAGGAGGAAAAAATGGAAAACGTAAGATTTGAAGAGTTAGATTTGATACCACAGATACAAAAAGCAGTGAAAGAGATGGGGTTTGAGGAAGCCAGTCCAATTCAGGCAAAAGCAATTCCAGTGGTAATGTCGGGAAAGGATATTATTGGACAGGCACAGACAGGAACTGGTAAAACTGCTTCTTTTGGTATTCCGCTATTACAAAAGATTGATCCGAAGAATAAACATTTACAGGCGATTGTATTGTGTCCTACAAGGGAATTGGCAATTCAGGTAGCAGATGAAATCCGCAGGCTGGCAAAATTTTTGCATGGAATTAAGGTTCTCCCAATTTATGGAGGGCAGGATATTGTAAAACAGATCCGTTCTTTAAAGTCAGGAACCCAGGTAATGATAGGAACACCTGGACGTGTCATGGATCACATGCGTAGAAAGACTGTTAAGCTAGATCATGTAAATATGATGGTGTTGGACGAAGCAGATGAAATGTTAAATATGGGATTCCGTGAGGATATTGAAACCATATTAAGCGGAATTCCAGAGGAACGGCAGACTGTATTATTTTCTGCAACTATGCCAAAACCTATTATGGAGATTGCAAGAAAGTTCCAGAAAGATGCCCAGATTGTAAAAGTAGTAAAGAAAGAGCTTACTGTACCAAAGGTAGAGCAGTATTATTATGAAGTAAGACCAAAGAATAAGAGTGAGGTTCTGTCCAGATTGCTGGATATTTATGCACCAAAGTTATCTGTAGTTTTTTGTAATACTAAACGTGGGGTAGATACTCTTGTAGAAGAATTAAAAGGACGGGGATACTTTGCAGAAGGTTTGCATGGAGATATGAAACAGCAGCAGCGTGACAGGGTAATGAACCGTTTCCGTAATGGCAAGACCGATATTCTTGTGGCAACAGATGTGGCAGCAAGAGGAATTGATGTAGATGATGTGGAGGCAGTATTTAATTATGATATACCACAAGACGATGAATATTATGTACATCGTATTGGAAGAACTGGACGTGCAGGAAGAACCGGGGTGGCTTTTAACTTTGTTGTAGGGAAAGAGGTTTATAAGCTAAGAGATATCCAACGTTATTGTAAGACAAAGATTATTGCAAAAAAAGTTCCTTCTGCCAATGATGTTGCGGATACAAAGATTGAAAAGATTATGGCAAAAATAGATGATATTATTGCAAATGAAGATTTAAGCCGTATGATTGATGTGATTGAAGAAAAGGTAAATGAAGAGGAGTATACTTCTCTTGATGTGGCAGCAGCATTTTTATATGCAACTATGGGAGAGTATGGTCAGACAGAAGAAGAAAAGATACCAAATTATGGGGATACTGGTGCAGAGGAAGGCATGGTTCGTCTGTTTATCAATATTGGTAAGAAACAAAATGTCCGTCCAGGAGATATTTTAGGTGCTATTGCAGGGGAAACCGGTATGCCTGGTAAACTGATTGGAACAATTGATATGTTTGACAAGTATACCTTTGTAGAAGTGCCAAGGGAGTATGCCCATGAAGTCATTGAAGTGATGAAGAGTTCTAAGATCAAAGGAAAGAATGTAAATGTTGAACCAGCAAATGCAAAATAGCCATTAGGCAATTGCGAAACTCAATGTATTCGTTGAATTTTTGCACAGAGTTCACATATCAACGCAAGGTACGTTTTCACTGCTCTCAACCGTAACGGTATATAATTGAATGAAAGTGTCGGTTACTACACACTGCGTGTTTTCGTAACCGCCTGATATGTATTCGCATTCCGAGCTAACGCTCTACATGCTCATACATATCAGGTTCTACGATAAACATAACTTGTTTTTTGCAAGCACAACGCAAGTTATGTTTATCGATAACACTTGCATAGTAAGTACCGACGGTTTTGACAGCACCTTGCCTATGACATGTAATTCTGCACAAAATAATTGAGGTTTAAATTAATGAGAGTTTCGCAAACGCCCAATAATGTTTCATAGTAAGGGAGAGTAAAATGATTAATGATATTCATATAGGACCAATAACCGTACATATGTACGGCATTATGATAGCCATTGGTTTGTGTCTTGCTGTAGGAGTTTCCATGTACCGTGCCAAGAAGGAGAAACTCTCCACAGATGTAATTTCGGATTTGGTGTATTGTGCGGTAATAGGTGGGTTACTTGGAACCAGAATTTTATATTATATTACGGTGTTTCCACAGATTTTAGAGAATCCATCTATCCTCTGGAACTTTAGAGAAGGTTATGTGGTATATGGTGGGGTTATTGGTGGTGTATTAGCCGGTTATATTTATTGTAGATGGAAGAAGGTTTCTTTTCTGCAATACTTTGATCTAGTTATGCCACAAGTAGTTCTGGCACAAGGAGTTGGTAGAATTGGCTGTTTCTTTGCAGGTTGTTGTTATGGAAAGGAGACCAGTTTGCCAATTGGTATTACTTATACCATATCAAATTTTGCACCAAACCATGTATCACTAATTCCAACCCAATTGATTTCTTCTGTGGGAGATTTCTGCATTTTTGGGCTACTGTTGTTATATCATAAAAAATGCAAAAAAGCAGATGGTACAGTGGGAGCTATGTATCTTTTACTGTATAGTGCAGGCAGATTTTGTATTGAGTTTTTGCGAAATGACAACCGTGGAAGTGTGGGAGCATTATCTACATCCCAGTTTATTGCAATTGGTACTTTTCTCCTTGGTACTGTGTTATATGTGGTATTTTCTAAGAAAAAGAAAGAACAAATATAATCGTTTATAGTGATGCCTGCATTAGCAGGCATTTTTATTACTTTATAGGAGAGTTTGTCCTATGCTATGCACTCGCACAGGAGGTAGATATTGCTTGCCCTTTTTGGTATGTAAAATTCTTTTTACATGCTATTTTACTAGATTGTAAAAGATATTTGATAGCATCTTTTTTGAAAATATATTATGGTATAGAAGTCAAGAGATAACTATTATGGTTCTGAACAGTTACGTCAAGAGAAATATGAAAGAATGGAGGTGTTACTTTGGAATTAGCAAACCAAATAAAGAAATACCGAACTATTATGAATTTGTCTCAAGAGGAACTTGCTGAAAAGATATATGTCACTAGACAGACTATCTCTAACTGGGAAAATAACAAAAGTTATCCAGATATTCACAGTCTTCTTTTGTTAAGTTCGATATTTAACATATCTCTTGATCAATTAGTCAAAGGAGATGTAAAAATTATGCAGGAAGAAATAAACAAAGAAGAACTTAGGAAGTTTAATCAGTATGGTGTTATACTTACACCATTACTTATATTAGTAACTGTATCACCTGTTCCACTGGTTGTTTTTCTGGGTTATTATGGGTTAATTGCATTTGGTATATTGTTTGTGGTAGCAATGTATTTTGCAATTAAAATTGAGAAATACAAGAAAAATAATAATATTCAGACCTACAGAGAAATTATGGCTTTTGTGGAAGGAAAACGATTGGATGAAATCGAAAAAGCAAAGGAGTATGAAAAACGTCCTTATCAAAAAGTATTATCAGCTTTAATAGGTGGTATTGTAGCTTTTTTAATTTCAGTCATGTTTATGTGGTTGTTGGAAAGATTTGGATTTTAAAAAGCTATATTTATCAAGCTAATTGAATAACAAAATGGAGAGACTGGATTCTTTAGGGATGTGGTCTCTTTTTTGTAGAAGTAGTTGTGTCTTTGTTCTTTACTTTGTGTTATAATAGATATGTTGTATTTTGGCTGAACTGTTACGATATATTAGATGATAGGCAAAGGAAATAGATTAAGTAAATGGAAATTGAGAGGAAACACAATGATTACACTAAATGATTATCTTTATTCTGGAGATACAGTATTTCGAATTTTACAAAAATATAGTGGTGATTTGCGTAAGGAAGCAGAGAAAAATCATAATGAGATTGACCTTGTGCATTCCGATTTTCTGCGTCAGATATCAGAGTTGTTAGAACATAATGAATTTCTAACATCACAGTCCCAGAAGATTCGTGATTTTTATATGTATATGGCAAAAGAGTATCCGTTCCTTGCATTTACTTTTAAGGGGCGTATCAAGTCGCTGATTCGTGCAGAAAGAAAATTTAATGGTTATGTTGTGGAATATATTTATGAGTACTACCAAAAGCATGGAAAATACCCTGATGTATCAGAAATCAAGGCAAGTCTGAATTGCTTTCGTGATTTGATTGCTTACCGTATTATAATTTCCCTGCCTAAATGTCATTTGAAAGACGTGAATAGCCGGAAAGAACAGGAAATTTGTTATCTTTATGAGATTGCAAATACCCTTCCAGAATTTTTAAAGGAGAGAGGGTTTACGATGGAGCCTGGTGGAGAAGTGAAGAAAAGTACATCACCATTTTTAAGGGATTCACTGAAACCGTATTACAGAGACTACATTTGTGAAGAAGGTAATTATGGTTATCAGTCACTGCATATTACATTTTATGATAATAGTGCCAGGTGCTATATGGAGGTTCAGCTTAGAACCAAGGATATGGACGATTATGCAGAGATTGGTCCTGCAAACCATCTAGGCTATGAGAAAATGCAGGAGATGGAACGTTCCAAAAGAGATGTGATTTCACAAGGTGAGTGCATTTATTTTGATGAAGCCTATGAACGTGGAATGCTTTTGCAGAAACTGGAGCTAAAAGATATAGATGTAAATATGTTTACAGCGGTAAATAACAGTTTGATTAATGATGGATGTGGACTTTACCGGGGACGATTGATTTTACCATACGAGCATTTATCGAGGTTTCAGAATGATAGAATTGACTAATTTTATTGTATTATATAGACAAAAAAGAGGAGAATAATTATGGAGAAAAATAAAGTTTTAGAAAAACTTGATGAATATTATAAAAAAATAGGAGAAATTGTAAATTTCCTGCCTAAAGGAAGTTGGGAACAGATAGTTGTGAGAATCTGTAAAGACAAAAGACATAATTCGTTTGGCATTTATATTCAAAAAGATGGAGTTTTTAAACTAGCTAGTGATAATGAATTCTTACAAATAGGGAAAATAGATCGATGTAAATACAATGATATTTTATCTCAACTTGATGATATTGCAGACGAGATTCAGGAGGAATTGTGTAAGTATAATCAGGAAGTGTGGAAAAGTTTAGTATTTACATTGTGGGATGATGGAAAATATATTGTAGAATGTTCTTATGATGAATTAGATGATGACTTTAGAGAGTGTGCAGTATGGCGATATAAAAAATTAGGAATGATACCAGATGAACAAACAATGAAGTATATTCAAAATATGGAATATCAGCATCTATAGAGGATTAACCATATTAGAAGGAGAAATTATGACAAAATTGGAAAAATATTCTGATTGCTAGAAAGTAGGGAATAATTATGGCTTGTGTGGAAGGTGTTTTAGGTGAAAAAATTGAGGAAATTAGAGCACAATGTAGAATAATGATTTCGGGCAATGAGTCAGAAGCAGCAATTAAGATGTTAGAAGATGCATGGGAGTTATTACCTGGTGAAAAATATGAATATGATGAGAGTTTTCATATTGTTGCATATATATTGGAAGCTGCAATAAAAACTAATAATAAGGAGTATTTATTAAAATGGATGAATAGAGTGTTATTAGCAGACCCAGAGCGAGATCAGTATGATAAGGGAGCGGAAAAAGATATGTGGGTTGGCAGAGCAAGTTATGTATTAGGTGATTATGAAAATGCTAAAAAATATATGAAGATGGCTAATGAAAAATCAAATGGAAGATGCTTTAGACCGAATGATACAGTGTATAAAAATTTCTATTTCGGAATTACTAATTTTTATGAAATAGGAGAGAAAATGGAATTAGATGGAAAAACAATGGAATTAGATGAAAAAACATATGAAAAAATATTAGAATTAAGTGAGTTAGGGGATTTTTATGCAAAAATGGAAAAATGGGATAAGGCATTAGAGCAGTATAATATAGCCTTAAATCTTATTCCATTGTCCAAATATCAGTGGGAAGCATCAACATGGCTGTATGCTGCAATTGGTGATGTATATTATTATAAGAAACAGTATAATGAAGCAATAAATTATATGAATGAAGCCTTAAAATGTCCAGGCGGTTTAGGTAATCCATTCATCAATCTAAGGATAGGGGAAAGTTATTATGAATTAGGAGAATTGAATAATGCAAGGAGATATTTGACAGAGGCATACATTGTTGAAGGAATGGATATTTTTGAGAATGAACCAGAAAAATATTATAAATTGATAAAATGTGTGCAATGAAAAAATATTTTGAAGGGGGAAATATATGGATAAGGAAGAAAAAGAGTGTTTTGTGGAACTACATATACAGAGTACAAACGAAATTGCAGAAGTTTTGCAAATGATATCAGATTCTACATCAAATTTGTTAGAATTAGTTAATTTATTAAAAATAAATCATGAAATTTTGGGAATGATTGAATTTGCTTATTATAATAATGTTGTAAAAGGAAGAATTCATTATTATAAAGCATCCTTAGCAAGGGAATGGTATTATAAAGAGTTCCCATCAAGGGAATATAACATAGATAAATTTGAAGTAACCACATATTCATACGAGTCACTCTTCTATAGTGTATTAAGTGGCAATAGGGAATGGGCTGTCCGTATGGCAAATCTTTTTGGAAGTTATAAGGAATTAGAAACAGATGAATTTTTAGCCAATGAATTGTTGGGATATGGATTAAAATATGTTATTCTTGATGATAAAGAACATGCAGAAGAATACATACAAAAACTTGAGGATAACAAAGATAAGAGAGGTATGAAACAATATGCCAAAGGCTATGCAAGAGCGTATAGAGGAATCATAGAGAGAGATACAGAAGAGTTTAATCAAGGACTCTTATTTATGTTAAAGAATCATGCTTCAAGAATGGTAAAGAATGGAAAAAATATGATGAAATATTTTGCATACGATAGTGTAGCTTTAGCCATGATAGCTAGGGAGCGGGGGATTGAAATCACAGTGGAACATGAATTATTACCAAAAAACTATTTGGAAGAAACAGATATAGATTACTCTAAATTAAAATTATTCGAAGAGTAAATTTAGTTTCGCAATTACCTATAGAGAATTAACTATATTGGAAGGAGAAATTATGACAAAGATAAAATTAGAAAAATATTTTAATAGTTTTTATTCAGAGTTAAGAAAATACACAGATGGGATTCATGTGTTAGATAAAGGTATAACAGAACAGGAAATATTAGAATTTGAGGGAAAATATAATATTTGTTTACCATTTTATTATAGAGAATGGTTAAAGATAAATAATGGAGGGGAGTTGTTTGCAACACCAGTTGGAACAAGTATTGTTGGTATTTTAGGTGATAGAGAACGTAAAAAAGGTGTGGGATATTTAGAAGATAATTTTGATATAAACAAAAGATGTGGAATGCCTGACTTTTTCTTTATTATTGCAAGGACATGTCTGGGAGATGTTTATGGATTTGATTTGAGCCATACAAATGAAAAAGATGGTGTTATAATCTTTTGGAATCATGAAATGGATGAATTTACAGAAGAGTGGGACACATTTGGAGAATGGCTAAATGAAGAAATGCAGAACGGAAAAATGCTGATAAATTATGATGGAAGCGAAAGTGATTATTTTGACTTTTTGTAACTATTCAGAACCTGCAAAAGTGATATACAAATTGCATAAATAAATTTATTTATGCAATTTGTATACTCACTTTTATTGGACTGATGTCCACATGAGGATTTTTACCAGCCATTAT
>JAAVHR010000009.1 GCA_014799595.1 Clostridiales bacterium | reverse complement strand
CCATAAATATATTCGCATGGGTGTTTCGTAAACGAGGATGCACACAAGTGCAAAAACAGCACTTGGTGCTTTACGAACCTTGCAGCAGAGTGCAAGGTTCTACCTAAAAAGGGTGAATAGATAGAATAAATTAGGTAATATCATTTGGCAATAGTGGTCTTAGTTGTTTTCCTAAGGCAACTGCCAAAGAGATTTTCAAAAGGTCAGGAATGACAAAAGGAAATACACAACTGGAAAGTGCTGCGACAATTCCTATGTCCGAACCATTTTTAGTGTAAAGATAAATAAACCAAGCTGTTCCAAATGCATAGCATACCAATAAGCCGAGAGTCATTGCAAAAAACATAATTAGGAATTTTCTTCCAAAACGTTTAATAAGTAAACCAGAAAGAATGGTTGCCAGAAGATATCCCAGCAAGTATCCTCCAGTAGGACCAAAGAGTACCGCAACTCCGCCCTTAAAACCTGCAAAGACAGGAGCACCTACTGCACCAAGCAGTAAGTATACTAACATAGCAAGGGTACCACGTTTCTGACCTAAAATTGCTACTGTAGCAAAAATTCCAAAGGTCTGCATGGTAAAAGGAACAACAGTAGGAATACTGATATAAGCACAAATGGTAATTAATGCTACAAACATTCCAATGTAAACAATATCAAGAGTTTTTAATAAGGGTTTTGTTGCCATATATATCACAATACCTTTCTTATAATGTATTTGGTAACTGATAACAGTTTAGCTGGGGGCTGCCCCATTCCCCCCTGTTTTATTCTTTTATACGGTCTGCACAGCGGAGTGTGCAGACCTACCTGAACAGTTACGTCTGCGTAATATATATTCTATATGGAAATGTATAGATTGTCAAGTGGCGAAGTATTTTTGTTTACAATTTAAATTTTATTAGTTACATTTCATACCTACGATGCAAACTGTAACTTTTATTGCTACTGTTAAAAAACCAGCCAGTCACTCTACTGACTGGCTGGTTCTAATACATAGCTTTTATTCTTTTACTTCGTACATAATATCATTTACTACAATAAATTGATTTTCATAAATTATAATTTTGACAGTATCATTTCCTACACAATAATAAACCGTTTCTTCTAAAGTAATATCTTTTGGGGCATCTAGTTTAACACAAGACTTCAACAAGGAAATCAAATGTTTTCTTTCTGTGTCAGACACAGATTCCCCATATTTATTATCCAATATGGTATTGGTATCTGTTAACATAGCCAAAACAAAAGAAAGTTCTGGGGTGTCATGGGTAACATCCCCAGTTGCTTCATGTGGTTTTTTATTTGCAGATAAAGAACCTGAAGGAGTTCGTGGAGAACTGCTATTTCCCCATAATCCTAAGCCATAACCGCCTAGAGTAATACATAGGGCAAGGGAAGCAACAGTTGCTAAATAAGTAATTATTTTCTTTTGTTTTTTCTGTTTTAATTTTTCAAGGTTTTCTGTGGTGGTATTTGTTTTTAGTTGTTCAATATAGCTAGCATCAGGTTTGATTTTCTTTGCAGACTGTATATAATCTTTAAAAAAATCCTCTTCATTCCACATTATGCATCTACCTCCATCATTTCTTTTAGTTTCTGCCTTCCCCGGTGAAGGTAGGAACGAACAGTTGTCGGTTTCGTTTTCATGATCTGAGCAATTTGCTCAGTTGTCAATTCCTGATAATAAAATAAATCAATAGCAACACGATATTTTTCTGGTAACCGCATTACATATTCATAAGCATAATCAGTATCTTTTTCAGGTGCTGCAATTTTCATAGCACTATCTAAACCTTGTGTACGCTTATTCCATGCAAGAGTCAGAATTGACTTCCCACGATTGGTAACAACAGTAAGAAGCCATGCTTTTAAATGTTCCTTGCTCTCAAAAGTTTTCCCTTTTTGAATTTGTTGTAAAAGTCTAAGAAAAGCATCTTGGACAATATCTTCAGCATCTTCCTTATTTTGCATACGTACCATAGCAACATGGTATAAAAGCGTACTATATTCATCAATAATGGTATCTAGTTGGTAGGTTGATGTACCACATATAAGTTCCATAATAATCCGTCCTTTGTTTTTCTTTATGCACAATCCTTGATTCATTTGACCATTGTAAATTGGTGCTTTGTATGTCTGGTTTTGCATATAGGATAAAATGCATAACTGTTCATGTTTCTGAACAGTTACCTAAAATAATAATAAAGGAAAAACAAGGTTTAATCAAGAGATTATTCTTTGTTACTGTTCACAGGTAGTACTTTGCACTTGTTGCAAAGTACGTAAGAACAAGTAATGGCAGAGAAGAATCCAGCCTTTCGCCGAAGGCGAATAATAATAGGCTGGATTCTGTTACTGTTTGCACCATAGGTGTGAACAGTAACTATTCTTTTATTACGGAAAGAACACCAGCACGGTAATAATATTTTGCACTGGAAATATTTCCTTTATTGCAAGTATTTTGGGCAATTTGCTCAGCCTGTGTATCATTTAATTCACCTTCCAGACGGATGGCTGCTTGTTTTTGGTCTTGTAAAAGTTCTGTCAGAATATTTACAGCAGCATCTTCTTCATTGGCTATCCACTGATTTTTTGTGTAGTATTCATAGTTATTATCAGAGGCCTGTAACCAGTCTGGTGAAGGATTAGCAAGAAAATAATTATTCTCTTTTAAAACATTTGCTGCAAGATCATCAGACAGATTAAAGTAACTATTTGGTATAGTTTCGGAATCATTATTGGTAACATCAAGAGTATACCAGGAATCTTCTAGCTTTACCCTGTTCCATTCGTGATTTACTCCATCTAGAGTACCAGTAACAATGATTGCATCAAGACCAGCCTCCTTTGCCAAAAGTAAAAAGGATTCTGCATAAGATTCACAAACACCAATGTTCTCCACAAGAATACCATAAGGGGTGAAAGAATTAGCAAACTCTTTTGTTGCACCTTCTGCTACAGTACCATCTTCGTTGATATAATCAAAGATTTTCTCATTGTAGGAACCATTTTCGCATAAGTATTGGTTAATCGCAGCTTCTTTTTCGTAATCGTTCATATCCTTTGTAATAATGGAAGAAACTATATCTTTTGCCTTTGAGATGGATTCTTGCTGCATTTTTTTGGTATCATCTTCAGATAATTCATAGGAAACTTGCAATGTTTTTGTGGCATAATCATAATTTGCTTGGTCTAAAATACCAATTAAAGGATTTTGATTATAAGCTTCCCAAAGAGCAGCGGAAATCTTTTCAGAGTCGGCATATTCCGGGAAATCTCCCAGATAAATTTCTTCTTGATAAGAAAGCATATTTAGGGCAATCCATTCTGACAAGGCAGAATTGGCATACACACTGTTTTGTAATTCTTCATCCAGATCTACGGAAGTAGTTTTTACATCAGCAGTTTCTGTGACATTATCATCCCCTTTAGGTTCTTCGGTATTTTCTACAGAAGGAGTTTTTTTTGGGTTATCCGATGTAGGAGGATTGCTTTCCTCAGTGGAAGGAAAAGGTATATTTTGATCTGGTAAATAAGGAATAGTTATGTTCTTGTTGTCGGTAACAGATTTGGTAGCAAGTTCATCTTCTCTTTTGGTAATTAGTTCGGTTTCTTCCTTAAAAGTATCATAGTCCATTCCTGTAAAGGTAAGGATTGGAAGATAAAGTGGAAGATTCTTGAATTTACAGGTAATAAATATGCGTCCATCTTCTAAAAGATTAAGTACGGCATTGTGGTATTCAATCAAAAAATCACCATTTGATCCGTCTACCATTTCTACTTTTGCGTAAGTAGGAAGTACAGTGGCAGTAGTGCCATCATATTCTCTTGAAAAATCGTCACTTACGGTATAAGGAATCTGGTTTCCAATCTTGGAAACTTCACAGATATTGCTCATGCCGGACATTTTCCCATCATTAGTTCTTGCCACCACAAAATAAAGTCCATCATTATCCAGCATTACATTCATGGAATAGATGGTATCATCCCCTGTATCTATTTCTGTACCCTCGTAAGTGTCTTTAAAATGTTTTTCATGATCTATTGCTGTCTTGAAGTCATTATAAGTACAGGAAGTGGATTCTGTAGTTACCTCTATATGGCTGTAGCCATCAGCAGTATCATTATATTCATAAACCTCATAATAATCTGCACCTTCCACTTCACTCCAGTTAAGGGTATAGAGACCTGTATTGCCTACAGATTGTTCCAAAGTTGGTGTATTTAATTCTTCTTTCGTGGTAAAAACAGTAATCTGTGGTTTGTCAAGCATTTTTCCTGTTTCTAGGTCAACATTGCGGACAAGCCAGAATTTGCTATGGCTTCCCCAGTTATCATTAATATGACTAGATTGTTTGTCATTATAATAAAAGGTACTGCTTGGTGAAATCGTAACTGATTTGTTATCATAATCATTTTCAACACTAATATCAACGGATTTTGTCAATGCACTGTCATAGTAAACAGCAAAACAGTCATACTCATCATGTTCAAAATAAGCATCAGGAAGATTGTCGTAAGTAAATACAGCATCTTTTTCAAGGTTATATATTGGTTCTGTGTATTCTGTATCCTCCTTATCTGCATATTTGGCTTTGACTTCATTTAAGAGAGTCATAGAATTTTTTTTGCCACCTGATTCTTGTGGAGTATTTTGTGTTGTCTGGGAACTGGTGTTGCAACTAGTAGTCATAGCTAGACATAAGAATAAAGCAAGCGTTTTTGTAAATTTGTTTTTCATGATTTTATCTCCTTTTTTTGCATTTCTATTAATAATACTTTTTGGTAAGAGAAAATGTTGCAGCAAAAAAATTTTATAGTGCGGAAAAATATTATTCCTATGAAAAAGGTTAGTGATACTATGAGGGAAAGGGAGTTATAGATTTTTTGAAAAAAGTGGTTGACAGAAAAATTCAACTATGATATGATAGCAAATGTAGAAAGCAAAGGGGCTGTAATACGAGAGTATGTACAGTCCCTTTTTTTCTTGTCTGATAGGGGGAATCTGTCACTAGTCTCCTACAGGAGGAAAACAATAAGGATGCGCAGCTTATTGTGCTTGGAACAAAATAGAGTCAAATGATAAGAAGCAATGGGGCTTCCATGGACGATAAACAGTTATGATTAGATAACAAAGTTTGTATGGTCAAAGGAATTCTCTTGCTTCTTTTTTCATAAAAAGGAGGAAAATGTTATGACAGATGAAGTTATGAAAGCGATATCGGAGGTATCAGCAGAGCTTTGGGGTGTCTGGTTCTTGCTGGGTGCTGCATTGGTATTTTGGATGCAGGCAGGTTTTGCAATGGTAGAGGCTGGTTTCACCAGAGCAAAAAATACTGGTAACATCATTATGAAAAACCTGATGGACTTCTGTATTGGTACAGTAACATTTATATTAATAGGTTTTGGATTATTCCTTGGGGAAGATTTTATGGGAATTCTTGGAAAACCAGGATTTGATATTTTTACCAGTTACGCAACTTTTGATTGGTCTAATTTTGTTTTTAACTTAGTATTCTGTGCAACAACAGCAACGATTGTATCAGGTGCTATGGCAGAGAGAACCAAGTTCTCCTCATATTGTATCTATTCCGCAGTAATTTCTGCTGTTGTATATCCAATCGAAGCCCACTGGACATGGAGTGAAAATGGTTGGTTAACACAACTTGGTTTCCATGATTTTGCAGGTTCCAACTGTATCCACATGGTAGGTGGTATTTCTGCTTTAATTGGTGCCGCATTCTTAGGACCTAGAATTGGTAAGTTTAAAAAGAAAAAGGATGGCAGTATTAAGGTTGGTGCTTTCCCTGGACATAACTTAGCACTTGGTGCATTGGGTGTTTTCATTTTATGGCTTGGATGGTATGGATTTAATGGTGCGGCCGCAAAATCTGTAGATCAATTAGGAGCAATTTTCGTAGCAACAACTATTGCCCCTGCCATTGCGACAGTGGTATGTATGGCATTTACATGGATTAAATATGGTAAGCCTGATGTATCTATGTGTTTAAATGCTTCTTTAGCGGGTCTTGTAGCAATTACAGCACCTTGTGATGTTACAGATGCTGCCGGTGCTATTATTGTAGGTGCTGTTTCTGGATTATTAGTTGTATTTGGTGTTTGGTTATTAGATTATAAATTACATATTGATGACCCTGTAGGTGCTGTTGCTGTACACATGTTAAATGGTATCTGGGGTACTATTGCAGTAGGTCTGGTTGCAACAGATGCAGCACCTAGTTTCTCTTTGGTAGATAGTGCAGGAGAAAAGATGTTAGGTTTGTTCTATGGCGGCGGATTTAANTTATTAGGCATTCAGTGTGTTGGTATGCTTGCAACCGCAGCATGGACAGTAGTTACTATGACAATTGCATTCTTTGTTATTAAAAAGACAGTTGGTCTTCGTGTTACAGAAGAAGAAGAAATTCTTGGTCTGGATTCCACAGAGCATGGTTTAGAAACTGCTTATGCAGGCTTCTTGACTTATGGTGATAGTATTACTGGTACTGCTGCAGAATCCATTGCGAAAAAAGAGAATGCTGTGCCTATAGATGATGCAGTTCCNGTACAGGTTAAGGAAAGTACAACACCAATTGTTTCTGATGTAAAATTGTCNAAGGTGTCAATTATCTGTAAGCAGAATAAGTTTGAGGATCTTAAGACAGCATTGAATGACATCGGTGTACTTGGTATTACTGTAACACAGGTACTTGGATGTGGTGTCCAGAAGGGACAGACAAAGTACTACCGTGGTGTTGAGATGGATATGACTCTTCTTCCAAAAGTTAAGGTAGAGGTTATTGTCAGCAGGATTCCTGTTGCTGATGTGGTAAAAGCAGCTAAACAGGCTCTTTACACAGGAAATATCGGAGACGGAAAGATTTTCGTATATGATGTAGAAAATGTAATTAAAGTTAGAACCGGTGAAGAAGGATATGATGCCTTGCAGGGTGAAAACTAAAATAGAAAAGCCTTTGTGCAGTTAGCATAAGGGCTTTTTTGGTTACAGTTCAGCCATGCAAAAGTATATGTGCAACTTGCANGAGGGAGCTTGCTCACAGAGGGCAAGTAGCACATAGCAATCAGCTTTCATTCATAGTATTTCTGGTCATGTTGTATATTCTGGCAAAATATGAATGGCATGGCTGAACTCTTACATTTTGTATATGANAAATTATTGTAATAGTTGTATGGCAATCAAGAATGTGATAAAATGTAACAGTTCAGGTAGGTCTGCACACTCCGCTGTGCAGACCGTAAAAAAGACTAAAACAGGATTGGAATTGGGCAATTTACATGCGAAGCTTGCCCAATTCCGTAACAGCTCAGCCTCCGGCTGAACTGTTACGATAAAATTTAATCAGTGATAAAAATCTGTTAAAGTGACAAAATGAATATATTCAGGGGGAATTTTTTCATGGAAAGAAAGAAAACGTTACAGGAAATCATTTATGTTTTATTCCTTTTGGTTGCTATTGCTATTCTGTTTGGCTGGTATACAGTACAAAACAGCAGACGTATGGAAGAACGGAACAAAAATTATGCAGCAGATTCCGCAAAACTTAAGGCTGAGCAAATAGATGAAGAATTAAGCAATGCACTGGGCCGTATTAATACTTATGCATATTTTGTGGGAGAAAGCTTGGACAAGCCAATAATTACTACACAGATGCTTAAAAAAATGGAAGAAAATTCACAGTTTGATGCTTTGCTGTTTACGGGCCTTAATGGTGTTGATTATGCTTCAGATGGACGGACTGCTGATGCGGCAAACAGGAACTTTTATCATAATGGCATAAGTGGAGAAAGCGGTATATCTATTATATTTGATTCCTATTTTTTTGATGAAACGATGGCTAGTTTTTATGCTCCGGTTCGCTATAATGGTGATATTATAGGTGTACTGCGTGGAGCGTTTCTGGCAGAAGAATATTTGAAAAATATGCTTACTACCACCTATTTTGGTGAAGAAGCCGAGGTATTTCTTTGTACACCAGAATCCAAAGTCATTGCCAGTTCTAATGGTAAAGTATATGAGAAGAATCTGCTTGATGTGTTATTAGAATCTGATGTAATTGACAAGGACACAGCCAGTAATGTAGAAGATGTATTTAAGAATGGTGGGGAAGGTGCTTTTATTTGTGATTCTGACAGTAAAACAGACAATATCTGTGTAAGGTATCTGCTAAAGAATAATTATGTTCTTGTACAGACATTTCCCAAAAATGTTACACAAAGTATGATAAGGGAAGAAAATCTAATAGGAACTAAATTAGAAATAATGATGATTGGATTATTTATTATCTGCATTATTACCTTAATTATCCGGGCAAATCGGAAAAAGAAACTGTTAGAGAAGGAAAACCGCGAGATGGGATATATTATTAGTGGTGTTAATACACTATTTTCACGTTTTGCTATGGTTGATTTTGAGACAGATACCTATCAATATTTGTCTGGAACAAGACCAGAGGATAGTGGCATTCCTGTTAGTGGTGAATATCAGGTTTTATCAAAGTATTTGTGTTCTATTATAATAGATGAAGGTGACCAGCAGGAGTTTGCTGAATTTATTGCCAGAGATTCGATAATTGAATCTCTGGCAGAACATAATGATTTGCGTTTTGAGTGCCATGTAATGAGAAATGGCTGTCCAGAGTGGGAACATGTGAATATTATCTGTTTAGAGAGAAAGGATGGCAAGGTAAGCAAGATTTTATTTATTCGCCAGAATATTACAGAAGTAAAGAAAAAAGAGCTGCACATTCAAGCAGAAATGTCTCTTGCAGACCGGAAAGAAAGACAGTACCGGATTGCGGTTACCTCCAATTCTTTCTCTACCTTCGAGTTTAATTTAACACAGAATCTTATTGAACATGATATTATTTCCATGAAAGATGGGGGGCAGATATCCTTTTTGGAAAAGGTAGGGCTGAAAGCACCATGTAAGGCTTCTGAATATTTTGAACGGTGGAAAAGGTTTGTTTTAGAAGAATCTATGGAAGATTACAATACCATGGTGAACATCCGCTATTTACAAGAACGTTATAAACAAGGGGATGCGGAAGTTGTTGTGGACTATTGGAACTGGATTTCTGAACAAGATCAGATATGCATCCGTCAGTCGTTTATTATGACACAAGATAATGATACAGATGATATTATAGTTATGGTGGTGTCTAAGGAGATAACAGAGCAGGTTCGGAAACAAAGGGAACAGACTCAGGCTCTGCAGGATGCACTTATGCAGGCACAGCATGCAAACCGGGCAAAAACCACATTTCTTTCTAATATGTCTCATGATATTCGTACTCCGATGAATGCAATTATAGGGTTTGCAACGATTGCAGTCAGCCATATTGATAACAAAGAGCAGGTTCATGACTGCCTGGAAAAGGTCCTTTCTTCCAGTAACCATTTGTTAAGTCTGATTAATGATATTCTTGACATGAGCAGAATTGAAAGCGGAAAGGTACAGATTAAAGAACAAGAGTGTAATATTTCTGAGTTAATGCATAATCTGCTCAATATTATCCAGCCACAGGTAAAGGCAAAGCAGCTTGAATTGTTTATTGATACTTTTGAGGTTGCCAATGAGGATGTGATAGCCGATCCGCTTAAATTAAACCAAGTGTTTATCAACCTATTAAGTAATGCTGTCAAGTATACACCTGCCGGAGGAACCATCACATTCCGTATTATGCAAAAAACAACATTCCGTCATGGATATGGAGATTTTACCTTTATCATTAAGGATAATGGTATGGGTATGTCATCTGAGTTTGTAAAACATATCTTTGAACCTTTTGAGAGGGAGTCCACTACCACCCAGAATGGTATTCAGGGAACCGGACTTGGCATGGCGATTACCAAAAATATTGTTGAAATGATGAATGGTACAATTAGTGTAGAAAGTGAAGTTGGCAAGGGAAGTGTATTTACGGTAGAACTTGGACTGAAATTGCAAGATATTGAAAAAGATGCCACACAAATTAAGGAACTGGAAGGATTACGTGCTTTGGTTGTGGATGATGATTTCAACACTTGTGACAGTGTAAGTAAAATGTTGAAACAAATTGGTCTGCGTTCTGAGTGGACAACTTCCGGCAGGGAAGCCGCATACCGTGCAAAAAGTGCTCATGAGGAGGGAGATCCTTACCATACCTATATTATTGACTGGCAGATGCCGGAAACCAGTGGTTTGGAAACCGCAAAACGAATTCGTAATGTGGTAGGGAGTGAGGCACCTATTATTATTTTGACGGCATATGATTGGACAGACATTGAGGAAGAAGCAAGAACTGCGGGAATTACTGCTTTTTGTGCAAAACCGCTCTTTATGTCTGATCTGAAATCTGTGCTTCTTGCTGCTAATAACCTGATTGATAAGACCGAAGAGGTTGCAGAATGGACGTTAGCTGATTTCAGCGGAAAGCGTATTCTGCTTGTAGAAGATATTGAATTAAACCGTGAGATCGCACAAGTGATATTGGAAGAGGCTGGTTTTCTTGTGGAAACTGCACCAGATGGAACAGACGCAGTTTCCATGGTGGAGAAGGCAGAAGAAAACTATTATGATGCAATCTTAATGGATGTGCAGATGCCAATTATGAATGGCTATGAAACAACCAGAACAATTCGCAATATGCCAAGAGCCGATGTGAAAGATTTACCAATTATTGCCATGACAGCCAATGCCTTGGAAGAAGATAAGGAAGCCGCCTTAAAAAGTGGAATGAATGCCCATGTTTCAAAGCCAATTAGTATGGAACTTTTTATATCTGTACTTAAGAAATTTTTAAGTTAAGCAGATCCTAGCTGCGATAGCAACGGTCTGCAATATAGGACGTGAATAATTGAGGATAGATGAAGAAAATTTGTTACTGTTTGCACCATAGGTGTGAACAGTAACGAAAATTTAGTGATGGATGTGAGAATGTTATGAGTAAAGAATGTTGGAAACCGGGGAATATGTTATATCCTCTGCCTGCTGTTATGGTAAGCTGTAGCGAAGCAGGAAAAAGGGATAATATTATTACAGTGGCATGGACAGGAACCATATGTACCAATCCGCCTATGGTGTATATTTCTGTCCGTCCTAACCGGCACTCTTATGATATGATAAAGAATAGTGGAGAGTTTGTTATCAACTTAACCACTAAGGATTTGGTAAGAACTGTGGATTATTGTGGTGTCCGGTCTGGCAGGGATGTGGATAAGTTTGAAGAAATGCATCTAACCAAAGAGAAAGCCACTTATCTATCTGTACCTTTGATTAAGGAATGTCCCGTAAATATTGAATGTAAGGTAACAGAGATAAAGGAACTTGGTTCTCATCACATGTTTTTGGCAGATGTGGTTGGTGTAAATATNGAGAAGGATCTCTTGGACNAAAAAGGGAAATTCTGTCTCAATGAGGCNGATTTGGTAATGTATTCNCATGGNGAATATTTTTCTCTGGGAGAGCTGCTTGGAACCTTTGGCTATTCTGTACAAAAAAAGAAGAAAAANAAATAATTTTCAACATAAAAAGAGTGCTATGCATAAATGGGAGAATTGTGCATAGCACTTTTCATNTTCCNTAAACCATTCTATCATATTTTACTTTNTATCTCTACTACTTTTAGGAGTAAAAATGGTGTAACTNTTCAGCTTATANGCTAAACAGTTACCATGTAGAATATTAATTCTTTAGGGGGCTTGACAATAAATAAAAAAAGTGGCATGGTTTAAGAATGGAGGTAGANAATACATGGACAATTTATTTAGGGTTGCCGGTAAGGCACCAAGAGTACACATAGGAAATGTAACAAAGAANGTGGAAGAGATTNGNAATTTTTATGAAGAACAGGCAACNNAAGCAGATTTGGTGGTGACACCTGAGCTTTCCCTAACAGGATATACTTGTGGGGATTTGTTTCACAACCGTCAGTTNTTGGAGAAAACTAAAGANGGGTTAAAGAAGCTGACTGCCNTNACCGCAGACTACGGAGAAAGTGGGGCAGGGCTAATAGTGGGGTTGCCGTTTGAAGTAGAGGGAGAATTATTTAACTGTGGAGCGTTTCTTCATAATGGAAAGGTTCTTGGAATTGTGCCAAAGACATATCTTCCCAATTATGGGGAATTTTATGAAAAGCGTTGGTTTAGTGCNGGAAGATATGATGTAGTTACCATAAAACTTTGGGAGGGACANGAAACTTTCTTTGGAAATAACTTGATATTTTCTCTTAAAGATGAAGAAAATCCTGTGACAATCGGCATGGAGATTTGTGAGGATGCCTGGGCACCGGTTTCGCCTGGACGTCTGCTGGCAGTAAATGGTGCNGAAATTNTTGTAAATCTGTCTGCCTCCAATGAAGTAATTGGAAAAGAACAGTTNCGTAAGAAGTTAGTGGGAGGGGTATCATCTAGTTGTATCTGTGGATATGTGTATGTGTCTGCAGGTGCTTATGAGTCAACATCAGATTTAGTATTTAGCGGNCATCTTCTGATGTACGAAAATGGAAAAGAATTAGGAGAAACAAAACCTTTTGTAGAAGGTGTTTTAGTCAAGGATTTTTATATGACAAAGATTCGTCATGACAGGCTTGCNAATAAGTCTTTTGCAGANTGTAAGAGAGATTTTACCTTACGAACGTTTGAAGTGGTGCAATGGGAGAAAAAATTAGTAGAAAAAGAAGAAATGAAAAGAAAAATTTCCATGACACCTTTTGTGCCTTTTAAAAATCCACTGGAAAGAAGTTTATCTATTTTCCAGATGCAAGTAGCCGGGCTGCAGAGAAGATTGGAAGCAACCAAAAGTAAATGTATTGTAGTAGGTGTATCTGGAGGTTTAGATTCTACTTTAGCATTGTTGGTTTCTGCCAAAGCAGTAAAAAACCTGGGATTGTCTTCTACAACTGTAGTAGGAATTACCATGCCAGGATTTGGTACTACCAACCGGACAAAAAATAATTCCATAGAGCTTATGAAAATTCTTGGATGTGATATCAGGGAAATCAACATTGTAGATTCTGTACGCCAGCATTTCAAAGATATTGGTCATGATGAGGCAGTGAAGGATATTACCTATGAAAATTGTCAGGCAAGGGAGCGTACCCAGATTCTTATGGATGTTGCCAATAAAGAGGGAGGATTTGTAGTAGGAACTGGTGACTTATCCGAACTTGCCCTTGGCTGGTGTACCTATAATGGAGACCACATGAGTATGTATGCAGTGAATACCAGTATTCCAAAAACTTTAGTACGGACATTAGTGGATGAAGTGGGACATGACCTTGGAAGAAATGGTTTTGCAGGAATCGAAAAGGTTATTGAAGATATTGTAGATACACCAGTTAGCCCAGAACTTTTACCGCCTAATCCAGATGGAACCATTGCCCAAAAAACCGAGGATACAGTAGGTTCTTATATTTTGCATGACTTCTTTTTGTATTATACGCTCCGTTATGGAGTAAAACCAAAAGAGTTGTATGAACTGTGCAGGGCAGCAGTAGATCAGAGCAAAGAATATAAATTTAGTGATGAGGAAATTAAAAAATGGCTGAATGTATTCTATACCAGATTCTTCCGTCAGCAGTTTAAGCGGAACTGTATGCCGGATGGTGTGAAGGTAGGAACAGTTTCTGTAAGTCCAAGAGGGGATTTGCGATTGCCATCAGAGATTGAATTAGAAGACTTTTTAGATTTTTAGAAAAAACCAACCAGTTCTATATGGAAGTGGTTGGTTTTTCTTAGAATATAGGTATATTATTAATAGGTATATAAAATAACTTTTTTTGCACCAGAAGAATCTAGAACTGTACGATATGCAGATTTTTTCCCTGATAATACAATCATATAGCATCCGCTTTTTGTGTTCTTAAAGGCATTTTTTCCAATCGTAGTAATGGATTTGGATAGTACCATTATGGCTTTTAATTTCGTACAATCGTAAAATGCATTTGACCGAATGGTTGTGACATTAGACGGAAGTGTAATTTGTCTTAATTCTGTACAACCACGAAATGCACCTGATTTAATAGTTGTGACAGTATCCGGCAAAATGACTGTTTTTAAGGTAGAAACACCACGAAATGCACGTTTTCCAATAAAAGTTGTCCCACTCTTTATTGTAATAGTTTCTAATGCAGTACAAGACATAAAAGCTTCTTTGGTAATACCAATAACCTGATATGTAAATCCGTCTATAGTAAAAGAAGATTGTACAGTTAGGGATTTTTTTTGTAATGCAATATTAGCAACTTTTTTTACATATACTTGTCCCGCGGTTGTTTTTGTTGGTGCTTTTACAACAGTATACATATAGTTATTCCGTTGAAATACAGTTCCTTTTTTATATGCTTCTGGTGGTTTCGCTGTTGGAGAAGGTACTGGAGTTGTCTCATCAGGTGTGGCGGTAGGAAGAGGTGTCTCATCAGCAGGTTTTACAGAAGGCATTGGTGTGCTATCGATAGCAGGTCCAGTAGACGAAACCGGAGAGTTATCAATAGCAGGTCCGGTAGACGGAACCGGAGAGTTATCAATAGCAGGTCCGGTAGACGGAACCGGAGAGTTATCAATAGCAGGTCCGGTAGACGGAACTGGAGAGTTATCAATAGCAGGTCCGGTAGATGGAACTGGAGAGTTATCAATAGCAGAACCGGTAGACGGAACTGGAGAGTTATTAATAGCAGAGCCAGAAGTTGGAATTAAAGATATATCGATAGTAGTATCTTCTATAATACCAATAGCTCCCAAACTACTAGTTTTAGGAAGTGTTTTGTTTGTATTTACTGTTTGCAAGGGTGTAGATACCTTTGTTAAGGCATCTGCATTGGAAGTTTGTGTGTTTGCAGCAAGTAGAACAATAACCATAAATGCTGCAATTCTTTTTGTTTTTTTTCTCATTATATTTCCTCCTCTTTTATAGTCCTCTTTATATTAGTGGAAAATAAAGGCAAAAGAATACTTTTTCTTGTTTCTTTTTTTGCGAAAATGTGTCATAAATGTTCTGCTTACATAAAAAAAGGACTGGCTTGATAGGTAATATTATCTTTTGACAATAGAATATTCTCTTTTGTTTTTTTGCTTCTGAGTGTAACATGATAAGAGGTATCATAAGTTTTAGATAAGTATTGTACAGCTATCTGATAATTGCCATTTGGTAAATCATGCAAAGGTAAACTTACATAATATTTTTGCTTTTTAAATACTTTTAATGGTTGTGTAGTATCTGTAAAATCCATAAGAAAACGCTCTTTTTCGTTGTATACATATATTTTTTCCAGATTATGATCAACAGCCTTTATTTGTAACAAGTCACCACATAGGAGAAAGATAAGATTTTGTGAAACATTCTCTGGCATAGTTTCTGCATGTTTTACATCCTCTGGAAGGATAGAAATCTTTTCTGGAGACTTTAGCTGTCCCCGGAAAATGCTGTGTTTATCAGATAGAGGTGTAGATAATGCTGTTATTGGAAAGGTTATAGTGTGTGCACTAAAAAAGTCTGTATGAAAAGAAAATTCATTCAAACATTCTTTTGTAGTATAATCAAATTCTATTATTTTTCCAGAAAAATCATTTATATGAGGCTTAAGATTTCCACACATGGCAGTCACAACATTTTTTTCGGGAATGTATTCTATATTTGAGCGGGTAATACTTAAAGGCACTGGAAAACGGTTATCCATAGAAACTGTTTTCTTTTTTTCGTCAATTGTATAGAAAAGAACATTAGATTCCTGTTTTCCATCAAACCAGGGAACTGGGCGACGGTTTGCTGTGTGATTATCAAATAACATTATTTGCAGTTTGGAATCTTGATGATGATGATTTTCTGTGACAATTTTTACGGCATGTTGTTGGAAAAACCAGTCGATATCACCAACTGGTGTTAAAACTTTATCTTTCATTGTAGTTTTAGAATAGAAATCAGGATTGGAAAGAATCCATACAATTTCTTTGGTGTCAATTTTTATTTTGGCAATGGTGTGTATATTTCGCATAGAGATAAGAACAGCATTTTCTGAAGAAATATAATCCACAGCATTGATATGAGCCCAATCATTACGTGTTTTATAAGTGTTGTCAAATAAGTCATTCACATTTATTTCCCAAACCCGTTCCCCTGTAAAACGGTTGATTTCTACAACCGTATTTTCCATATATGTATCACTAACAGAACTGGAAAGTGATAAAATATTACCATCATTCTCTTTTTCAATTGCCCAATGGTGATATCCTCTTTCATCATAATAAGTATGTGATACTCTTCCTAAAAAATCCATTTCATGTGTAATAACCGTATGGGCATTTCCAAAAGCAGGCATACGCATGTCCGGTTCTGGAAATAAAAATTTCCCAGAATTCAATAAATAAACACCATAAGATTGTGGTCGTTTGGTCAGGGCAAAGCGTATATTTCCATTTGTATCAAATGCATATACTCCGCCACGTTGCCCCCCGGATACCAGCTTAAACTCCCCAAGCATGGATTGCGAAGAGTTGGTTACTTCTACACATCCGTGAATGTGATGATTTTGTATTTCTCTTGTTTTTATACGAATTTTTTTTGTGGAAATGGGGTTGTTAGCTTGGTCTAACAAAGTAATAGTAACCGGGTTATAACAATTTTCAAATAATCCTACAACAGCGGTTCTGTGACGTGTAGAAAAGTTTTCATCTACATTCGTAAAATCAGGAGAACCATTTCTACCCTTAATGGTATATTGCACTTTGCATGGACTTTTGGTATTAAATATTAACATGGCAGATAAAGGTGCTAGATAAAAGGGATTTAATATCAGAAGAATTTTTGGAAAAGTATAAGTTTTGCTATCTAAGATTTGTTCAATCATCCACTCCTTCTTTTGGCACATTACAGCCAGAGGAGTCCGTGTAGGAAGATTTGTTTCATAGTGGTGGGAAAGGTAGGATTGGGAATAGCATACATTGTTTGATAATTTATCAAAATGTACATCAGAGCAGTAAGCAGTACCCAGTATTTGGCTTTTTATAAAGTTAAGAACCTTTACTTTTAATGGAATATTTTTTTGAAAAGACGTAATCATAGTAAGTTAACCTCCTGGATTTTTTACGTTATTAGAATTTTATTGGTGAAATATGGCATAATAATAAAAGTTTTAGGGAGGTTTTTTGATAAAGATATGTTAAAAAAATGGCAACTGTTCATGGTTCTGAACAGTAACTATTGCATAACATAACAGTAAAATGTGCAGCGGCTGGATTGACTTGATATGGTAAAAATGATAGAATGTAGCTAATTAAACAGGGTTTATTTATAGTCTGTAATATAAACTATGTATAATTGAGGCTTAAATCTGTAAGGTCAAGGTAACTATTTAGGTAGAAACACGCATTTACTGCGTGTTTCGTATGAAAAAGTAAGTTTTACAATGTTTAAGCCCCTTTCGCCGAAGGGCGAATATTTATGGGCTTAAACGTAACTGTTCATGGTTCTGAACAGTTACAGGTCAAGATAAAATTTGAAGTTAAGGAGGCAGAAAAAATATATGAGAAAAGTAATTACTTATGGAACTTATGATTTGTTACATGTAGGACATGTGAATTTATTACGTAGGGCAAAGGAACTGGGAGATTATTTATTAGTAGTATTGTCCACAGATGAATTTAATGCACTAAAGCATAAGACGGCTTATCATAGTTATGAAGATAGAAAAACTATTTTGGAAGCAATCAAGTATGTGGATGAAGTGATTCCAGAGTATAATTGGGAACAAAAAATTAAGGATGTGCAAGATAATGACATTGATGTATTTGTTATGGGACATGACTGGGAGGGGCAGTTTGATTTTCTGAAAGACTATTGTGAAGTGGTATATTTACCAAGGACAGAAGGAATTTCCACAACAAAGATTAAGACGGATCTAAATATGGGAAAAAGTGATCGGTAGGTAATTGGGAAACTCCATTTAGTTTTTAAGTATTTGTGCAGAGTTTTGTAATCACCTAGGGTGAATAGAAACAAAAGGTGTGACAGCACGCAGCAAGATAAAGCTGCGTGCTGATGTTGTTTAGTTGCTATTCTATTTATTATGGAATGGTAACATTCTTTTGGAAATGGGTAAAAGAAGTACAAAATCATAAGGCAGTAAGAGTAGCAGAGTATACAAAATTTTAAAGGAGAATTGGGATTATGGGAAAGGAAAAAGTTACAATACTAATGGCAACCTATAATGGGGAATGTTATCTTCCGGCACAATTAGAATCTTTACAACAACAGGAGTGTAAGAATTGGAAATTGGTTGTAGGAGATGATGGCTCAAGTGATAGAACTTTAGAAATTCTCTTTGAATTCCAACAGAAGTGTCCAAATTCTGTAGAGATAATAAAGAATAACCCACCAACTGGATCTGCAAAGATTAATTTTATGCAGCTTCTTGCAAAAGCAGATACACCTTATATCATGTTTTGCGATCAGGATGACATATGGGAACCACATAAGGTACAATGTACTTTGACATATAGGGAGGATATAGGAATAGATAACAATATACCAATTTTGGTGCATAGTGATTTGACAGTACTGGAAGAGAATGGAACAGCAACAGGTTCTTTTTTTGACTATCAGAATCTGCCAAGGACAACAAGTTTATCTTCCTTAATAATTCAAAATTCTGTTACAGGCTGTACTATGATGATAAATAAAAGTTTACAGGAGAGAATGTTACAAGTAAAAGATTATCATAAAATAATTATGCATGACTACTGGGCTACGCTAATTGCCATAGTATATGGAAAAGTTGGATTTATTGAAAACCATACAATGTTTTATCGACAGCATGCAAACAATTCTGTAGGTGCAAAATCACCTCTAAATCCTTTGTATCTTGTCAAGAGATTGATGCAAGGAAGAAAAGGATATAAAGAACAGATGGAAGAAAGCGTGATGCAGGTTTCTTTTTTCATGGAAACTTATCAAAAACAGTATCCAATTGAAGAGCAGAAACGGAGACTTTTGGAAGAATATGCTTTGTTAGATACACGAAATAAGTTTTATCGGATGTGGTTTTATATCAGGAACAAAGTCTATAAGAGGGGATTCATCCGAATACTTATGCAATTTATATGGGGGTAGGAAAAATGGTATTGCTACGAAAAATACGACTTCTTATAAAATATTTGATTATGTATTTTACTATGCTTAGTCCAAGAAGTAAAAAGGTAATGGTCTTTGGTGCATGGCTGGGGGATAAATTTGCAGACAATGCGAAGGTATTATTTCTTGAAGCACAGGAGGATAAGGATTTGACCATAGTATGGATTACGAGGAATCCTAAAGTAGTAGAAGAGATTCAAAATGCCGGATATAAGGCTTACGAATGGTGTTCCATAAAGGGAATATGGTATCAGCTCCGAGCAGGTTATGCAGTTATGACAAACGGAATTAGCGATTTTAAACATGCTTTTCTTGGTGGAGCTACTTTGATTAATCTATGGCATGGTATTCCTTTAAAAAAAGTAGGATATGATGATTATTACGAGAAGGACTGGGATAGCAAAGTCCAGAAATTCAGGAACAGAATCATACATGTACCTTTGGGAAAAGAATATGTGGTTGCAACCAGTCCGGCCATAGCAAAGATTTATGAAAGTGCCTTCCGGGTACCAGCCAGCCGGGTGATTTGTCTTGGACAGCCAAGAAATGATGTATTCTTTGATGAGAGTCTTATGGAAAAAGTAAGAGAGCATCAAAACAGTACAGAATTGGAAAGAGAGAATCACATTCAGATTTTATATGCACCTACTCATCGTAAAGAAGGAAAGATACCAATTGAACTTTCTTGTATCTTTGATTTAAAGAAATTAAATGATTTTTGTGAGAGAAATCAATGCGATTTCTTAGTGAAGAAACACTTTTATCATCGAAATGAAATGGAGGAGTTGCAAAGATATCCAAGAATTAAGGATATTACAGGAGAATCATGGGATACACAGGAGCTTCTCATGAAGGCGGATGTGTTGATTACAGATTATTCCAGCATTTATATTGATTATTTGCTGTTAGACAGACCAATGTTATTTTACCATTATGATTATGAAGAATACTTACAAAACGATAGGGAAATGTACTTCCGTTATGAGGATGTGACCCCAGGGGAGAGAGCTGGGGATTTTGCACAATTTATGAATGGTTTGGAGCGTATAATAGACAAAGGACAGACATACCAGAAAGCAGAAAGAGAGCAGGTGAGGAATCTGTTTTATTGCAAAGAGGGTCAAGGAGCAGTAGGGAAAAAGCTTTTAGAGAAGATGAAAAAAAGAGAATTATAAAAAAATATCCCAGTTTTAGTATAAGTATAACAGTTCGGAATGTCTACTGTTACACATAAGTACATTCTGGGATATTGGTCTACTGATATTATGTTCTAAGTATTTTAGCTCATCAATTTATGAAGAGTGGTTTCTTTTGCAAAATTGCTTATTTCATACAAAACAAGAACAGTTTTATTCTTTTCTGTAGAAAGCAGGCTGGAAACAGAATCATTATAGTATCTTAAATCTACCATAATAATTTTCTGGTAATGTTCGATAAGCATAGGAACTAAGCAATTTGCAAAAGAATCCTTTATAACGATTAAAGTTTCTTCCTGCTTGCCATTAGAATTTTCTATTTGGGTAATTCCATAGTTACCACCAAAAAATACAGAATATTTATCCTTTGTAGAAAGTTTGCTGATATCATAAATACTTTTATGCTTTTTTCCATCACAGGTTATCTGTAAATCAGAAGGAATATTTTTTGGTATAAGCAAAGAGTCAGGAATTGCATTTTTATCTAACGCCTTAGAATACAATGTACCATAAAATGCATTTGATTTTTCTTGTAAATCAAAATATTCCAAGGATTTTGGTTTTAGTCCTAACTGTTCCATAAATGCTTTATAAGCAATGTATGCTCCAGACATAGTCCAATGATGATCCGTTCGGAAATAAACCTGTTTTTGTTTTGATTCTTTTTCTAATGGTATTCGGATATCAAGCCAGTTTTCCTTTCCTATTATCTCTTTTCCTTCTTCGTATTTCTGGTTGCTGTCATATCCTATTGCATATTTTGGAAGCTTGTCTTTACAGATAGTTGAAGGAGATGGAACAAGTATAGTGGTTATCTGTTCTTCCAGTTTTTCCTGCATAGCTGCCACAAGTCTAAGATTGTTATTATATCTTTTCTCTTCAAAATCACTTTCTAGAAATTTTTCAAAATAGTAATGGTCTTTTCCGAAGTAAACTCCTCCAATATCCTGTTTCCCTATACATTTTTCTATTTCTGTAGAAGCCTGCATCCAAAAATCGTGATATGGAAATTGGTCGTTTGCAACTTGTGTTAATGTAGTCTGGGCTTTTCCGCTTTTTAGTTCTTCCCAATGTACATCAGAGAGTTTAGATAAGTAGCGGTTTTCATTTTCTGAAAATGTTCTCTGAGAGCCAAAAAAAGTAGCAAGACCTGTAGCTGTCAGCAGTCCCATAATACCAATAGAAAAAAAGATAGATCCAATTTTTTGTTTTTTCATATTCCTCACCAAATTTACTTTTTTTTACAAAACACGCAGTAAATGAGTGTTTCCACCTTAACAGTTACAATCATTTTCTGTTTCCAAGTTACTTATGTTTAAAAACGAAAATATAAAAATGGATTATAACTTCCACTTACCAGAAATGCTATGGATACAAATAATAATATGGTTGCATAAGCATAACCAGCTATCGGTTGCCACTTGGCAGGTATCCACTTTTTTACAGCCTTTTGCGGAAGTGTAGTGGCACCAATACAGCCAATAAGCAGTAGTGGTACATTATGAAGCCATTGATACATGCTAAGTGAATTGCCAATACTCACATCAATTCCCAGCATTTGTTTTCCATATTGTAAAAACATAGACATATCTTCACAGGCAAATAATACCCATCCGACAAGAACTACCAGCATAGTATAAATGTGTAAAAATATGGCTTTCCATTTCTGCATCCATTTTTGTAAAACCAGTTTTTCCAAAAGTAAAAAACACAAATAGTAGATTCCCCACAAAATAAAGTTCCATCCTGCACCATGCCAGAATCCTGTTAAGAACCAAACAATAGACAGATTAAAAATCCAATGTACTTTGTTTACATGGTTTCCTCCCAAAGGAATATATACATACTCACGAAACCAGCTACTTAAGGTAACATGCCATTTTCGCCAAAACTCTGTTATGCTCTTTGATTCATAAGGATGTAAGAAATTCTCTGGAAAAGTAAAGCCAAAGATTTTACCCAGTCCAATTGCCATATCTGAATATCCAGAAAAATCAAAATAAATTTGTAATGTGTAGGCGATAGCACCCAGCCAAGCAACTGCCATACTTTTATCGTTACCAGAGTAATGGGATACTTCCTGCCATATAGCACCTACTTGATTTGCTATGAAAACTTTTTTTCCTAAACCGATGAGAAAACGGAATAAACCTTCACTAATTTGTTCAAAGGAAAATATTCTTTGTTTTATTTGCTCTGCAATATCTTTGTAACGAACAATAGGACCTGCAATCAATTGTGGGAAAAGACAAACATATATGGCAAAATCAATAAAATTTTTCTGGGCTTTTACATTTTTAAGATAAACATCTATTGTATAAGACATAGTTTGAAATGTATAAAAAGAAATACCAATTGGTAAAGCAAGCTCAAATAATCGAATGTCATAGCCGCCAATATGGTTGACGGTATCAATAAAAAAGTCTGCATATTTAAAAAATCCCAAAATAGATAGATTACCTATAATAGAAACAAATAATATTGCTTTTGCGGCATTTCCTTTTTTGCCCAGAAACCGGTCGATTAGCCTGCCATTTACATAATCGAATATGGTAGAAAAAACCATAATCCAAACATATCGCGGTTCACCCCATGCATAAAAAAACAGACTTACCCCAAGAAGCCATATATTCCGAAACCTCTTGGGGATAATGCTATACACAAGAAAAGTAATGGGTAAAAATGCACACAAAAATATTATGCTGCTAAATACCATAATTTCCTCATTTCTGCGTTTTGTACGCTTTTTGTTACTTAAAAAAATCGTAACTATTCAGAACCCCTCATTCGGATTTTTCCAGAATATACATAATATCTAATAATTTCCTATAATGGCTGGTAAAAATCCTCATGTGGGCATCAGCCCAATAAAAGTGAGTATACA
>JAAVHR010000008.1 GCA_014799595.1 Clostridiales bacterium | reverse complement strand
CTTTAAATTGTTTATCATATTGTTTACTCATGAAAAATCTCCATCCTTTCTGTCTTCTATTGTAACCTATTTTGGGGATTTTTCCACTTTTAACTTGTACCATTTTTATTCTAACACTATACACGGACAGCGCCGGAACATGACGGGGTATATCCTTTGTCGGGGCTGGCTGTCTGCGGGGACTGCGGGATGCTGATGGTCAGAAAGACTTCAACTGTCAGCGGAAAGACTTATGCTTACTATGTATGTTCAACGCACAAGGCGGTGAAAGAGTGCAGCCCGCACCGTATCCCGGCAGGTAAATTGGAGGAAACGGTATTGTTTCTGTTAAAGCAGCACATTTCAAATGTGCTGGAGCTGAAAAAAATCTTATCCTTTATTGAAACGGTGCCATTCCAGCAGCTTGACATCAGGAAACTGGAAGAACGCAGGGAAAAGAAAGAGATGGAGGCAGAGCGCTGTGCACAGCTCCGTACTACTTTATATGAAGATATGAAAGACGGCATGATTTCAAAGGAAGATTACAGGGAGCTCCATGCGGCATATGAGGCCAGGAGGAAAAATGCACAGGTTGCAGTCCGGCAGATTGACATGGAGATTGAAAAGGTGTTAGAGAGGAAAAGCGGCGGTTTTGCATGGCTGGATTATTTCATGGAACACAGGAATATTGAGAAACTTGACCGGTTTGTGGCGGTTTCGCTGATCCGGGAGATCCGGGTGGCTGACAAAAACAATATAGAAGTCAGATTTGATTTTTCTGACTGCTATCAGGAGATTTTGGACGGACTTGCAAGTGCCGGCCATGATGTGTCTGTGGATGAAAACGGGAAGCTGAATATCAGGGTAAAGGAGGCGGTGTAAAATGGCAAGAAAGAGCAGAAAAAATATGCCGGCAGGCACCGTAGAACTTTCCGGCAACCTGACAGCACAGGCAGTGATGGATCTGGGACAGGATGTGAAACCGTACCGGGCGGCGGTATATGCCAGGCTTTCCTTTGAGTCGGAGGCAAATAAGGAAAGGGATACAGTGGAAACGCAGATTGCATATATAAGGAATTTCATTGACGGACAGGATGATATGGTTGAGGCTGGCGTGTATGCAGATGTGTCCGTGACGGGGACAACATTTGACAGACCGGAATTTGACCGCATGATGCAGGATATCCGGGCAGGGAAAATCAATACCATCATTACTCGTGATTTGAGCAGGCTTGGCAGAAATTATGTGGAGGCAGGGAATTATATAGAGAGGGTATTCCCGTTTTTGGATGTAAGGTACATAGCAATTACGGATGGTTTTGATTCAGCCATGCAGGGAGCCGATTTGTCCGTTCCGTTGAAAAATATTGTGAATGAGTATTATTCAAAGGATATTTCCAAAAAAGTTAAAACGGGGAAAGTGGCTATCTGGAAACAGGGAGGGTTCAGTGAAGGCACACCGCCATACGGATATATGCGTGCAGATGATGGTTCAAGGCGGCTGGTAATAGATACTGATGTGAGTGGAAATGTGGTCCGTATCTTCCATATGTTCCTTGACGGTATGGGGTATGCACAGATTGCACGGCAGATGCAGGAGGAAGGGATATTATCCCCGCCAAAATACCGTTTTACCAAAAAAGGAGACACTGCAAATGCGGATAAATCAAGGGACTGGCATCCCTCACATGTCAAGGAGATTCTGACAGGCGAATATTATATAGGGAATGCCGTACATGGGAAACAGTCGAAATGCCTTGCAACTGGCAGGAAGAACATCCACACAGCGCAGGACCAGTGGGTGCGGGTGGAAGGGGTGCATGAACCCCTGATAGAAAAAGAAGTTTTTGAAAAGGTGCAGCAACGGGTAGAGAGTGTCCGAAAAAAAACGTTAAAGAGAATCAACAGCAGGCCGGACCTGCCCAAAAGCCCGGAAAATAAGCTGGTGGGAAAGGTATTCTGTGCGGAATGCGGCTCCCATATGCACTTAAAAAGGCACTGCAGGCAGACATCACGTTTTCAGTATGAATGCGGCAGGAGGGAGAAGAAGAAAGTACATGACAGAATTGACAGGAGAAAGAAACTGTCCGTGGAGGAAACGGAGCAGGCTGTTTTTGAAGTGATCCATAAACACATGGCACTCTGTATTGACACGATGCAGCTGGTGCAGGACCTGAACCACCGGAAAGAAAATATGCTCCAGTTTGAGGCATACCGGAAAGAGATTGGACGGCTGATGAAGGAAGAAAAACGTATCAATGCAAACAAGGGCGGCCTTTATGAAGATTACAGGGACGGGCTGATAACGGCAGAGGAACTGTGCCAGTACCAGAAAGAGTATGAAAACCAGATACGGGACATTCAGGAACAGATTGCGGAGCTGTTCAGGCGGCAACGTTTTTATGAAAAGAATTTCCATCTGGACCTGGATTGGGAACAGGTGGTGCAGAAGTATTCCAGACGGAGGAAACTGACAAAGGAAATGGTGGATGCCTTTGTGGAAAAAATATACTTCCATTCGGATGGGAATCTGGAAATCCACCTCAAATATGATGATTTTATGGAGCAGCTGACAGGGATAGCAGAGGAAAGGATGTGTGGGACGGATGCAGGAAGTGCTGGCACTTTACATGAGGCTGTCAGATGAAGATGACAACATGCCGAAGGGAACCGAGAGCAACAGCATCTCGCACCAGAGACAGCTTATGATGGAATACGTTTCGGGACATCCTGACCTGCAAGGCTACCGGATAGCTGAGTTTGTGGACGACGGGTTTTCCGGGGCTGATTTTACCCGTCCGAATTTCCAAAAGATGATGGGACAGGTAAAGGCAGGAGATATCGGTGTTAATCATCACCAAAGATTACAGCAGGCTTGGGAGGGATTATCTGGAAGTGGGAAACTATATGGAATGTATTTTCCCGCTGATGCAGGTGCGGTATATCTCTGTGAATGACGGGTATGACAGTAAAGAGTCCTTCGGCAGCACCGGGGGAATGGATGTGGTATTAAAAAACATTGTCAATGCCATGTACTGCCGGGATGCCTCAAGAAAGGTTCGTTCCGCAAAGAAAATACTGGCACAGCAGGGGAAATACATTGCCGCATTTGCACCGTTCGGCTACCGGAAATCAGCAGCAGACAAGCATGTGCTGGAACCTGATCCGGATGCTGCACCGGTGGTCAGGCTGGTTTTCCAGATGGCGGCAGAAGGGAAGAAGTATACAGAGATTAGCGAGTACCTTAACCGGAACTGTTACGATTCCATTCTGGAATATTATGAGAAAAACAATATCAGGCGTTCCAATGTGAGGGATATAGGCGACAGGATGTGGTCACCCACTACGGTGATGGAGATACTTTTTAATGAGGTCTATATCGGGAAAGTCATCAATAACAAGACTGCCGACAATTTTGATACCGGCCACAGGGTGGTAAAGAGGGAGGCAGAGGACTGGATTGTGGTGGAGAACTGCCATGAGCCTCTGGTGCCGGAGGAACTTTACCAGAGAGCTGTTAAGGCCATTGACCGAAGACCGTACCAGCGACGGAAAAAGAATGGACCGTGGAAAAAAGGTCTGATTGCCTGTGCTGGGTGTGGGAAAGCAATGTTTAAGCATTCCAATGGGAGCTATTACCGGTGCAGGATACACAAATACAATGTCAGGCGTATGGAACTGGAACAGAATGTGCTGGAGTGTGTAAAGACCATGGCACTGGCAGGCTTGCAGGATTTGGAGATAAAGAAAAAGCAGACAGCTTGTAAAGATACCCTGCCAGATGAAATTGCCATGTTGGAAAAATCCCTTGAAAAGTATAACAGGAAGAAATTCATGGTATATGATGAATATACCAAAGGCAGGCTGTCAAGGGAAGAGATGGCAGAAAGGACTGCCGGCATCAAGCAGCAGATAGAGGAAACGAAACGGCTGATTGAAGAAAAGATGGAAGAAGTTTCCAGACGGGACGTATGCCTGGAAGAACAGGACACGGAAACATTGTCTGCATTAAGCGTACTTAATGATTTTGATCCAGACAAAATCCGGCAGCTTGTCAGTCAGGTACTGGTACACAGTGAAACGGAGATAGAGATTGTCTGGAATGTAGATGATTTTATTGCACAAACATGATATACTGTGTATGTAGATTAGGATTTTAGTATTCATCGGGGATGCCAGCATTGGCATTTCCGATGAAAAAAATATTTTTTTTGTTCCCTACTTGACACTAGCAGAAGCACATCATTGTATATCAAGCAGTTATCAAAAAATACTAGAATATTTCAAGGATGCAAAAGTATTAGGAGTTACTGCAACCCCAGACAGGGGGGACATGAAAAATCTTGGAGAAGTATTTCAGTCTTTGGCTTATGAATACACTCTACCTAAGGCGATAAAGGAAGGATATTTAACCCCAATCAAAGCACAGACCATACCTCTAAAATTAGATTTAACCGGGGTAGGTACCCAGGCAGGAGATTTTAAAACATCAGACCTTGGTACCGCACTGGATCCATATTTATATCAGATAGCGGAAGAAATGTCAAAATACTGTAAAAATAGAAAAACAGTTGTATTCCTGCCATTAGTGAAAACAAGCCAGAAATTCAGGGATATTTTGAATGAACAGGGATTTAAAGCAGCAGAAGTAAATGGAAACAGCAACGACAGGACAGAAATATTAAAGGACTTTGAAGAAGACAGATACAATGTGTTATGTAATTCCATGCTACTTACCGAAGGATGGGACTGTCCATCTGTAGATTGTGTGGTAGTGCTTAGACCAACCAAAGTCCGTGCATTATACAGCCAGATGGTAGGGCGTGGTACCAGATTACATCCAGGAAAGGAAAGTCTCTTATTGCTTGATTTTCTATGGCATACGGAAAGACATGAACTGTGCAGACCAGCACACCTGATTTGTGAAAATGAAGAAGTAGCAAAGAAAATGACCGAAAACATGGAAACAGCAGCATACCCGGTAGACTTGGAAGAAGCGGAACAGCAAGCAAGTGAAGATGTAGTTGCACAAAGAGAAGAAGCACTGGCAAAACAGTTGAAGGAAATGAAAAACAGGAAAGGAAGGTTGGTAGATCCATTACAGTTTGAATTATCCATACAGGCGGAGAACTTAACAAACTATGTACCTGCTTTTGGCTGGGAAATGGGACCAGCTTCTGACAAACAGATAAAAGCATTAGAGAAATTTGGGATAAATCCTGATGAAATAAACAATGCAGGAAAAGCCAAGATTCTTCTTGACAGGCTTACAAAACGTCAAAATGAAGGCTTGGCAAGACCTCGTCAGATAAAACAGCTGGAAGCACGTGGGTTTCAACATGTAGGAACCTGGACATTTCAGCAGGCTAGTAATATGATTAGTAGAATTGCAGCACTGGGGTGGAATAGAATACCACCGGGAATAGTACCAAATGAATATATCCCACCTGCTGAAACAGAAGGGGGAAGCGAATGGTAGAAAAGAAATATGACATTAAAGAATTATTGCATTATATCAATCCCAGTTCCTTAGATTACCAGGAATGGGTAAATGTAGGCATGGCATTAAAAGAGAGTGGTTATTCTGTAGAAGAATGGGATAACTGGAGCAAGGCGGACACCAGATACCATAATGGAGAATGTTATCACAAATGGAAAACTTTCCATGGCAGTAATACCCCTGTTACAGTAGGAACCATCATACAAATGGCAAAAGATAATGGATGGTCACCACCTGAGTATGAAAGTTATGAAATCGAATGGGATGATTACATAGGTGGAAATGATGATTTCGTAGTAGTAAATACAGGATGGCTGGAGGAAAAAGAAATTCATGAACCCGGAACAGACTGGAACCCAGTAAAAGAATTAATTACCTATATTGAAACGTTATTTGGCACCGACGAAAATGTCGGCTATGTGACCCGGAGCTGGAGTAGGCCGGACGATGATAAAAAGTATCCGGATAAAGGCTGCTGGGATAGGACTGCACGGCAGTTAATCCAACAACTTAGTAAATGTAATGGTGATATTGGTTCTGTGCTTGGTGATTATGATCCTGGAGTAGGGGCATGGATCCGTTTTAATCCATTAGATGGGAACGGCTGTAAAAATAAAAATGTTACAGATTTTCGGTATGCACTGGTAGAATCCGATGATACAGACATCAATAAGCAAAATGCAATATTAAGAGAACTGGAACTCCCAATTGCTACACTGGTATTTAGTGGAAAGAAAAGTCTGCATGCCATTGTAAAAATAGAAGCTGCAAGCTATGAGGAATACAGGAAAAGAGTAGATTACCTTTACACAATATGTAAGAAAAATGGATTGAATGTAGATACACAGAATAAAAATCCATCCAGATTAAGCCGTATGCCTGGTGTAATGAGAAATGGCAAGAAACAATTTCTAATTGATACTAACATAGGAAAAGAAAGCTGGGAAGAATGGAGAGAATGGATAGAGAGTATTAATGATGACCTGCCGGAACCAGAAAGCCTTGAAAACGAATGGGATAACCTGCCGGAACTGGCTCCGCCTCTTATTGATGGTGTACTTAGGATGGGACATAAAATGTTAATTGCAGGTCCATCCAAAGCAGGAAAATCCTTTGCACTGATTGAAATGTGTATTGCAATTGCAGAGGGCAGAAGCTGGTTTGGATGGCAGTGTAAAAAAGGAAGGATTTTATATGTAAATCTGGAACTGGACAGGGCAAGCTGCTTACATCGTTTTAAGGATGTATATGAAACATTAGGATGGAAAGCGAACAATTTAAAAAATATTGATATATGGAACCTTAGAGGAAAATCAGTGCCAATGGACAAACTTGCCCCAAAACTTATCAGGAGAGCTGCCAAGAAAGATTACATTGCAGTAATTGTAGATCCTATTTATAAAGTAATTACTGGTGATGAAAACAGTGCTGACCAGATGGCACATTTTTGTAACCAGTTTGATAAGGTATGTACAGAATTGGGATGTGCGGTTATTTATTGCCATCATCACAGCAAAGGGGCACAAGGCGGCAAACGCTCCATGGACAGGGCAAGTGGATCAGGTGTATTTGCCCGTGACCCAGATGCTTTATTAGACCTTATAGAGTTAGAAATTACAGATAGTCTAATTAAAAATGAAGTAAATAATGCAGTCTGTGATACCTATGTAAAATGGCTTAATAAATATGTACCAGACTATGACGATCATGTATCCCAGGATGATATGTGCAGCCAGGCACAAATGGAGAAAAAGGCTAAGGAACTATTGACAGATGAACAATATAATGCATTACGGCCAGAATTATCCCAAACAGAAAAGCATGCAAAACAGCAGACTGCATGGAGGATAGAAGGCACCCTTAGAGAATTTCCAAAGTTTGAGCCAGTAAATTTATGGTTTCAATATCCGGTACATAAAGTAGACAGAATTGGAGTATTAAAAGATATTGCAGCAGAAACCGAAAAACCGGCATGGAAGAAAAATTTAAGCAAGAAGAAATCCCCGGAAGATGCAAAAAAAGAGAGAAAAGCATCCCTTGAAAATGCATTTGAGGCATGTGGTTTTGATGGACAGGTTACAATAAAAGGACTGGCAGAATATATGGGTGTAACAGAAAAGACTGTAAGAAACCGCCTGAAAGAACATGGAGGATTTTGGATTGATGAAGGAAATGTTGGAAAGAAATAAAGGGAAAAAGTCGGAGAATTTCCTTTTCCTTTGTAGGGAAAATATCAAAAATTTTCCTTTCCCTTAGAGGGAAAAAACCGAAGATTTTCCCAATTCCCCTCATAGGGAAAAAGTCGAGAAAATTCGAGAATTTCCCTAGGGAAGGAAAAACCTATATATTATTATTCTAATAATATATAAGACTTTCTTTCCCTAACGGTCAATGGGGGTGAGTAGTTGTGCGACAGCTTACGCACAACTACAACTCCTCCCCCTGACATTGACTAAAAAGAAATTGCACATGTTAAAGGAGTGAAAAAGATGGGAAGAAAAGTATCAAAAGACAAAAGATTGTTTGTGGCTAATGATATGCCTCCTCTTCGTAGAACACAACCAGGGAAATCATATAACTACAAAGATGATGAAGTGTTAAAGTGGATTTCTGAACGGCCAGGATTATTGATGTATGTATTTGATAAATTATCAGCAGGAAATTATATTACATACGACCAGAATTCTGGGAAATGGCAAGGAGTTGATTATAACAATGACTGAATTTTTTATGACAATGGTACCGCCAACCAAAACATATCAGGAGAAAAAGGTACGCATGGTAAAAGGAAAACCAGTGTTTTACGAACCACAGGAACTAAAAGAGGTAAGGGCTAAATTATCTGCACATTTATCACAGCATGTTCCAAAGCAGATGTACACCAGTGCTGTAAGGTTAGTGGTAAAGTGGTGCTTTCCACAAGGTAAGCATGGTAATGGTGAATACAAAACTACAAAACCAGATACGGATAATCTGCAAAAGATGTTAAAAGATATCATGACAGACTTGCATTACTGGAAAGATGATGCCCTGGTGGCAAGTGAGATTGTAGAAAAGTTTTGGGCAAAGATACCAGGAATTTATATTAGCATATCCCAAATTGGAGAGTGATAGGGCATGGAACTAAAAAAGCTGACACCAAATCAGACAAGATGGATCATGGGGAAAGTAACTGCATGGCTGGATAAATATATAGCTATGGTTCCCATGACAGATGAACAGTGGAAGCAGTGTGTGGCTGAAATGAAAGAGCTTGGTCATAGTGCAAGAGAAGATGTTTTAATGCGAAAAATGCTACAGGCAGGATGTGAGTATCTGGAACAGCTTAAAAAAAAATAGAAGATTACATAGAAATTGAACTTGAAAAAGTAATGGATAGGCTTGTGCAAGGCAAAGAAGTTCATTGCATAGCAATGAAACTGCGTTATAGCATGGTCTATACAGGCTTAGAACAGAGAAAGTGGAAGATATACTTCTAATGGTTATTACAGAAAATACAGCATTCTATGAGGAGGTAGAAAGAAATGAGTGAACCTATACAACATAAAAAGGTAAAAGTTACAGCCACAGTAACAGCTACAGCTTTTGTCACAGAATATGCAAATGGAGAAACAGAGATTGACGAATTAGATGAGGTGGTCGAGATTTTGGATTATGATGTTATAGCGGATTTGGATTAATAGGAGGTAGAAAACAATGAGCTATTGTAACGGATTATGCGAACATCTTAACGAAAAAAATCATAAATGTAAACTAACTGGTGAGAGGTTATCTTACATAAAAGGCTGGTGGGGAATAACGCATGAACATAGGGGATTTTTAGAGTGTGATAAAGAAGAAACAGAAGGGAGAATAGAACATGGATAATATTAATAAGGCTATTATGGCAGCAATGAATGAATTTGAAAAAGAGCATGGAGAAGATGCAAAAGTTAGAGGATGGAGAGGAATTTGCTACAGTCTTTAATGATTGTGTTCTGATTGTTGGTGTGGAGGATAAAAAACCACAACTTAAATTTATTGTAGGTAAGCCATATAACGTAGATATGGCAGTTGGATTTATGGAGGAAAGTGAGGAATCAAAATGAATAATGATTTGATTAGCAGACAATTAGTAGTGGAACTTATTGAAAGTAAATTAACGGATGGACATTTGTCGCTTGGTGAGGACAAGCCACTAATTGACGCAGGAGAACTGCTTACAGATATATCTGATATAGCTACCACTTACAATGCAAACAAGGTTGTAGAGCAGGTAGGAGAAGAATTTGAAAGGATAGCAGGAGAACTGCTTGATAAAACTGGAAGTGAATTACAATTATGTGATTTTAATATCAAGCCATTCACCCAAAGACTGGCTGAAATTGTAAAGGCAGGTGGAGTAAATGAAGGTTAAAGCTTTATTTAATGGTTTTGATTTGACAGAAGGAAAAGTATATGATGTCATTTCTGAATATGACACAGTATATGAGTTGAAATGTGATACTGGAACATACTGTCGTAATAAGAATTTTTTTGAGATTGTAGAAGAGGATTGCACTAACACAACAATTAATTAGGAAATTGTGGATGGGGGTGAATAATGGGTAAACATATACAAGAAACTCCGCTGACACAGGAAGAACAGAAATTTGCAGAGGAAAATATTGAATTGATAAAATTATATCTAAATATCCGGAAACTTTCAGTAGATGAATGGTATGATGTAGTAGTTTTCCGGTATCTGCTTTCTGTAAAAAGATGGTTTTGCACACCTGAACTTCATCAATATAAATTTAAAACCATAGCTTTTACAGCAATGCAGTCAGCGGTATGGAATGAGATGCAAAAGATGAACAGAAGAATAAAAACCATTAGTTTGGATGAAGAGATACCAGGTACGGATGGTATTACATATTTAGAAGGTATTACATATAAAAACTTGAATTACATTGGATATATGGGATTGGAGCGTGAGGAAATAAACATTAAATACAACGTACAACTTCCTGAAAGAAAATCTAATTATGTTGGGCGAAAATCTGACGAAACGATTGCTATTGAAGGATTTCTTTTAGGGAAAATGAAAAATATGTGTTTTGAGTATGACACTGATGAGGAAGCAAAGAAAAAACTTTCTGTAGTTCAGGCAAACCGAAGAAAGAACAAACATCAGAAAGTGTATGATGTTTACAGGGTTAAGAATTGTATTTATGTTGTAAGATTGGCAGATGCAAAGAAGAAATAAAGATTGTGGCAGTAGTTACAATAAAGTTGCACCGGTGCAACTAAAAACATAGCAAAGGAAGGAGAGGGAGAGCGTGACAAAGCAGGAACTAGCAAAGTATCCAGCACTAAAAAGAAGAGCAGAAAAACTAAAAGAAGATATCTATGAACTACAGACCAAAGACATTGACAGTGTATCAGGAAAAGTAAAAGGCAGCATGAGAGAACATCCGTACACCGAAAGAAGATTCAGTGTACAAATGGAAGTTCCAGAGGAAGTGGAAAAGGTTCGTAGGCAGATAGCCAGTAAGCGGCAGGAACTTGAAGACACCGAAAGGGAAATGCAGTGGATAGAGGAGTTTATTGACAACATAGAGGATATACATATCAAGACTATCTTTGAGTATAGTTTTTTGGATGGGCTTACCCAGAGGGAGGTGGGGGAAAAAGTTGGGCTTGATAGGAGCAGAATATCAAGAAAAATTGATAATTATTTAAAAACGCACACAAAGCACAAAAAAAGTGTGCTATAATTATAATAGAACTTCTATAACATATCGCATAGTTGTTCTAAACTCCCATCCTATTACCAATGGCAGCAGTTAATAACCCCGACTGCTGCCCATCGGAACTTAACTCAGTTCGGTAGAGTGCCGTTCTTATAAAGCGGTGGTCGCTGGTTCAAATCCAGTAGTTCCGATTGATAAGCATTATTTTGAGCAACTCCTTTCATTTTTTTGGACAGTCTGGCAGGACTGTCTTTTTTTCTTTTCGACAGTTTTCGACAAAATATAGTTGAAAGATATTATATAATGGAGAAAAAAATAGAAAGAAGGAGATGTTAATATGTTGGATAACATATTAAATATTTTGAGTTGTGATGATAGAATGACGACAACTCTATATTTTACTAAAAAAGATAAAAATGGTTATATGTCATTTTCGCCAAATGTATCAGATGAAATTCTAAGTAATTTAATTGAAGGAGCAAAAGAATATATTGAAAAATTCATTGATTTAGAAGTTGTCGAATATAATCCTACAGGATATAGAGATAGTACATTGGAATTTACAACATGTGATTATGTAGGTAATTACAATGAAATAATAGGAAGCTTTGATGAAGGGAATATAGAAAATTTACAGGATGAAGTAAATAAATTTAATTTTTATTGCATTGAAATTTGTACAGAAGACCACAATATTAAATTAATAAGACGAGTGACAAAATTTAAAAAACTATATTCAAAAGGTATAATAGCTGCATTTAATGGTAATTTATTAAATAAGATTGACGATAAAATATTAGGAATGGATGGTGAAATTGATATTCTTGTACTGAATGATGAAAACATAGTAGTTTTTAATCATATAGCATTAGAAAGAATATTTAAGTTAAATGACCAATTTGAGATTAAGGCTTCACAAGCATTAGAAGTAATTAAGTCAACTAATACAATTCGTAATTATGATATGTTTGAAGATGATTGTTTAAATGATAAAAGATATCAAAAGATTTTAACAAAAATGTTAAGAGAAGAGGGATTGAATAATTGTTTTGATAATTTTGATAATATTATAGAGACAGTAGAATTGTTTGACTTGGATATTGAAGTCAAGAGTGTACCAGAGAAAATGATTGTTTACAGAGATAAAAGCCAAATAATGGATATTCTTAGATTGGCAAGAGATTCATATTATAGAAGTACAGTGAGAGAGAAGCCAGGGATAGATAATAAAATATAAAAAATAAGAGGATGTGAATTTTAACATGATAAAGAGAGCTGTAGTAAAAAGTATTATGTTTATATCTTCATATTTTCCATTGTATATCATGTTATTAATTTTACATTATGAGAAATATGATACATTAGATAAAATTAAAAGAATTAAAGTAATAGTATTCTGTTTAACTATGATAATCGGTATTGTAATTTCTGTTATATCGGTTATTTTAATAAAACTTAGTTATGGTAGTAAGGTGTTAAATGTTTCAGAACTTGAAAGACCAGACGATACAGTTATCAGTTATATGATGACATATATTATACCAATTGTTACAACAAATTTATTAGATAAAGGGCAGATTTTGGTAAATGTTATTTTGTTTTTATTGATTGGATATTTATATATACGATTAAATTTGTTGTATTTAAATCCATTATGGTCCATATTTGGTTACTTATCATATAGGGTTAATTCGGATGTTATAGTAATAACAAATATTAAATACAAAGATTTAAAAACAATGAGTAGAAATAAAATTGGATTAAAGGGTGTGTTTCTTGCTGATGATATATATCTTGCATTAAAAAAATACAATTAATAAATTTTATTTCAAGAGTCCTAATTAGGGCTCTTTTTTCTTTCCTAAACAAAATGAAAGGAAGTGATACACCATGACGGATAAACAAAAAAGATTTTGTGATGAATATTTAATTGATTGCAATGCAACCAGAGCATACAAAGTAGCATATCCAAATGTAAAAAAGGATGAAACTGCAAAAGCAGCAGCAAGCAGAATGTTAACTAATGTTAACGTCAAAAACTATATTGATGCACAACTACAAAAAATCGCTGATGCAAAAATAGCAGATGCAAAGGAAGTCATGGAATATCTTACTTCCGTGTTACGTGGAGAAGCAATGTCATCTGAAATTGTGGTAGAAGGATGTGGAGAAGGATGTAGTGAAGCAAGGGAAATGAAAAAAGAGCCAAGTGAAAAAGATAAACTAAAGGCTGCTGAACTACTTGGTAAAAGATATGGAATGTGGAAAGACAAAGTAGAGTTATCTGGTCTTGATGAAGAAAAGTCAAAACTGGATAACATTCTAAATCAGATGCGTGGTAATAGAGAATAAGTAATTTATAGTTGTATTAATTTGAATAGGGGGTGATGTTCTTTTGAGTAAAGAAAGGTTAATTTTGTCAGACAAGTACAAAGCATTTATACGGCATGATGCACCTGTAGAATACTTAGAAGGTACTTAACAACGGCAGCAGGCAAGACAACTGTAGGCATATTCAAGTTTATGCTTAAAGTGGCAGAATCCCCAAAGAAATATCACATCATTGCAGCAAAGGATACAGGTACCGCAGAAAAGAACATTATCAACAAAGATTTAGGCATTATAGATGATTTTGGTATACTGACAGAATATAATGGAAACGGTACCAAGCAGGAGAAGATACCACATATCCTATATCATACAAATAATGGTGATAAAGTAGTTTATGTGATGGGATATGGAGACAAAAAGAAGTGGCAGAAAGCCCTTGGTGGTCAGTATGGCTGTCTATATATTGATGAAATAAACACAGCGGATATTGACTTTGTAAGAGAAGCTTCTATGCGTTGTGATTATTTCATGGCAACTCTGAATCCAGATGATCCAAATCTGTCAGTCTACAAAGAATATATTAATTGCAGCAGACCGCTGCCAGAATACAAAGAAGATGCACCACAAGAAATAAATAATATGTTATCTGAAGAACCAAAGCCCAGATGGGTCCACTGGTTCTTTTCTTTTGTCCACAATTTGGGTTTATCTAAAGAAAAAATCGAACAGATAAAGCTAAATGTACCGAAAGGTACAAAACTCTGGAAAAACAAAATACTTGGACTAAGAGGAAGAGCAACAGGGCTTGTGTTCAGCAATTTTGACCGCAGGATCCATGTAAAGTCAAAAGAGTGGGCAAAACAGTTTATCCAGGATAAGGCAAACAGGGAACAGGCAGAGTATTTTCAGTATTTCACAGCAGGATTAGACACCGCCTATTCCAGTAAATCCCCTGACACAATTGCTATGTCGTTTGCAGGTATCACTAATAAAGGCAGGTTTGTATTACTGGATGAAAGAGTATATAACAATGCAGAGCTGGACACACCAATTGCACCATCTGATACAGTGGTCAATTTCATTGACTTCCTGGAGAGAAACCGGAAGGATTGGGGGATGGCAAGACAGACGTTTGTAGATAGTGCCGACCAGGCCACCATTACAGAATTTAAGAAGTATAAGCGTTCCCATCCACAATGTTTGTATGTATTTAATGATGCCTATAAGAAAACCACAATCATAGACAGAATTATGTTGCAGCTTGGATGGATGTCCTATGATGAAGAAAATGGCAAGGAACCATGCTATTACATTATTGATACATGTACCAATTACATAAATGAGCTGGATACCTACAGTTGGAATGAAGAGAAAGACAACGAGCCGGAGGACAATAATGACCACATGATAAACAGTGTGCAGTATGCATGGTTGCCTTACAAGGTAAAGATATTTCAGAATTGTGTCAATTTGAATGGAAATAAAACAAAAGGAGCTGAGAAGAGGTGAAACTATTTAGAACTATGGCAGAGAAAATAAGAAGTGAAATACAGACATGGCTAAGAATACAGCCAGCACAGGTTTCTTCCATACAGTTGCAGGAAATCCTAAACTATGATGGAAACGCAATTAAAAACAGAATCTGGTACCGTGGCGATAGTGAAGAGTTAAGCCAGCTATATAAACAGGTACCAGGTGATAGAACCAGATTTTGGGCAGCAGTACCAACCAGAGGTATGGAGATAAGAAAAATCCATGTCGGTATACCAGGAGTAATTACAGATACCCTAACAGATATTGTAATATCAGATATGAATGATTTTGATTTATCAGCCAGACAGGAAGAATGGGAAGAAATCAGCAAGGAAAATAAGTTCAAGGATATGTTAAGTGAAGCCATCACAGAAACCTTAGTAATAGGTGATGGTGCTTTTAAAGTATCGTTTGACACAACCCTATCACAGTATCCCATTATTGAGTTTTATCCTGGGGATAAGATTGATATTATTTATAACCAGGGAAGGGTAAAAGAAATCATATTTAAAAGTGTATATCACCAGAATAGGCAGGAGTATGTTCTTCTTGAAACTTATGGCAAAGGATATATTAATTACACGCTGACCAAGGATGGAAGGGAATGTGATATCAAATCCATACCGGAAACAGCAGACCTTACAGACATTGTATGGAGTGATAATTTTCTAATGGCAGTTCCATTACAGTTCCTAAAATCCTCTAAATGGAAAGGCAGGGGTAAATCCATCTTTGACGGCAAAACAGATGCCTTTGACAGCTTAGATGAATCATGGAGCCAGTGGATGGATGCACTAAGGGCAAACCGGACAAAAGAATATATCCCAACGGAACTAATACCAAGGAATCCCAACACTGGAGAGTTAATTACACCAAATACATTTGATAACAGATTCTTACAGTCGGATGGTGCTATGGATGAAAATGGAAAGGCTGTAATAAGTCTTGTACAGGGAGAAATCCCACACGAGAGCTATCTTGCAACTTATGTCACAGCACTTGACCTTTGTTTGCAGGGACTAATCAGTCCAAGCACACTAGGGATAGATGGAAATAAGATAAATGACAATGCACTTGCACAAAGAGAGCGTGAAAAAACGACTTTATATACAAGGAATAAAATCATTGCTTCGTTGCAGAAAGTATTACCAGTTCTAATTAATATTATATTAAAAGCATACGATGTATGGCGTAGAATTCCTATAAAAGATGTTGATGTAACTGTAGAGTTTGGAGAATACGCATCACCAGCATTTAGTGATGTTGTAGATGTTATTTCCAAGGCTAGAGCAAATGGAATCATGTCGGTGGAGAGATGTGTAAAGGAATTGTATGGTGATACAATAACGGAAAATGATTTTTTCGAAGAAGTTAATAGGATAAAAACAGAGCAAGGAATTATAGAATTGGACGAACCAAGCATTAAGGAAATAAATGAAAATAACACTTGACTTTTTGAGTACCAACAATTATAATAATTATAGGAACTCAAAAAGTGAGGTGAGAAAGATGAGTCCACGAACAGGCAGACCAAAAAGTGATAATCCGAAAAGTAATGATATTAAGGTAAGGCTAGATGATATAACACATGAAAGCTTATTGAAATATTGTGAGGAGCATCAGATATCAAAGGCAGAAGCTGTAAGACGAGGGATACATTTGGTTTTGCAACAAAAATAAAAAAGAAACAACCGCCCTAACCTACCAAGTCAAGCGATTGTTTCAGAACAACAAGAAGTCAAAGCATCTTGATAAATCTATTATATCAGTTGACAAGACTTCTTTCAAGAACAATTTTGAAAGGAGACTTTATTATGAGTATTGAACAAACATTTAATAAGACGAATTATAAACCAAAGATAAATAAAATGATTGAAAACATTGAAAATCCAGAGTTTTTAGAAATGTTATATGGTTTTGTGAAGAGACTATATAAAGAAGAAAAAGCAGGTGTTGTGGATGAGTAAAAGAATTGATTTATATGGCAAACGATTTGGAAGGCTGGTAGTGGTATCCAGACAAGCAAACAGTAGTAACGGTCATGCACGTTGGAAATGTGTGTGTGATTGTGGAAATGAAAAAGTGGTGAGTAGTGATTCCTTACGTTCGGGAAAAACTATTTCGTGTGGGTGTTATAGTAGGGAAAGATTTATTAAAGAAAATCGACAAGTTACACATAACTTAAGAAAACATAAGTTATATGGGGTTTGGAGAAGTATGAAAGAAAGATGTACCTGTGAAACTCATTGTTCATACAAAGATTATGGAGGAAGAGGAATTACTGTTTGCGAGGAATGGCTAAATGATTTTAAAGTCTTTTACGATTGGGCAATTAATAATGGATATAGAGAAAAATTGACAATTGATAGAATAAATAATGATAAAGGTTACTATCCAGAAAATTGCAGATGGGTGACTATGGACATACAAAACAAAAATAAGAGAAATACAATAAATAGGTCCATTTTACAAAAAGACGAAAAAGGTAATATTGTAAATAGATGGAATAGTAGCACAGAGGCTGCAAGAGCCTTAAATATTGATGCAAGTCATATTATAAAATGTTGCAAAGGAAAATATAAAACAGCATACGGTTTTTATTGGTGTTATGAGAGGGTTAATTAAACCCTCTTTTTAGTTTGCCTGATATGGATGGACACTTATAAAATAATTTGAAAAGGGTGTAAGTTATATGGATGAATACAGCATCACAAAATCCTTAATAAGAATTGAAGATGAACTAATCCGCAGTATGATCCGCAACTTTGACAGGCATAGGGAAGATGAAACCAAAGAAGGCATGAACTGGACCATGTGGCAGGCAGAACAGATGAAAGCATTAGAAGAGTATAAGAGAAGAAACCTCAAACAATATAAAGGGTTGTTTGGGCATATAAACTCTGAAATAAGCAAAATGATACGTATAGCCAGAGAAAGTGGAAATGCAGACCAGGAAGAAAGTATTTTGAAAGCCATCCAAAAGGGCTACAAAATAGCAAAGGAATACTGGAAGGCTGGAAAAGGGCAGGGTGCAAGCATGTCTGGTGAATTCTTCAAAATCAATGACAGAAAACTCAATGCACTAATCAAAGCCACAGTATCCGATATGGAGAAAGCCGAACACGCTGTTTTAAGACGTGCCAATGACCAGTACCGAAAAATCATATTTAATGCCCAGGTCTATGCTAATACTGGAGCAGGTACTTATGAGAAAGCAGTGGACATGGCAACCAGGGACTTCTTAAAAGCAGGAATTCAGTGTGTACAGTATAAAAACGGATCCATGCATAAATTAAGCGAATATGCCAATATGGCAATTAAAACAGCAAATAAGAGAGCTTACCTAATTGGGGAAGGCGAAAAAAGAGAAGAATGGGGCATACATACCGTGATTGTAAACAAACGTGGGAATGCATGTCCTCTTTGTATGCCATTTTGTGGGAAAATACTAATAGATGATGTATATGGAAATGGTTCAAAGAAAGATGGGGATTACCCTTTATTATCCGCAGCAATGGCAGCAGGGCTATATCATCCAAACTGTAGGGATATCCATACTACATACTTTCCAGGCATATCTACACCGCCAGAAAAGTCAACCAAGGAGGATGTAGAGAAGGCAAAGGAGGATTATGTAAATGAACAGAAACAGAACTATTGCAAGAACATGGCAGAAAAATGTACCAGAGTATCCGAGAACAGTCTTGACGAAGAAAACAAAAGAATGTATGAGGCAAGAGCTAAGCCGTGGAGAGAAAAAGAAAAGCTTTATCAGAAGAATGCTGGAGAAGTTAATTTTGATGATGAAGAGGAAAGAAAGAATTTATCTTTGACAAAGAATTTTGGGAGTAGTAAAATGAATATAGAAGGAGATACTATGTCATTAGAATATCAAAGATACGGAAGAAATAAAGCCACACTAATAAATAATACATACATCAATAGTGGAGATTATCGGAATAAGTTTGATAAAATCACAGAGAATACTAATGTGAATCGGGTACTTTATAGCAAAGCAAAAGAAATGTTAAAGCATAGAAGTGGTACAAAAATAGAAGATATGTATTGGATTGATGGAGACACAGGTGAAATTGTTGCAAGTGCAATAAATCAAACATCAAAAACAGAAGAATTTATTAGATACACAGATACAATAAATAAAGCCATTAAAGGAAAGACAAATTTAATTACTATGCATACTCATCCAGCAAGTATGCCACCAAGTGTATCTGATTTCAATTCTATGTTTAAACATGGCTATATGACTTCATTAGTTATATGTCATGATGGAAAAATTATACAATATGTATGTAACGAGGAAATCAATGAACGATTATACTCCTTGTATATTCAAGAGTTTGTTGCAGAAAGATATACAGAGTATGAAGCACAATGGAAAGCATTAGAAAAATTGAAAGAAAGTTACGATATTGATTTTTGGGAGGTGTTATCATGAAAGAGTATTTTGAAGATGATAGAGTTATTATACCCGAGGACATACAGAAAATGAGTAAAGAGGAACGTAGGACAGAAATTGCGAGACTTGAAGAGGAAGCACGAAAAGAGAAGGAAATGAAGAAGAAACAACCATTATCAACTGCATCTGCATGATATGTTTTTAGTGTTGTGTTAAATTGAATAAAAACAAAAGTTGCACCAGTGCAACCGAAACAGACAATTAAGGCACTCAATTGGGTGTCTTTTTTGATACAAAAATTTAAGAAAGGAAGTGTTGATGGTGTTAAATCTGATAGTAAACAGAGATAAAATAAAAGAAACCTATCTGTCCGCAAATGATACAGATTTTAAGATCCTTTTTAGTAGCAGTGATTGGCACAGAATGTACAAAAAAGCCATATTTCTGGTAGAAGACAATTCTTATATTGTGGAAGAATTGGAGAATAACCATACATATCCATTACCAGAAGCATGTGTTGGTAATGAATTCTTTGTATATATTGTTGGAGAAATGGGAAATGAATTCAAATCTACAGAAAAGCTTCTTATCCGGGTGATGGGTGGTGGATCTGGTGGCAGCAGTGAAGAAGAATATGCATCAAAGGCAATTTATGGTGATAATGTGGTGAGTATGGGAAGAAAAGAAGATACTACAGTTGGAAATAGTAGTTTTGCTTTTGGTGAAAATGTAACAGCAAGTGGAAAGTGCTCCCACGCAGAAGGTTATAATGCAAAAGCAAATGGTTATTGCTCCCACGCAGAAGGTTATAATACAAAAGCAAATGGTATGTGTTCTCATGCAGAGGGTGATAGTACAACTGCATCAAACGAGCGTTCCCACGCAGAAGGTTATTATACAAAAGCAAATGGTTATTGTTGTCATGCAGAAGGTTATTATACAACAGCAGTTGAAAATTATTCCCACGCAGAAGGTTATAGTACAACGGCCAAGGGACTTTATTCCCACGCAGAAGGATATGTCACAACAGCACTACAATATCAACATGCACAAGGTTATTACAATGATGTAACAGTAGCAACAGCAAATTCGTCAACAGGAACGGGTGAAGGTACAGCATTCGTTATTGGAAATGGAAGTGACAGCAGTAAAAAGTCAAATGCCTTTCGAGTTGATTATAACGGAAAAGTATTTGCAAAAAGTGAGTATGCTTCTACTGGTGCAGATTATGCAGAGTATTTCGAGTGGCTAGATGGCAATGAAAATGACGAAGATAGAAGAGGCTTTTTTGTTACCTTGGATGGTGACAAAATCAAAAAAGCAAATCCTGATGACTACATTTTAGGTATTGTTTCAGGTCAACCAGCAGTACTAGGGAACAATGATGAGTGTTATATGGGAAGATATGAACTAGATGAATTTGGATCATATATCGAAGAAGAAATAACTATTAACGTAGAAAGGGTAGACGAGGAGACAAGAGAAACAAAGACCATACAGGAAACAGCAAAGAAGTGGAAGGAAAAAGAAACATACGACCCGACATTGCCTTATGTGCCAAGAGCAAAGAGAAAAGAATGGAGTGCTGTTGGAATGCTTGGTGTTCTATCTGTTCGAGATGACGGCACTTGTGAAGTAAATGGATACTGCAAATGTGGAGATGACGGAATAGCAACAAAAGCAGAAGAAGGCTATAGAGTGATAAAACGAATAAATAACAATATTGTAAAAGTGATATTAAAGTAAATCGACCAGAGAGATTGTCTTTCTGGTTTTTCTTATGTCCAAACTACCCTAGACTTAAAACTGTGTAGAATACAAATATTCAGAAATGGAGGAAATAATTATGGCAAACCAAACAGGAGTACAAGCAGGTGCAGGAGTTGAACCGGTGCAACAAGGAACACAGGAGCCAGCACAGCAGACACAAAACAATCAAGGAACCAGTAATAATACGGTTTCAGGGCAGCAGGCACCTCAAATTGATTATGACAAAATCCAGAGCATGATTGACAAGGGAACCCAGCAAAAAGAAGATGCCATATTGAAAGGCTATTTTCAAAAACAGGGACTGACAGAAGAGGAAGCACAGCAGGCAATGGCAGCTTTCAAACAGCAGAAAGCAGCCAAGACACCAGATGTTGCAGGATTGCAGACCCAGGTACAAACCTTGCAGACCCAGGCACAGCAGGCAGTTATTGAAAAGGATGCAACAATAGGAGCAATCGCACTTGGTCTGGATGTAAAGCAGGTTCCTTATATTTTAAAGATGGCAGATTTTTCTAAGGCAATGGATAAGGATGGAAAAACCAATCCAGAAGCAATAAAAGAAGCAATCAACAAAGTGCTGGAAGATTTTCCACAGCTAAAGCCACAGAAAGAGGAAAACAAAGGATTTCAAAAAGTTGGTGCAAGTGGTGGAAACCAAGAACCACAACAGACAACACAAAATAGTATTACATCAAAAAGATGGAACAGATTCAATTACTAAGAAAGGATAAGGTGATGATATGCCAAACTTAAACTATGCAGAAGTATGGGAACCAGAGCTCTTGGAGATTATGATACAAGAAACTCTGACAAGTCCATTTATCACATCAAATGTTAAATGGGTTGGTGCAAGGACTTTTCATTTTACACAAATGAGTACATCAGGATTTAAAAGCCATAACAGAAATGGTGGATGGAATCAAGGAACATACGTACAGACAGATATTCCATTCACACTGGAGCATGACAGAGATATTAGTTTTCTTGTAGATAAAGCGAATGTAGATGAAACAAATGCAACAGCTTCTATCCAGAATATCTCAAGAACTTTCGAAAAAACGCAGGCATCACCAGAAACAGATGCACTATTCTTTTCGAAAGTAGCACAAAAGGCATTGTCTTTAGAAAAATACCACTCCTCTACTCCAAGGACTGGAAGTGGAGCATTCACAAAAGCAAATGTATTTTCAAAATTGAAGGATATGCTAAAAGCAGGAAAGCTCAGAAGATATAAGGCTAAAGGGGCTCTTGTCATGTATGTGGATAGTTTTATTATGGATTTATTAGAACAGTCTACAGAATTTACCAGAAAAATTGAAATGACACAGATTGCCGAAGGCGGTATGGGAATCGAAACAAGAGTAACAGACATTGACGGTGTACCAATTATGGAAGTTGTTGATGATGAACGTTTTTATGATAAATTTAACTTTGATGGTGAAAACGGAGGTTTTGAGCCGGTTGAAAAAGTTACAGCGAGTGATGGGGTAGAAGCGGTAACAGGTTCTCATAAAATAAATGTACTGATTGCATGTTTAATGACATGTAAAACAGTTCCTAAAATTTCATCAATTTACTATAAAGATCCAGGAGATCATACAGAGGGAGATGGATATTTATATATGAACCGTTCATTATCAGATGTATTTGTTTTTCCGAATGGAAAAGATGGTAAGATTGATAGTATTTATGTGGATATTGATACCGTGGAATACGAGGGAGAGTGATACCAATGTATGCAGATGCAACGTATTATTTTAATGAATATGACGGCTCTATTATTGCAGAGGAAGAACTAGAAAAAGCATTAAAGAAGGCATCCAGACATATTGATACCCTTACCTATAACCGGATTGTAGGTAAGGGTTTTTCTAACCTCACAAAATTTCAACAGAACATAGTAAAAGAGGTATGCTGCTCCCTTGCCGATTTTGAGACCGAAAATGCGGAACTAATTAACAGTATGTTGAAAAGTTACTCACTCAACGGGGTGTCTATGACATTTGGTAGCAGTTGGAATGTTTCTGTAGAAAGTGGTGTTGCAATTCGTTCTGATTTGTATGAGCAATTGCAGCAAACAGGTTTGTGTTGCAGGAGTTTGGGGGTGTAACTATGTATCCATGTTTAGTGCCAAAATTTTTATGTAAGACCCCTATTCATATAGAAATAGAGTCAGAAAGTCTGAACAAATATGGAGAGCCTCTGGACAGTATAGAGATTGATACAAAATGCAACTATCAAGATAAAGCAAAGACAATCTACACAAAAGAAAAGAAAGAAGTAAAAGTGACAGGGAGTGCCTACATTCCAGGAGATATTGCTCCACAACTTCCAACAATTCCTGGTGGCACAGTCAAGATATTTGGTGTGGAAAGAAGAATTGTAAGCGGTAGCAAAGCAAGGAATCCCGATAGCACAGTTAACTATACTCTTTTAGAATTGGAGTGATATTATGGTAAAAGCAACAAGTAAAGTAAATATCAACAACATGCAGTTAAAGCGACTTGAAGGGGCTGCTTTAACTGCTTTAGAGCAAACGGCGGAAGCACTGCATACAGAAGTTATACAAGCACAGGTAATTCCAAGGGATACAGGCAATTTGCAGAACGAAAGTACCTTTGTAGATTATACCAACGCTTCTAAAGGTAAGGTAAGTATAGTTTCCACCGCCCCTTATGCAAGAAGGATGTACTTTCATCCAGAGTATAAGTTTTCAAAAGAGGAAAATCCGAATGCCCGTGGCAAATGGTATGAACCTTGGATATCAGGAAAAGAAAAGGATTTTTGCAGGGATACATTTAAAAAGCTTTATAAGAGGGCAGGTGGTGTGTAGTGCTTGCATTAAGTGAAATAAGGGATTACATAGAATCTTTAGGAATGGCAGAAATGGTATATTCTGGAAAAATGGACAACAAGCCCAAACATTGTGTTGGAGTATACAACAGGGATGCAAGATATCCCCCAAGGGAGTGCGTAGGAACAGAATCTTCCTACCAGATAAAACCAATTTCCATACTAATACATTGGGATAAGAAACAAAGAGATACAGAAGAGAAAGCATGTGAGTTATACCTTGCACTGAAAGGTAAGGAAAATTTTGAAATAGGCAGTACAAAAATACAGTTTATCCAGATGCTACAGAACGAACCTGTTGACGTAGCAACGGATGAAGAAGGAATATATGAATTTGTAATAGAACTTGACTTTTATTACAAAGTATAGGAAAGGAAGGATAAGTTATGAATAATAAGTTATATGGTTACAGTGGCACTTCGCCGCAGGAGGGTGTAACTGTAACGAGCAGTATGAAATTTGGAATTTGCACATCTGGCAGAAAAGAATCAGATGACCCGCTGAAAATAGAAACCACATTAGTAAAAGATGCGGAAAGCTTGTCTGTTGCGACTGACAATGGTATTGAAGAGTGGAATGCCATGGATCAGGATGGATGGACAAGAAGATTAGTAACAAGCAAATCTCTTTCTGTCAGCCTGGGAGGAAAGAGGAATTATGGTGATCCAGGAAATGACTATGTAGCAAGTTGTGCCTATGAGAATGGACAGGGATGTGATTCTTGGTTTTCAGTCATTTTTCCAAATAAAGACCAGCTAATTATCCCATGCGTCATTAATGTAACTTCCATGGGTGGAGATGCAACAGCGGTAAATGCACTGGAATGGGAAATACAGTCAAGCGGTAAACCTACATACGCACCCTACAATGGTACATCCAATGATGCATAAGAAAGAAAAAACATAAAGATATGCTATTTAAAATCAGAAAGGAAGGAATTAACATGGCACAGATTATAGATATTTCAAATAAGATTACAAATAAACTACCAATGGTAAAAATTACAGAGGAATTGGTAGTAACCGTAAATAACAGAAAATCCGTAGTATTAAATATACAGGCAATGGTAGAACAGATGGAGCGGGAAGACAAAAAGGAAGATGCTGCATTCATGACAAAGGCAATGGAGATGTTAATTGGAAAGAAACACTCAGATGAAATTGAACAAATGGATTTGCCATTAACTGAATATACAACAATTTTTGAAACAATTATGGACGTTGCCACAGGCGATTACGGAACCACGCCCACAGAAAAATAGTGGGGAAGCATACTATGATTTGATAGAGGACTGGAACCTGATAGAATCCAGTTTTGTCAAACAGTATGGAATCCGTTTAAGGCAGGATGATGATATGTCATGGGACGAGTTCTGTTCCTTGCTGACTGGAATCATGTACGACACTCCGCTGGGTAGAGTAGTGGAAATCCGTTCGGAAAAAGATCCAAAGGTAATCAAAGAATTTACCAAAGAAGAAAAGCGAATCTATAATGAATGGAGATATCGCAGAAAAGAAAAGGTATACCAAGGAAAAACGGAAAAATTAACTTATGAGAATTTCTGGAAGGATTTCCAGAAGGAGGCAAAAAAGATGTTTTCCTAAAGAAAATGTATATTGCAATCCAAAATTGTATATGCTATAATATCGGTAGGCAAAGAAGTGGTAATAAGTCCATGTTGACAAAGAAACGAATCCCCCGACCGTATTCCCGTACAGTCGAGGGATTCTTCTTTACTTTTATAGTGGCAAAGCACCCACTAGGTTATTTGTTGTCCTTATGGTCACTGTCTAACCATTTGATGATGTAGTGGCAGGCTACACCAGCTGAAACAGCAACTAAAAAAGTGGTAATAACTTCCATGGAAACACCTCCTCCCGTTGTCGGGTATCGGTTGGACAACAAAGTAATTATATCACATATTTTTCCATCATTCTACAATTATTGTAGAAGATAACTATATTGTTGAAATCTGTAGAACAGTATGCTATGATTGTACATGAAGCAGTCGTGTACAAGGTGTGTTGACCTCCATTTTACATAGAATGGAGGTGGTGCAGATGAAGAACAATTTTGACTTCAATGATTTGATGCAATTTGGACTATTCATTATCGCATTGCTGACATTCATTTATTTGATATGTCACTAACATAAAACAAAACCACCCTTGTACTTTGGCCGGTCTTGGGTGGCTTTGCTAACCAATTAATAGGTCAACCCCTTGTGGGCGACCGTTTCTTTAAATTTAATATAGCACAGTTTCTTTAAATTGTAAAGCATTATACAGAGTGTATAGTGCTTTTTTTATACCCATTTTTAGAAAGGCAGGTGAGAATAGTGCCAATAAGTGTAGGACAAATCGGTCTTGATTTAGTTGTAAATCAAGGCACATTTCACAGGCAAATGTCGAAAATACAAAGTGTTGCAAAAAAGGCAGGTGCAGCACTGGCAGGAGCATTTGCAGTAAAGAAGTTGGTGGATTTTGGAAAGTCTTGTATCAATTTAGGTTCTGATTTGGCAGAAGTACAAAATGTTGTAGATGTTACTTTTCCTAAAATGAATAAACAGATTGATAAGTTTGCAAAAGCAGCAGCTGGAAGTTTCGGATTATCTGAAACAATGGCGAAAAAGTTCACAGGAACATTTGGATCCATGGCAGAAGCCTTTGGTTTTTCTGAAAAAGAAAGTTATAAAATGTCAACAGCACTGACAGGATTAGCTGGTGATGTGGCATCTTTTTACAACATTTCACAAGATGAAGCTTATACAAAGCTGAAATCTGTATTTTCTGGTGAGACCGAAACATTGAAGGACCTTGGTGTGGTTATGACCCAGAGTGCTCTGGATGCGTATGCTCTCGGAAATGGCTATGGAAAAGTAACAGCTAAAATGTCAGAAGCGGAGAAAGTATCTCTTCGTTTGGCATTTGTACAAGATAAATTAAAGAATGCAGCGGGAGACTTTGCACGCACTAGCAATTCCTGGGCAAACCAAACAAGAATACTGTCATTGCAGTTTGACAGTTTAAAAGCATCTATCGGGCAGGGGCTTATCAATGTATTCACTCCAGTTGTAAAGTGGATGAATATATTAATTTCCAAGATTACCGTAGCAGCGGAAAAGTTTAAGAAATTTACAGAACTGCTCACTGGTAATAAGTCAGGTAATGATGGTGCGTCCACAACAGCGGATAGTATGGATAGTGCAGCATCATCTTCGGAGAAAGTAGCAGGAAATACAAAAAAGGCGGCAAAAGAAGCGAAAAAACTACAAAAGGCTGTATATGCATTTGATCACTTAAATAAGCAGGATTCAGAAGATACAAGTGACAGCGATAGTAAAGGGAGTGGAAGTGACAAAAAGAATACGAAAAAAAAATCGGATACAGGTACAGAAGGAATTAGCAAGTTAGCAGAGATATTAGAAAAACTTAAAAAGAAGTTTGTTATTTTGCAAAAGAAATTTCTGAAAGGGTTCAAAATTGGATTAGGTGATATATCTGTTTTAGATAGCATTAAAGATAATCTTGATTCTATAAAAGAATCATTGATTGGGCTGCTTAGTGCAAAAGACTTACAGCAGGCATTTATAAATATGATTTTAAGTTTAACGGAAAGTGTTGGTAAAATTTTAGGTGCCTTTGTTTCGATTGGTCTTACAATTGCGGATAACATAACAGGAGGTATTGCAAAATATCTCAAACAAAACACAAAAAAAATAAAAGATTATTTAATTGGTATGTTTGACATCACATCAGAAATAGCAGAAATCACAGCAAACTTTTATGTAGCGATAGCAGATATTTTTACAGTATTTCGAAGTGATGATGCAAAGCAGATTACAGCAGATTTAATTAAAATTTTTGCAGATGCTTTTATGGGAGTTACTGAACTTTCGTGGAAGATTAGTGCTGATATATTAAAAACAATAACACAGCCTTTCGCAGACAACAAAGACAGCATTAAGCAGGCTTTGGAAGGAATATTGAAGCCAATCAGAACAATAACTTCATCAATTGCAGAATTTGTAGAGAACACATTTGATAAGTTATCTGGTGTATATGATAAATACATATCACCAGCTTTCGAAAATATAGCATCAGGATTAAGTGAAATACTTTCTGCGTGCCTTGAAGGATATGAAAAGTATTTAAAGCCAGTGATTGACTGGATAGCAAATAGATTTTCAAAATTGATATCTAAGTACATAAATCCACTAATTGATAGCTTTTTGGAGTTTGCAGGAAAGGCAACAGAAGCATTATCTATGTTATTCGATTTTCTATCACCTTTTTTAGGATGGTTTATACAAAAGTTTATTGCACAAATAAGTAAAAAAATGCAGTGGCTTTGGACAAAAGTTGAAGTGGCAGTATCTGCAATATCTGTTATTTTAAAAGGAATTTTTGATGTATTAAGTGGAGTGATAGACTTCATTGTAGGCGTATTTACCAGTGATTGGGATAAAGCCTGGGAAGGAATAAAGAATATTTTTAAAGCGATATGGAACACAATTAAATCACTTGTAAAAGTTGCAATAAATGCAATAAAAAATGTAGTTGCAACTGTTTTGAACAAATTAAGAGGAAATATTAGTGTGATTTTGAGTGGTATCCGTCTTATTTTTGGAAATTCATGGAACAAAATCAAAAAAGTATTTACTGAGTTTGACAAATTCCTTTCTGGAGTTTTTCAAAAAGACTTCTCTAAAAGTTTTGGAGCTTTTGGAGAGATTATGAATGCATTCAAAAAGAATGCTGAAAATATCTGGAAAGCTATAAAAAAGGTATTTAGTGGAATTATTGATTTTATAACAGGTGTATTTACTGGAGACTGGAAGAAAGCATGGCAAGGTGTAAAAAAGATATTTGGAGGTATTTTTGATGGACTCGTAGCGGTAGCGAAAGCACCACTTAATTTAATCATAGGACTTATCAATGCAATGTTGCAGGGAATTTTCAAGGGAATGAACTGGGTAATAGGAAAACTTCAAAAAATTCATGTTAAAGTTCCTGAATGGGTTCCAGGGTTTGGTGGAAAGGAATGGGGATTTAATGATTTACATACCATAGATGCTAGTAAACTAAAAATTAAGTATCTTGCAAATGGTGGTTATGTAAAGCCAAACACCCCGCAGCTTGCCATGATAGGAGACAACCGCCACCAAGGCGAAGTAGTAGCACCAGAGGACAAATTGGAACAGTTACTTAACAATGCCATTCTACAGAATACAGCCATGATAGTAAGGGCAGTGGAAAACGCTATGTGCAAACAAAAAAGTGGAGATATAGAGCTTGTTGTTAACTTGGGCAATAAGAAGATTGCAAGAGAAGTGTTGAGCGTGGCAGCAGCAGAGAAGAAACGTATGGGAAAAACAGTTTATAATATATAGTTTTAGAGTTGTGTTATTTTGAATGGGACTAAAAAGGAGTGAGACAATGAACAGAGTATTTCAAGCAGGTAAAACACAAAACAGTCTGGCTGATATTATATTTCCTTCGTCTATCCAGTGGAGCTATAACGAAATCAGTTCAGAAAAATCTGGACGTGCAAAGTCTGGAAAGATGAATAAGAAGATCATAGCATCAAAACGTAAATTAGAATGCAGCTGGAGTATGCTTGATGATGATTCTTCAAGTAAATTGCTAAAAGCTATAAAGCCATTTACATACATTTACCTAAAGTTTCCAGACCCTTTTGAGGGAAAGGACATTACAAAACGTTTTTACACAGATGATGCAGTGGCAGATTCTAACATTAAGCTGGATGGAATATATGAATGGAATGTATCCTTTAGTTTTATAGAGCAGTAGGAGGTGGTAGTGTGAGAGACATGGAACTGTACACAAAAATGGAGCAACTTGGAATTGAGATAGAAGATGTGGAGATTCGTCTATGTGTATATGTCTATAAAAATACTCCGTTGTTGAGATTAATTTTAAAGAAGGGGCGTTATAAAGTATATTTAGGAAGACATGTTATTGTGACTGTAGGATCTATCAGTCAGCAAATGAATCTGGAAGCACTTGAACCTTTAAGATTTACCTATGATGATATAGAATCTATGGAGTATATAACAAACTGCACAGAAGAAAATGCATTTTCAGTAGGAACCATTGCATCCGCAGGGTTTAATTTTAGTATCTTTGAAGAAAAGTACACAGATGATGGGGATATCAGCTATTATGATTATGACTTTGCTGGTGCCATGGTAATTCCGGTATACACATTCTATTATGAAGAGGAAGAACTGGATACTTTACAGTTAGGGGTGTTTCATGTAGATTCTTATGTAAAAGAAGATGAGATGATAAAGTTCACTTGTTTAGACAATGCAACATACCTTGACCAAAAGATAAAGAAACATATTGCAGACGAGATTGGACTGCCGGAGAATATGCTGTTGATTATACAGGATATTGTACTTACCTGTGGTTTGGGTATGGGGGCAATTGGTATTCATGGGGAAATCGAGTTTCCAACAATTAATAATTTATCGAATCTAAAAAACATGACAGCACGTACTATTTTAAGTTATATGCTGGAACTGGTTGGGGCATTTGGTTACTTTACAAACGAAGGAGAGTTTGTTTATAAGACATTTAACGCATCAAATGAGCAGAATATTATGATACCACTTGACAGGGTTATGGAATATAAACGGGAAGGCTATAGTGCTATTATGAATGGAGCAAGACTGGTTTATGATGACAGGGATATGGAACTTATGCAGGCTTTTTGGTCAGATGACTATATACCGGAGGATATTGATGGGGACGGAGAAAACGAATATGTAAAAAGCCTAATACCTACAACAGAAAATAATCCTCTATTTGCCATAGAATGCATGAGTGTTTCAACAATTCAGGATGCATTACATAATTTGCTTTCACGAATGAAAAATTTCAACTTCAAACCGGGAACCGTCAACACCTTTTTACCAGACTTCCGGATAGAAGTAGGGGACTTTGTTGCAGTAGAGGACAAACTGCAATATACAAGAAAATTTCTGACAAGTCAGATAACTTACCAAGGTAACCTAGAAATGGAGATTGTTTCAGCATGGGATGGAGAAACCTATAATATTAAGAATGATGGAAGTGTATTTATTGGAATAAAGCCAATTATTACAACTCATATATATGATGGTTACGCTGTGCATTACAGATTAAAAGCACTAACTGGAGTCACTGAAAGAGATAAAGAGGAAGTTTATGATTATGGTGTAAAAGCAATTCTTTGTAAAGATAAAAAGGACATTACTATAGATCCAATAGAAAAAGGATATCCCAATAGTATCATTAGTCTTGATGAAGAAGAATTTCCTGTTTGTGCATATCTTGAAGGTGATACAATTATTATATTTTCAGAAGCGGATATTTATGAAACATATAGTGATAATTTTCAGTGTATGTTTAGTAGATTTACAAAACTTGAGCAATTAGATTTATCTAAGATTGATACAAGCAAAGCAGAAAGTATGTACCTTATGTTTAATGGTTGTGCTACAGCATCTGATGAAGTATCCATAAATTGGGGTAAACACTTTGATACAAGCAATGTAACAGAAATGAGAGGAATGTTCCAGTTTTTTGGACGTAATGTAAAGAATTTATTTTTAAATCTGTCTCATTTTAATACATCTAATGTGCATTACATGAGTTTTATGTTTAATCAGTTAGGAGCCAATTCAGATACAGTGGAATTGGATATATCAAGCTTTGATGTTTCTACTGTGTTGTATATGAGTAGTATGTTTTATGGAACCGCTAAAAACGCAAAAAATGTAACATTTCAGACTGGAGATTTTTATACTTTAAACGTGACAGATATGTCAAGTATGTTTTCAGGAGGATGTAATATAAAAATTGTAGAGGAGGTGGTGAATAATGAATCTTTTACAACGATTAATGTAACAAACATGAGTAATATGTTTGCGGATGTTGGAAAGAATAGTGAAAATGTTACATTAGATTTAACAAAACTTGATACAAGTAATGTAACAAATATGGAAGGTATGTTTTATGGTGCAGGGCTTAATTCTACAAACTTTGTTATTAAGCTTGGAGAGAAGTTTGATATGTCAAAAGCAAAATATAAAAATGGTATGTTTGAAAATCATGGGATATCAAAAATCCTCTGTCCAGCAAATAAAAATATCTCTAATTTACTGGCAGAAGTATATGACGGAGTAATTGAAACATATTAAGAAGTTTTAGAGCTGTGTTATTTCAAATTAGGTATAAAAGGCACTCAATTGGGTGTCTTTTTTGATACAAAAAAAATAAGAAAGAAGGATGATTTATGAAGAATTATGTAGGAACAAAATTTATTGAAGCAAGAGAAATGAACAGAGGAGATTATAACGACTACAGGGGCTGGAAGATACCAGAAAATGAGAATCCAGCGGATGAAGGTTATCTGGTAAAGTATTCGGATGGACATGAAAATTGGCTTCCTAAAAAACACTTTGAAGAAACATTCAAAATGTGTGATGGCATGACATTTGGTATTGCAGTAGAACTGTTGAAAAAAGGATTTAAAGTTGCTCGTGAGGGCTGGAACGGGAAAGAGATGTTTTTATACCATGTCCCTGCTGCTTCATACGCACCATGCACAGAGATTGGAAGAGAATGTGCTACAGATGATGGAAAAGTACCTTATGGGGCATATATTGCTATGAAGACTGCACAAGGTAATGTAGTTCCATGGTTAGCAAGTCAAACAGATGTATTGGCAGAAGATTGGGTAATTGTAGAATAGAGAAGGTAAAAGGGGCTTTGTAAGGTGCAAGGCTCCTTTTAGAATGGAGGAATTTTTATGACAAAATTAGTAAATGTGCTGGGGGCAGTACAGCAAAACAATGTTATTAAATTAGTAATATTATGTGTCGTTATAGACACAATTTTTGGATTCTTGCGGGCAGTGAAAGAAAAACGATTCAATTCTAACTTTGGTATCAACGGAGCCATCCGTAAAGTTGGCATGTTGATCAGTGTCATTGCGTTAGTGCTTGTGGACAGAATCATGAATCTAAATCTAATAGGATTTGTTCCAGAACAAATCAGGAACTATATTTCATTGCAACATGTAGGAACAGCAGAGTTTTTTGGGATACTTTATATCTGTTATGAAATAGTTAGTATTCTGAAGAACATGACACTTTGTGGATTGCCAGTAAAGAAAATCTGGCTGGCAGTCAGGAAATTCATGAACAAATACACAGATGAATTAGTTGAATATGAGGAGGAATAATTATGGCAAATACAGTAACAACACAAGACAGAGAGATTAAACACTTAAATGTATTAGTACAAGTGCAGCTCAATAGAGCATTAAAAGAAATCAAGGCAAAAGGGATAAATCCATTAGTTGTTGAAACCTTAAGAAGTAAAGAAAGACAGTACTACTTATATTGCCAGGGAAGAACAGCAGCAGAAGCAAACAAGGCAGGTGTACCAGCAAGTTATGCGAAAAAGTACGCTAACCCAACAGCCAGCAAAGTAACATGGACATTGAACTCTATACATATTCAGGGCTGTGCAGTGGATGTTATTCCACAAAGAAAAGTAAATGGGAAAATGACAGCTATCTGGAACAGCCAAGACAAAGAAACTAAGCAGATAATCAGTATCATGGAGAAATACGGTTTTGAGCCTGGAGCAAACTGGAAAACATCCCCAGACAGCCCGCACTTCCAGGTAAAGGGGTGCAGAGGGACAACCTACTCAGCATCCAACACCACAAAGTGGGTCACAAAGATGATCCAATTCCATCTGAAGGCAAAAGGTTATAGTTTAACAATTGATGGTATTTGGGGAGCAAAGACTACGGCAGCAGTCAACAAGTTCCGTAAAAAGTGTGGATGGAAAGAAAATGGTAAGTTAGGTAAGAATGCAATAAAAGTATTAATTGCCTGAGTTGCACTGGTGCAACAATAAGAGAAGATTGCTAAAATAATTGCAAAGGCATTTTAGTAACAAATAAGGAGGACATTGACCTCCTAATGTCCTCCTTATATAATTTATAAAAAATAAAAACAAATGATAAAAAATAACAAAAAATACTTGAAAGTGTTTTTCTAAAGCTAATTTAGAGCTATTGTAAAGTACAAGAAAATACTGTAAAATATAAAAATGAAAGAATATATTACAGACAGTGCATGTGGAGACTGTGGTGTTGCTACAAAGAAAGGATATGTAGAAATCCTTGAATTTACGCACTTTGTAGAGTTTTTTAGTTTCAATTACATTGGTGAAAATCATAAGGAAAAAGAACTTGTGAGAAAAGTAACTGTAGTTGTGGCGTTAGACCTCGATAGTGGGAACACAAAAAATCCTGAAGATGAAAGTGAATAGAGGACTATCAAATATTGATAGATTATAGGGATACTTAAATAAGAGTGTCCCTATTTTTTATATTAGGGCATTCCATAAGGAATGTTCTTTTTAATTCAATTAAAAAAGGAGGTCATAACAATGACAAACACAGCGATAAGTGCAAAGATTGAGAACAAAACTCACACAGTAACTTTTAAGAACAATGAACACGAGAAATTTTATTTAGAGTATTTAACACAATGCAGATATCAGGACGTATATCATAAAGCATTGGTTTACTGCCTTGGAATTGATGAAGATACAAGAAAACATGTCAGTTCAATTTATGATTTTAAGACAGGATGTGTAAAAACTAAATGCCTGCATGAAGGCTGGATTACCAGCGGAAGTGCAAAAATAATCAGAATGGCATTTAACCTTTATAATAATGGCACACCGAGTGTATCAGATTATGAAAATTCAGATGAGCAGTTAAGAGAATGTCAGAATTATACGGTAGAAGACTTATTCTGTTGCGATTACGCAAGATACTTTTGGGAATCCCTCTCATTTTTTATATTTTTCAAAAAAGTGAAAAATATTATTTTATAATTCGTTTTCATTTTATAGGCTTTAATATAACTTGACAAATTTCTAAAGTACTGCATAATACAACTAAGGAGGTGAATTATGTCTACAATTGATTTAATTATTTTAGGTTCATTATGTCAAAGTCCTAAAAGTGCGTATGATTTACAAAAGCAAATTGAAGCTAGAAACTTGTCTAGGTGGATTAAAATTGGTTCATTTACTGTTTACAAAAAAGTGGTTCAATATGAAGCAAAAGGGTATGTTGTTAGCGAAACTACTAAGAACGGCAATATGCCTGAAAAAACATTGTATACAATAACGTCAACGGGAAAAGAAATCTTTAAAGAATTGATGACCAAATTTTCATTAGCGGAAACTAGAGTTTTTTTGGATTTTAATGCAGTTATTGTGAATATGGCATTGGTTGACGAAGATTTTGCGAATGAATGTATTGCAAATATTAAAAACAGTATTCAAAATACCAAAATGCAAATTATGGAACAACTGCCTAAGCATAAAGACATTCCATTATTTGGGCGAACTATTTTAGAACAACAATTTTTGCTTTTAGAAACACTGGAAAAATGGGAAGAAAACTTTGAAAAAGAATATGAGAAGGTAAAGGTAGGAAAATGAGTATGATGAATTTTATTTTTTTAAATTTGGTAATTTATTTACCATTCCACTTATTTGAGGAAGCTGTTGGGGATTTTCCTAAATGGATGTATGAACATAAATGGCTGCCTTATCATATGACACATGGACATTGGATGGCAAACAATTTATTTATCTACTATCCAATGCTTCTTATATTCGTATTTTTATATGTATTTAACAATAAGCTCATATGCTTTGGAGTGGCGATACTTATATGGGGAATCATAAATTTTGGGGACCATTTTTTCTATACAGTCAAAGACAAAAAAGTATCTCCTGGTTTGATCAGTGGAACATTTTTTGTTGTTAATTCTGTTTTGGGATTAAGATATTATATTTTGTCAGATTGCTTTTCTGTACCACAATTGATAATCGGAGTATTGATTGGTGGTGTATTATTTGGTTTGCCTATGGGATTATGTATTGTTTTATATAAGTTCTTTGATAAATATTTCAAATAAAGGTTAAAAGTGTAACTATAAACCTCAATTATGCAACACCCTTTGTGGGAGAAAAGGGGAATATTTATGTATTATTATAGAAATACAAGTTTAAATTGTATATATATTTCTATTTTCATATATTAAATTTAATGGTGGTACAATTGTATGTGGGCAAGGAAAGTGACGAATTTGGAATGTATACAACAACCATATTGGGATTTTGTTATTTATTTTGTTTCGTTAGTACTGCCTTGTCTATAGTATTAAAACGAAAGAAAGTAAAAGAAATTCAAAAGAATGGGAGATGTTATTTCGGAACGGTAGAGGCATTAATGGAAATTGAAGTAGAAACTACTTTTAATCGATTTGGACATGCAATGTATGAAACTGCATATTACCTAAAAATATTACCAAAAAAGGAAACTGATGCAAATCATTTCGTGTATAGTGATGTTTTGATAGGTAGAAAGGGACAAAAAATATCAAAAGATGTTTTGATATATGACTGGTATGGAAAAACTTTTGTAATTTGTACAAGTGTAAAGGCAAAGTAACATTATAAAGTAGAAGAAACTAAAAAAGTTATGCAATATGATTGGTATAGACAAAGTTTACTTTCTTCAAATCAATTACTTGTTATCATGGAGACCTTATTACTTCTGACATGGATTTATATTACCTTCACTGGAGTATAATGCGAAGAAAAATAAAAAGTTATGTAACAGAATAATACAGAATGATATATTGGAGGAATTAATATGGAAAAATATATATGCCTGACACCATATAAAGAAATACGTGGTGGAGAAAAAAGTATATATGATTATGTTAAAGAAGGCTATTCGGTACCAGAAAAAGTAATAAAGTATCTCAAGACAACAAAACCGTATGTTATGAGTCCAGGAGTTTACAAGCATCCTTTTAAAGAAAATAGTACATTATTAGGACCATATTTGTATTATGATGGGATTAAATACTGTTGGGACAGGGATACTTGGAAGTATATAAAAAAATATGGATTAACCTTGCCAAAAGAATTTATAGATTATGTTATGTCAGAAGCAGGCACAGCATATTTGCAAAGTTGTCAAGAAAGTGAAGAATCATGGTCCAATGTAATAAGTGGAATGAAAGAAAGTAAAAATATGTTTTGTATGCTTTCAAATGATGCAGAAGATGAGGATATTAAGGATTTCTGATAAAGCATAGTTTTGTTAAATGATAAATTCTCCAAAGGATAAGCGAGTTTTGCAATATACATATAATGGTAAGAAGTTATGTTTACATATATGAGGCAGAATGTTTTTTATTCCCGCGAAGCAACGAGCCAAGTGCGAGCTTGCTCGCATTTGGTAACTGCCGTGAGGGTCAAATATCCCGCCCCTTGGGGCGAACTTGCTAAAAAGAAGCTAGATCATGCCTCGTAGCTTGCTGTGGGATATTTGACTGAGAAAATCCAAATAATCCAGATTTTTGGTACATTAGAAATAAAATGGAAGTGTGGTTCTGTTTTAAATTTCTTCCAAATAAATGCTTATTTGAATAAGACAATTAATAAAAAAGAAGTGAGAGGAAGCTTTTAACATTGATTTAAAAGAAAATGAAGATGGAACTATGACATTAATAGTGAATATGGTATGTGATATGGTTGTGTGTGATGATGCAGTCATCTCTGATGAGCTTAACATACAGTTTAGGGAGGATGTCAATTTTCAATGTTTGGGTAACATAAATTTAAATGATGGAATTAACAATCTTATTACCTAAATATCATTACAGTATCAGTATTACATAAATGAATAGACAGGTTCAATTTGACAATTGTTGGATTATATGATATTTTTACAGTTAAAGAAAAAATTGGGGGGCTGTAATGTGAGAATAGAACAAAATTTTTTGGAATCAGATTTGGTTGAACTAGAAAAGGTGTTTTCAAAATCAGTGGAATATAAAAATCCTATGTTGAGAAAGGGAAAACGATTTATAAAGATATGGAATAGTTTACTTATATTAGCAACTATTTTATTTGAATGTAATATAGCATTAAGAATTTTAAAAGGAAAATTTTCGCTGGAGATGATGCTATATATAGTTGTTGGAGTAATTGTTATTTTTATAGTATTTTTTGGGGATATGCTGGAAAAGAAAATGAATCCTGAGAATGTGGTAAAACAAAAATATGGAGAGCCATTTGTTGTTATATTCAATGAGAGTACATTGGTATACAAACAGACAGATTTTTTATATACAGAAATAAAATTTATTATTGAATATAAAAATTTTCTCTTTATTGAGATGAATAAAAGGTGGTTAATTATAAAGGCAAATAAGGAAGAAAAGAACAATATCCTTTCAAAAGTAAAGGAGAATATAACAATTCAACCTATAAAAAAAGAAGAACCTTTTGATTTGAGAGAATTTTGATAGAAAAGGTATTTAGCAGTTCATAATAAAATGGGTAAAGGTCAAAGAAGAAGAGCCTTTACCTATTTTTTGTTTTAGATATTTATTTAAGATAATATAAATAAGGTTATTCCTCTTGTATTGATGCCAGTAGAATCCTCATTGGAACTGATATTTGTAGCAAAAAAGCGTATCATGAAAGCAGACATAGTATTTGTCTCCTTTTTTTATTTTTGGGAAAGAAGGGATTAAAAGTATTATGAATAGGCTGGCAAAATTGATTTTTGTTGTAAAAAAGCAATAGAAATTTTATAATTCTATTACTTTTTTCTGTTATACTATTAAAAAGATACGATAGTGGTTGGTATACTTATGATGTGACAGGGAGGAAAAGACAGTGGCAGATATTTTAGTTGTGGAAGATGATAGGTATATTAGTGAGTTAATCAAAAGAAATTTGAAATTAGTAGGACATGTGTGTACCCAATGTTATACAGGAAAAGAGGCATTGGAAAGTATAGAAAATGCAAACTATGATTTAGTGCTTTTAGATGTCATGCTGCCAGAAATTTCGGGATTTGATTTGATATCTAAATTGGGAGATACCCCTGTTATTTTTGTAACAGCAAAAGGTGAATTAGAAGATAAAATTCAAGGCTTATCATTAGGAGCAGAAGATTATATTGTAAAGCCTTTTGAAATGCTGGAATTAATAGCCAGAATAGGAGTAGTATTACGGAGAAAAGAAAAGACAGAAAAGGTCTTCGTATTAGGAAATACAAGAGTTAATCTAGAGAAAAGAAGTGTTTTGGTAAGAGGACAGGAGATTGTTCTTACCCCACAAGAATATAACTTATTGGAAACATTGATTTTAAATAAAAATATAGCATTATCAAGAGAAAAATTGTTGGAATTAGCATGGGGATATGATTATGAGGGAGAAACAAAGACTGTGGATGTACATATCCAGAAATTGCGAAAAAAATTAGAGTGGGAAAAGGAAATTAAGACGATTGTGAAAATGGGATATCGATTGGAAGCATAAAGGAATTTTGTTAAGACGTGAATAATTGAGGTTTATTGTAGTAGAAAGGTAACAGTTCACCCTCTTGGCTGAACTGTTATGTAGAAAGAGAGAAGAGTATGAAANNANNNAAAAAAGTATACATCATAACAATGTTATTATCTGTGTTGTTAATTAACTGTGGAATCTATTTAGTATTTAGCATGACTTATGAAAAAGATTTAAACACGGAACGAAATCGGGTAAAAGCGGAATTTCAGGTAATAGATACTAATATTACAAGAGATATGGAAGCATTAGAAGAGCAAGGACGTTGTGGGACGGCACAATTAAAATCCTTAATGGAGATTTATGAAAATAAATATGCAAATAAGAGTATTACTTTGAAGTTATGGAGAGATGAAATGTGCATTTATCCAGAAGAAGGGAAAGAAAGAAAATTTGATTTGTTTGAAAAATCAAAAGAAAAAATAATTGTTTTTGCAAAGAATGGTAAAAAGGCAATATGTGCAACAAACGAAATAGATAGAATTAGTAATAATAAATATTTGGAAAAGGAACAAGATAATGCAAATGGAAATATAATTGATAATACAAATCAATATGTTTTAAATATAAAAAAAGACAATAGTAGAAATTTTCTAGAGGAGGAAAAGCAGGAATTATGCAAATATTACTTATATTATGAACAACCTTTAACCGAGTTAGAACAGGTATGGGCGAAACTTGAGAAAAAATATATACAAATGAGTGTTGTGGTATCCATAATGTTAGCATTTCTTTTATGGATTATATTACAACGTTTGATGAAGCCTGTTGAAGAATTGTTTGTCGCAGTTAATCGTATGAAAGAAGGAGATTATAATAACCGGGTAAAAATAAAAGGAAAAGATGATATTGCTGTATTAGGGGAAAATTTTAACCAGATGGCAGAGATTATTTCTGAAAACATCACACATATCAAAGATGAAGCAAAGAAAAAGCAGGAGTTTATTGATAATTTTGCTCATGAGCTAAAAACTCCCTTAACAACTATTTATGGGTTTGCGGAGTATGTAGAGAAAACCAATATTTCAGAAGAAGAAAAGGAAGAATGTATGGGCTTTATTATGGAAGAGAGTAAACGTATGCTAAAATTGTCCTATACTTTATTGGATATGGCAAAATTACGTGAAAATACCATTAAGATGCAATTTATAGATACAAACAAATTATGTCAATGGTTAAAACAAGAAATGCAGGATTATTGTGTGAAGAGAGGATGTGATTTTTCCATCCAGTGCAAAGTGAAGGAAATATATGGAAATGAGTTGTTGATTCAAAGTTTGCTTGGAAATCTGGTTCAAAATGCAATTTTATCTTGTGAAGAAAATGGAAAAGTAATGGTAAAGATTTCAAAGAAGGAATCTGTATATGAAATTATGGTAGAGGATAATGGATGTGGGATGACAAAGGAACAGACTGCCCATATTATGGAGCCTTTTTATAGGGTAGATAAAGCCAGGAGCAGAGAAAATGGAGGCACAGGATTAGGATTGTCATTATGCAGGCAAATTGTGAAGGTTCATAAAGGACAACTTACAATTGATTCTATTCCTCAAAAAGGAACAGTGGTAATTGTAAGTTTTTCGTAACAGTTTTTCATAAATTCATTATTTTTACGATTTCATTACTTTTTTATTTCTAAAAGATAATTTACAAGGTATATGATAATACCATCATAGTAATAAACAATACTGTGATAGAACCTGTGCAGGTAAACAATACTATAAAATGAAAGAAGGAATTGGATATGTTAAAAAAAGAATTTTTACAAGGGACAGCATTATTAGCAATGACAGGAGTATTAATCGTAGGAGGAACAGGAGGATTAGGTCTTGCTATGGCAAAAGTACAGAAGGCATCTGTTGCCACAGAATCTGCAGTTGCCACAGAATCTGCAGTTGCCACAGATAGTACAGAGTCTGCTGAGGAAAAAAAGGCGGATAAAACAGAAGAAAAAAGCAGTCAGAAGGATAGTCTACAATATGAAAAAGTAAAAGAAAAATTAAGTTTGCCAAAGGATGCAGTTATAACAGGAAAAAAGGTTATGAAACCGGAAGGTGAGCCTGAATATCTTCAATACACCATAGAATGGAATGGATTTACCATTATTTATGAGGACGGGTTTGGTGGAGTTTCTAAAAAGGATGCAGACATGAATATGGAACAGGCAATTACAAAAGCAAAAGAAAAAATTAAAGAACTTTCCAAAGTTGATATTTCTGGTGGGAAAATATCTTATATGCGTCTTGGGATAGAAAAAGAAGATGTAGAAGTAGATAATAAAAAAAATTATGGAACAAGATATTATGATATAGGTTTTGAGACAAAGAAGCAGGAATATTCTCTGCAAATAAATTCTATAACAGGGGAGGTGTATTGTTATACAGAATGTCTTGAGAATCCTAATACAGAAGAAGAGCTGAAAAAGAATAGGGTCCTTATAGATGGATGCACAGAAAAGGAGTATGGGTATGAGCTTTCTTATGATAAGGAAATAAAAGAGGCAGAAAAGATATACTACCCAATAGCTATAGATTTTGTGGAAAATACATTGAAAAGTAAAGTGAAAAAGTGCTATAATCTGAAAGCTGGACAAATGGGGGCTGTTCGAGATAATGAAATGATAAAAGAGGTTAAGCTTGAGGATGGTAGTACAGGTCTAGAGTGTAAGGGACTTACCGGTCGTAGCACAATGTTTCTTAGCTGCCTGACAGAAGATGGGGATATAGTAGAGATTATCATTGACCAAGTAAATAAGACAGTACAATCATATCATATTAATCCACTATTTGTGTTAGATTAGTGGATACTTGGTTATTGTTCGTACCATAGGTGTGAACAGTAATGATACTTGCACTCATAGTAGTGCCTAAAAGCAGGATCATCTGTTTAATTTGTCTTTTGACAATCCATAAAGATGTTCTTTTTGTAGAATCAATCACACTTTTTAAGTTGTGTGATTCCATAGAAAGAATAAACTTTATGGGTTGTTTTTATTTTACCAAGAAACGAAAAATTTTCTATAAAACTCATATGTCTCCTTCAGTGGAACTATCATAAGCACTTAGAGAGTATATAAATGAATTTGCATATAGTATTGTAACACCTAAGGAATTTAAGAAATTTTGGAATAGGTATGGAGATTTTTCAAATTTATTTCAACTATATATTGGATAGATGAAATGCGATATATAATTAAAAACACTTGATAACCCCAATTTTTGATGATATGATTTTATTATAAATAGTAGTTCACTTTAAGCAACAGAATACTATTATAAAATTGTATGCAGCAAAGAATGAATGATGGTGATTGCATATAAATATGAGCAAAGGGGAATACAAAACCTATGACAGAAGAAAAATTAATTAAAGAATTGTCTGGGATTGTTAATCATAATGATATATTTAAAACAATTGCAATAAACATGAATTGGATTGGGATAGATGAAATTCATGAGGATTGGTACTGGAATTATCCTATAGGAATTATGATTGATTTGTATCATTTTCCAATAGGATATGTAGAGAAATATTTTAAGGAATGTTATGTCCAATGTAGGCTTGCTGAAATTGCTTATTATGAACAATGGGAAAGGGATTACTTTAATGTGTCAAAAAAAGAACGGGAAGAACAGATGAAATATACCTATATATATCGGTATGTTAATACATATAAAGATTTGAGGTTAGCACCAATTAGTTGTGAGGAATTGAAAAAAGAAATAGAATTTTATGCAGCAATGAATGGAGTTACAAAAGAGGAACAAAAAAGATTTTATACATATATAGAGGGAGCTGGTATTGTGGATATTGGTGGTTGTTATGGTGGAGAACATTACTATATTGCAGTACAACAGGATACAATTTTGACTGTTGACTGTGGAATATGGGATTGATTTTACTCATTATAATTGATAAATGTGCTTGAATTCTAATTATTATTGTTTTTTTCTTTTGTTAAAGCGGAAGTAAACATAAAGAAAAATATTGGAAAAGGAGTGCCATAATAATGATTTTTTCTATCATTATTGTGACAACTCCTTGTATAGTTTTTGATATTTTTATCGTTTAAATCTTATAGAATAGTTTTACATTTTCTTTAAGTGATAGCTAATCCTGCACTTGCGTATCCAGTAACTGTATTGATTAAAGTCAATCCACTCGCTGTTGCTGAAAATACCAGCATTAGCCGGGTCTGGGCTGTAACAGGAATACTTAAACCAGTAAGAGAACCGTTTAATAATGTTCCAACCGTAATTACTCCAGATAAGGAAGGGGTTAAGTTAATTAAAGTTCCAGCAACTGGAGAAAATACATTATTTGGTGTGGTGGACTGATATATCTGTGCATTTACTGTAACAGTAGATCCAATTAAAGAAAGTGCAAGGGTTGTACTGAAAAATGCACTAAATGAGGTGATGGTACCAGTACGAGGAACTTGGAATGCAAAGTTTGTAAGAGTTCCGCTTGAATTGGTAATATCTATTGTTGAACCTAATAGTGTGAGTCCTTGTGCACTGCTTCCAAATCCTACAAATGCAGGAAGACCAGCCAGACCACCAGCAATTGTTGTTAGTGCAACTGGGAGTCCTGAAGCAAATGGAATAAGTGCTCCTGTACCGTTAGCTCCAGTAGGACCGGTAGGACCAGTAACTCCAGTAGGACCAGTAGCTCCAGTAGGACCAGTAGCCCCGTCAGCTCCAGTAGGACCGGTAGCCCCGTCAGCTCCAGTAGGACCGGTAGCCCCGTCAGCTCCAGTAGGGCCGGTAGCCCCGTCAGCTCCAGTAGGACCAGTAGGACCAGTAGCTCCAGTAGGACCAGTAGCTCCAGTAGGACCAGTAGCTCCAGTAGGACCAGTAGCCCCGTCAGCTCCAGTAGGACCGGTAGCCCCGTCAGCTCCAGTAGGGCCGGTAGCCCCGTCAGCTCCAGTAGGACCAGTAGCTCCAGTAGGACCAGTAGCTCCAGTAGGACCGGTAGCCCCGGTAGGACCAGTAGCTCCAGTAGGACCGGTAGCCCCGTCAGTTCCAGTAGGGCCGGTAGCCCCGTCAGCTCCAGTAGGGCCGGTAGGACCAGTAGCTCCAGTAGGACCGGTAGCCCCGTCAGTTCCAGTAGGACCAGTAGCCCCGGTAGGACCAGTAGCTCCAGTAGGACCAGTATCTCCTGGGCATCCTTTTGGTCCCTGTATACCCATAGGACCAGTAACACCTTGAATGCCTTGAGGACCAGTAACACCTTGAGGACCCATAGAACCAGTGCTTCCAGTAGGACCAGTAACGCCTTGGATACCTCTAGGACCCATAGGACCAATATCACCTTGAGGACCAGCAGGACCTACAGGACCAGTATTTCCAGTAGGACCCATAGGACCAACATCACCTTGAGGACCTTCACATCCTGGATCACCTTTCGGACCGATATCTCCTCGTACACCTTGAACACCAGGAATGCCTTGAGGACCTGCATAACCTCTTGGTCCCATAAAGCCTCTTGGTCCAGTATTTCCGGTAGGACCTACAGGACCAGTATTTCCTCTAGGACCTCTTGCACCAGGTTCGCCGGGAATGCCTTGAGGCCCCATAGGACCTTGGTCGCCTTTGTCTCCTTTAGGTCCAGGGCAACCAGTATCGCCCTTCATTCCTTGAGGTCCTTGAGGACCTTGGTCACCTTTTGGACCTGCTGGACCACGATCACGACGGTGGCAAAAAGAATGGTTATTACAATCATTTGTATTACAATTACATAAGTTGTTTTGAAACATACAAAACACATCCTTTAGTTTGTTTTAGAAGAATATCTTCTGTTATCTTATAATATGAATATTTTATATATCTGCTACATAAAATAGTATTTTTCTTGTAACTATTCAGTTCAGAACTCCTCATTTGGATTTTCCAGAATATACATAATATCTAATAATTTCCCATAATGGCTGGTAAAAATCCTCCTATGGACATCAGTCTAATAAAGGTGAATAGTTACAAATTTTCAAAATAATGTTTATTATGAAGATAGGCTTGGGAATATGGTTTACAACATCCTGCTTTTTCGTTATATTCTTTTGCTTTATTGCGATTGCCTATCTTATCATAGCATACACACAATTGTAAAAATGGGATGTAATCATAGCAGTCTGGTAAAATGAATCCATCCGCATGATCCTTTTTGACGGTGTTTAATGCTGTTTCATACCAATGAATGGCATTTGCATAATTCCCACATTCTAAAAAATGATTTCCAATATCGCAACAGAGCTCTGCTCTTGGTACATCGAAACTTAAACTGCGTAGTAGTGTTAAAAGAGCAGAATCATTCTGTTTTAATTTGTAATAGCACTTAGCACAAATAGAACATGCCTCTATTTTATTTTCGAACCAGCCATCTGGAGATTGCAAGAATTTCTCAAAAACAGAAATGGCATCTTCATATAACTGATGATAATATAGTTCGCGTCCATAATAATATTGTTGCCGTGGATCTAAAGTTTTTCCACTCCGTAATATCTTTTGATAAATTCTCAAATTTCTGTCTGGGTCTCCAACTCCTTCTTTTTTATGAGAGATTGCAATATCTGAATGAGTTACATTTCCGTTTGGAGGAATAACTTCATGAACTTCTCCAATCCAGTGGTATTTGGGAATATTCTTGATCCACCGTTCACGGAAATATGAAAATGCAGGAGAACCTTCTTCGTCAAAAGCAGTATTATATTTCATCATTACAATATCTGTATTTAAATCTAAGGATTGTTTCAGATATAGAAATTTTTCTTTTTCTACACCTTCTAATATATCATCGGCATCCATCCACATGCAGTAATCCATAGAAGCTTTGGAAAAAGAATAGTTCCGGGCTGCCGAAAAGTCATCTTTCCATGGATAAGAATATATCTTTGAGGTATAGTTTGCCGCTATTTCCTTGGTCTGGTCTGTGGAACCTGTATCTACAATAATAATTTCATCTACCAGATTGGCTATACTGTCAAGGCAGCGGGAGAGAACTTTTTCTTCATTTTTTAAAATCATACATAGACTAATTGTCACCATATTTTTCTAACTCCTTATTCTTATTTTTATTATCTGCAAAGCTTCTGTATAGTTACATTTGTATTAATGTGAGAAGTATTTTCTGTACAATGCCATACAAAGAACAGAGGAGAAGTGTTAGTTATTTCAATAATAAAATATCTTGAAACACAAATTGTCTCATTGTATTTTTTTGTCATGTTATATCCCATATAACAAGTGGACATGCAGCCATTGAACACAGGAACAATTTTTGTATATCCCGGAAATTTTAATTTTGCTAAAATGTAATAATAGATGGCATAATATCCTGGTTTCAAGAAAACAGAATAGCAGCCATTAGGAGAAATATTTTCTGTTATATCTGGAACTGTTATTTTAAGGGGAAGATTTGTTTTTTTAGGTAAAACAGGTATCTGATATGCAAATGCAGCAAAAATGCTGCTTTGTGAATATCCTGGAGGACCCTGTGGACCTTGTAATCCTCGTTCACCTGGAGGGCCTTGTGGACCTGTTACTCCCTGTGGACCTTGCGGACCTGTTACCCCTTGTGGTCCCATGGGACCCTGTTCACCTGGGCAGCCTTGTGGACCTGGTTTACCTCGTGGTCCCATAGGACCTGATTCCCTAGGCATTTCTTCTGGTTCTGTCCAATATGTTTTTTCAGATATTTCTGCATTTCTATCCACGCAACTGCATGGTTCTAAGGATTCTTGAAAATGAGAAACATTTCTGTATGGACAATTTGCTGTTCCTCTGCCAAACCGAAATAAATTGGGAGAACGAAACATTCCATTACTGTTATAATTGTTCAATGAAAACCACCTCATCACCATTGCTATATAGTATTACATTGCAATGGGCTTATGCTGTTATATCATTATATGTAAGTGGAAAAAAATTGATTTATAGTTATGGACATTCATATCCCTAGGAAGTTATTTATGAATTTGCCAGAATAATTGAGGATAATTGCATTGAGAAAAAAGGAACTTCTAAAAACTATATTTCAAAATATTGAAACCGTTTCCTAATTATGTTTTATATGGTATAATAGATTCGTCGTATGGGTCATTGCTTTGTTGTTTTTTGTAATTGTATTATAAATTAAATGTTCTCGTGCGATTCTTTGCTTTGGATAAAATAGAAAAGGAGAAACCATTATGCTAATCTCAAGTGATATTGGTGATTTTAATTGTAATACTTTAGAGGAATATAGAATAGCATTAAGAAAATGTTTGGACACCACAATCGGTTACGAAATCTGGTGCAGTGAAGGACAGGGAACATATCCTTGTATAGCAATTCTTGGTAATCAGAGTTATTCTGTTGTAAATTATTTTGCAGAAGAAGATGGTGATATATATGCATCACTTGGCGATATAGAACAAGAAGGAGAAATGAAGTTTAAAACAAAGACAGAAACATATGAGATAGCAGCATATCAGCTTATATCTCTTAAATTGGCAATGAAATGTGCAGATGAATTTTTTTGTAAATTGGAAATGCCAGCTTGCATTGAATGGGAAGAATTGTAAATATTACACTGAAAGTAAGGAAAGCCTCAGATATGGTTAAATACTATATCTGGGGCTTTTATTGTTAAAACAATAAAGTGACTATATTAGGGAAGAATGGAACAGGAAACAAAATGGATACAGAAAATCCAGCAAAAGAGGAGCAGAAAGGCAGCAGATAGCTTGGTACGTGCTTATTATGATGAAATATATATTTATGTATACAGGCAAATTGGAGAAAGGGAAACTTCCCTTGATTTAACACAGGAAATATTTATTGCTATGCTGCATTCCATTGATAATTTTAATAGAAATAAATCTTCTTTCCGGACATGGCTGTATAGAATTTCTACGAATAAGATTATTGATTACCGAAGGAAATATAATCCTCTAACTCTTGATATAGATGATTTACGGTTGCCTGATGAATTTGATTTTGTCACGCATTCGGCAAATAGGGAAATGCTAAAGGCGATAGAGGAATATGTGTCAGAAATGGATTTTCGTGTTCAGCAAGTTTTCCGTCTGAGACTTTATCAGAACTGTACATTTCCAGAAATTGCAAGAGTATTGGAATTACCGGAGTCTACAATAAAAAGCCAGTATCACCGTCTGATACAGAAATTGAGAAAGGAGTTTTATTATGAGTATTATGATGCCGAGTAAAGAAGAAAAAGAACAGTCTATTCATACAATTTTGGAATTGGGTATGCAACCTTCAAAAACATTAAAGGATGTTATACCGATGTTGTTAAAAAGAATCGGATTTCATAATTTGTTTTTAGGACTATGGGATGCAATTTTTCTTGCTTTTGTTTGTGTAATTGCATTTACTGTTGTATTTATGTTACCAGAAGGAATAAATAGAAATGTAAGGTATATGGGATTGTTTTTTATTTCTCCATTTTTTTATTTGATGTTACATGGATTTACGTCATGGAAGGAATTACAAAATGGCACTTACGAAATAAAGATGACTTGTCATTATACTTTGCGGGAGTTGACTGCATTGCGTATGATTATTTTTAGTGTATTTTGTATTGTTCTGGATGTTATTTTATCTGGGGGAATCTGGCATTTTACAAAAGAAGGAATGAAATTGTTCCAGTTAATAGGACTTTCCCTATCTGCATTATTTTTCTATGGAACAGCCACAATGGCGGTGTTAAGAAAAGGATTGTCCATCTATGGACAACTTGCTGTACCAGTTATATGGAGTGTACTGTGTTTAGTACCAATTATTTTAAAAATAGATATGGAGGCAATTTTACTTGCCTTGCCAAATGTGGTTGTGGGAATTGTTTTTGTGGCAGCAGTCTGCTGTTATTTGATACAGATAAAAAAATATTTATTCGGAGGAGAAAAGGGAGGTTTTTATTATGTTGTCAGTTAATCATGTTACAAAAAAATATGGCAAATTTATAGCATTAGAAAATATAACATTAGAATTTGAAAATGGTGTTTATGGACTTTTGGCACCCAATGGAGCAGGGAAAACAACCTTGATGAAAATGCTTGCGACATTGTTATTTCCTACAAGTGGTGAAATTCTTTGGGATGGCATAAAAATTACGGAATTAGGGGAACAGTATAGGGACATCTTAGGATATCTGCCACAGAAGTTTGGTTATTATAAAAATAACACACCACGTCAATTTTTAAGATATCTGGCAGCTTTGAAATATATTGATGTTAAAGTGGTGGAAGAAAAGATAGAGCAATTGTTGGAAATGGTTTCCCTGCATGAAGAAGCAGACAAAAAAATGCGAAAATTTTCGGGTGGAATGTTACAGAGAGTAGGAATCGCACAAGCTATGTTAAATGATCCGAGAGTATTGATATTAGATGAACCAACAGCAGGGCTTGATCCAAAGGAAAGAGTTAGATTTCGGAATATTATTCATAATTTGGCAAAAGACCGCATTGTTATTTTATCTACGCATATTGTTTCTGATATTGAGACAATCGCAAATCAGATTGTTATGCTGCGTCAGCATAAATTGTTGTGTTGTGAATCCCCAAAAGAAGTCTGCAAGCGGCTGGAGGGAAAAGTATATGAAGTACCTGCAGAGTCTGAAAACAAAGAAATCGGTTTTTTATTAAGTGAACGCCAATCTGAAAATGGTACAGTTCTTCGGGTTGCTTGCGAGGAGCCACCTAAAGACGGAGTTTTGGTTGCACCCAATTTAGAAGATGTGTTTTTGTATATTTACAGGGATGGTATGGAGGGATAGAATGAGAATTTTAAAATTTGAAATAAAAAAGTTAGTATCCCTGCCTATGCTTTGGATTTTTCTGGTGCTTTGTCTTGGATTAAACGGAGCTATTGTGATTAGTGAAACTTACGGAATGGATACTGCCCAATATCTGTCCTATATTAGCAAAACTGTGCCACAAACAGGAATTGGTATGGGAAAAGAATTCGACCAGAAACTTTCTAAAATGCCAGAAGAGAAGTGGAAGGATGATTTAGTTTTAGCAACCAGGAATGCACAAAGTTCTTTAAAAAGTGAAGATGCAGTTAATGTAGGAGAGATTTTGATTTCACAATGTGGACTTTCTGGTTTTTTGGCAGATAAAATGAAAGAAAAATATAAAAAACTGCAAGGTGCAGTGGAAACTTTGAAACAACAAGAAGCAGATCTATCCGTTTATGCTGCTGACATAACCTATGACATGCATCAACTTTTATTTTCTTCTCTTTTTCGTGCAATTACAACAGAATCCTGTTTGTTTGCAGTTTTGCTTATGCTGTATGTTTTCGGATTTGAGGAACAAAATCATACAGAACAAATAGTATATTCTACCTATAGAGGGAGAAAAGTGCAAAAAGAAAAAATAGGTGCAGGACTACTTATTGTCATAATGTATTTTGTTATTCTTACAGGATTATCTTTGTTTTGTTTCTTTTCTATTTATGATTTTTCAGGAATTTGGGATAGCAGTGTGTCTAGCCAGTTTAATTATATTCAGTGCTCTGGTTATACGAAACCATTTTGGACATGGATTCCATTTACCTTAAGAAGCTATTTTGTAGCTATGTTGGTACTTGCAGTTGTACTAACAATTGTATTTTCTTTATTTGGTGCATTAATTGGTTTGCTTTGCAGGAATACATATATGGGTTTTGTTATATTTCTTGCCATTGCTCTTGGAATGGTGGCATTGCCATTTATTTGTGCAGATGTTGGTATTTGGGAAGGATATTTTTTGGCAGAGTTATTACCAACATCACTATGGCTTTGTAGTTCCCAGTGGCTGACGGATTTAGGCGCAGTTTCATTAATGCCATGGCATGAAACCATTGGACTTATTGGAAATATTATAGTATTTATAGTAATAGTTCAGGTAGGTCTTGCACACTTCGCTGTGCAAGACTGTAAAAAAGACTAAAACAGGATTGGAATTGGGCAATTTATAATGCGGAGCTTGCCCAATTCCGTAACAGGTCAGCCTCCGGCTGAACTGTTACTATTTATATTATTTTTATGGTTTGCATTACGGAAATTTCAAAGAAAGGAGCTTGCCGCATGAGAATATTAAAATATGAATTAAAGAAAATCTGGCATCCGGGTGTATTGGTGGCATTAGCAATTTTAGGAGTTGTTTTTGGCTATTTGTTTTTAGAAATGCCATTGAAGTATTTTTATGAGCAGTATGAAAAAGAACAATATGAACAAATGAAACAGTGGACTAAAAAATATGGAACAACATTAGAAGAGAATGAATACACAGATGTCCAAAAAGAATTTCAAGAACTGATAGCTAGGGCAGACACTATGATTAAAAAAGAGGAACGTTTTAGCAAAGAAGGAATTACTACTTATGAAGACTTAAGTCGTGCATTATTGTGTATAGAGGAAGAAGTGGAAAGAGAGCCACAGGAATGGGAAAACTTATTGTATAGTGAGGAATTTGATCGGATTGGTTATCAAATAGATAACTTTTACGATATGTTATTTTGTTATGATATCCGATATCAGTATTTTGAAGAAAAGAAAGAGAACAAGACGGCTGTTCAGCAAAAAAGGATAGATGATTTGATTCAAAATCGTAAGCTGGATGGAATCATGCCTTTTGGAGCTATGGGAAATATAAATGAATACAGCCGTTGGGCAATTACTTTTATTCTTCTTAGTATATTGATACTTTTGGCACCTGTAGTCACCCGTGACCGTTTGACAAATATGCAGCAGCTTCAATGGAGCAGTAAACAGGGACGCAAAGTGTTAATCACACAATTAGGAGCAGTATTATTATCAACCGCAATTTTAGTTATAATAGAATTAGTGATATTTATTGGAGTATATAGTACTTTAGGAACACAATTTTTTTGGAACAATCCCATTCATACCTTTGAATATGCTCAAATCTTTTGGTTTGATTTAACCTATGGTCAGTATGTAATATGTATGATTGGAATTACAATAGTATTATCATTAGGAATGGCAGGAATTGCATTTGTACTTTCCCGATATAGCAGACATTATATTTCCTTGTTGTTTAAAGTAGTTCCTGTATTTGTAATATTTGCATTATTTATACATGTTGTGTTAATAGATGAAGGGTTGTTTAACTTTACGAATATGTTAAGCCGGATTACTGGTATTGCGGGAATTGAAGTTTGGAGTGCTGTGGGTATTTTCCTAATTGCCACGACTATGTGTATTTATACTTTGTGGCATGAAAAAAGCTGTGAAGTGTAAATTTGTAAAGAACAAGGTAACTGTTCATGGTTCTGTTCACTCACAAGCTTGACACTTGCTGTCAAGCTATGTGCCAAAACGTAGAACAGTCAAGAATCCAGCCCTTCGCCGAAGGCGAATATAAATAGGCTGGATTCCGTTATTGTTAGCACCATAGGTGTGAACAGTAACCTGTTCATGGTTCTGAACAGTTACAGAACAAGAAAAAAGTTGACACTGGCAATATTTGTTGTTACACTGTAACTATTCAGGTAGAAACACGCATTTACTTTGCGTGTGACCTGAGAAAAATGAAAGTTGATTGCTACGCACTCTTGCAATCACCAACTGTATTCATATTTCGGGCTGTTGCCCTACATACTCATACAGTTTAGCCAGCCAAATGTCTATATTTCTTTACAAGCAAGCTTGCACGAAATATAGCCGTTTGTCAGGACTTTAAATGTAAATAACAAAAAAGGAGGTAATGAAGATGATTAAGATGAATAAGAACATTTTAAGTAACTTAATAATTTGTATGATTACCTCGGAAAATGGCAGATAAGCAGATAGCTTTTTTATCGTGGTATCATTTGGTGCCACGATTTTTTTATTATGGGAAAATTTGGTAACAGTCCAGCCAGAAAAAATATTTTTAGCCAATTTGTATATTCTGGCACTTTATGAATGAACTCGGCTGAACTCTTACAAAATTTGACCTATAAAAGTGTATTCTAGTTTTCTGGCATCCAGATGATATCACATCAATGCAGTTTTCCGAGAGAATAACAGAAGGATGTGATATTTTATGGCACAAATTAATGTGACGAATTTAACATTTTATTATGAAGGAAGTTTTGACAATATATTTGAAGATGTGTCTTTTTCTATTGATACAGATTGGAAACTGGGATTTATAGGAAGAAATGGCAAAGGAAAAACCACATTTTTAAATTTGCTTTTGGGAAAACAGGAGTATATCGGAACAATCCATGCCAGTACAATATTTGACTATTTTCCATATAAGGTAACAAAAAACAATATGGACATCCCAGTGGTGGATTTTATGGATGAGTGGAAAGTAAACTGTGAGCAGTGGAGGGTTATTTGTGAACTTGATAAACTTGGCATGGATGCAGAGATTTTGTATCGTCCTTTTGGAACATTAAGCCATGGAGAACGGACAAAAGTGATGCTGGCACTTCTATTTTCCGGTGAAAATGATTTTCTGTTAATTGATGAGCCAACCAATCATTTGGACTGGGCATCCAGAGAAGTGATAAAGAAATACCTGAGTGAAAAGAAAGGTTTTATTCTTGTGTCCCATGACAGGGATCTTTTGGATGCTTGTGTGGATCATGTATTAATCTTAAACAGGGAAAGTATTGAAGTGCAGGCGGGAAATTTTTCCAGTTGGTGGGAAAACAAAAGTAAAAAAGATGCTTTTTCTAAGAGGGAAAATGAAAAGCATTTAAAAGAGATTACAAAGTTAAAACAGGCGGCTGACAGATCGGTAAGATGGGCTGATAAAAACGAAAATACAAAAATAGGTTTTAATCCGAAGAAAGAACCAGACCGTATGATTAACGCCAGATCATATATTGGTGCAAAAACGAAGAAAATGCAGTCAAGAGTGAAATCCTATGAAATGCGTATGAGCAGGGAGATAGAAGAAAAGGAAGGACTGCTAAAAGATATAGAAAGTCCAGTAGAGCTTAAAATGATGCCTTTGACACATCATAAGAACATTCTGGTATCCGTAAAGGAATATGGACTCAGGTATGCCAATACAGATAAATGGCTATTGGAAAATATATCATTTCAAATCACCAGTGGTGAAAGAATATTTATCAATGGGACAAATGGCTGTGGAAAATCCAGTTTAATCCAAGCTATTTTAGGACATTCTATTCATAAGGATTTTGAAGAAAATAAACTTGTACAAGGGATTTTGCAAGAGAAGGGATACTTAGAAACTGCTACAGGACTTGTTATCTCTTATATCAATCAGGATACTTCGTTTTTAAAGGGCAGTATTGAAGCATTTTGTAAGGACCATGGATTATCTGAAAGTTTATTTTGTGCATTGCTTAGACAGCTTGGTATGGAGAGGGTACAATTTGAGAAAAATATGGAAGACTATTCAGAAGGACAGAAAAAGAAGATTCTAATTGGTGCAAGTCTTATGACACCAGCCCATTTGTATATATGGGATGAACCTCTTAACTATATTGATGTATTTTCAAGGATGCAGATTGAAAAACTTCTTCTTACTTATAAACCAACTATGCTGATTGTGGAGCATGATGTGAGATTTCGTGAGCAGATAGCAACAAAGATAATTGATTGTAACTGTTCAGGTACTGAACAGATATAATTGATTTATAAATCAAACACAATAGATATCCTCAAATTATGATAGATGATGATTTGAGGATTTTTTCAGTCTTATCCAAAAGAGGAAAAGTAACAAATATTTTTTTACATAAAATTTTATATTCCTATTGACAGATAGGAATTGTAGGAATATAATCTAATAAAATTGAATAAATAATAGGTAACGGTACATAAGGTGTAAAGTAAGCATATAAATTTGAAAGGAGAATATTATGTCGAATATTTATAGAGGAACACTCGGATTAATTGGAAACACCCCATTAGTAGAAACAGTAAATATAGAAAAAGAATTAAAATTGGAAGCAACACTTCTGGTAAAACTGGAGTATTTTAACCCAGCAGGGAGTGTGAAGGACAGAATTGCAAAGGCAATGATTGAGGATGCAGAAGAAAAGGGTATATTAAATAAGAATTCAGTGATTATAGAACCTACTTCAGGAAATACAGGGATTGGTCTTGCATCCATCGCTGCAGCGAAAGGATACCGGGTTATTCTTACTATGCCAGAAACAATGAGTGTAGAGAGAAGAAATATTTTAAAGGCTTATGGTGCTGAACTAGTGTTGACAGAAGGTACAAAAGGAATGAAAGGTGCTATTACAAAAGCGGAAGAACTTGCAAAAGAAATACCAGGAGGTTTCATTCCAGGGCAGTTTGCGAATCCAGCGAATCCAGCAATCCATAGAAGAACCACAGGACCTGAAATCTGGAATGATACAGATGGAAAAGTCGATTACTTTATAGCAGGAGTAGGAACTGGAGGGACACTAACAGGTGTTGGTGAGTATTTGAAAGAACAGAATCCAGATGTGAAGATTGTAGCTGTGGAACCCACAGGTTCTCCAGTACTCTCCGAAGGAAAAGGTGGTCCACATAAGATTCAGGGGATTGGAGCGGGATTTGTACCAGATGTTTTGAATACAGATATTTATGATGAGATTATTAAGGTGGAAAATGAAGATGCATTTGCAACAGGTAAGTTGATAGCGAAAAAGGAAGGTGTGTTGGTAGGTATCTCTTCCGGTGCTGCATTATATGCGGCAATACAGATTGCAAAACGTCCTGAAAATAAAGGCAAAACTATCGTGGCATTGCTTCCTGATACTGGTGACAGATATTATTCCACACCACTTTTTGTAGAATAGAGGTAACTATTCAGGTAGAAACACGCATTTACTGCGTGTTTCGTAAGAAAAAGTGAATTTTGATTGTTCTAAGCCCTTCGCCGAAGGCGAATTATTATGGGCTTAGAACGTAACTGTTCATGGTTCTGAACAGTTACGAATAGAGGATTCAGAAAGAGTGATACAGAGATGAGTTTAGATTTTAGAAATCCTGATATAGGGAAATATATGTTGAAAGGAAATTTTGGCTTAGAGAAAGAGTGTCTTAGGGTGACACCAGATGGTTTTTTGGCACACACAGAGCATCCTTTTATCAATAATCCCAATATAGAACGAGATTTTTGTGAGAATCAGGTAGAATTGATTACGGATGTATCAGACAGTATAGATGAAGTCTTTGAAGAACTTGCACTTCTTCAAAAAAAAGTAGTAAAAACTTTGCAGAATTTGGAAACTGGAAAAGAGCTGTTGTGGCCTTTTTCAAATCCGCCATACATATTGGGGGAACAGGATATTCCCATAGCGAATTATAAAGGGACACATATAGGAAAAGAATTGTATCGGGAATATTTGGCCCAAAAGTATGGAAAGAAAAAGATGCTCTTTTCTGGTATTCATTTTAATTTTTCATTTTCCAAGGAGCTTATGGAAAAGGGATACAGAGAAAGTAATTTACCTTCCCTAAAAGAGTATAAGAATAAAATTTATTTGGAGCTGGCAAAAAAGGTTACAAAATATAGTTGGTTGATTGTATATCTGACAGCGGCAAGTCCTGTTATGGATGGCTCTTTTTTTCATGATGAAGATAAGGGAAAAGTGGTGCTGAAGAATTTGGCATCGCCTCGTTGTAGTAAGATTGGATATTGGAATGATTTTGTCCCATTGCTGGATTATGATACTATGCAAAGTTACATTAGGAGCATTGAAGCGTATGTGGAACAAGGACAGCTAAAAGAAGCAATGGAACTTTATTATCCTGTCAGACTCAAGCCGACAGGTGAAAATTCACTGGAAAATTTGAAAAAGTCAGGAGTAAACCATATAGAACTGCGTATGCTGGATCTTAATCCTCTGGAATCTGTGGGAATTGGAAAAACGGATTTGAATTTCCTCCATCTTTTTATTGTATACCTCATGTTTCTGAAAGATGAAGAATTTTCACATTTAGAACAAACGATGGCAATCAAAAATGAAAAAAGAGCAGCAAAATATGAGGAACAGAGTATATGGATTGAAACTGGATGGAATACCACACTTCTCGTCCGGCAAGCTGCTTTAGATGTATTGGATTCTATGGAACATTTCTTTGAGAGTTTTGGAAAAATGGAATTTTTAGAAGTTATTTGTTTTCAGCGGGAAAAAATATTATACCCCCAAAAACGGTATGCTGTACAGGTGAAAGAGAAGTTTCAGGAGGATTATGTGAAACAGGGGGTTATGCTGGCAGAAAAATATGCTTATGAATTGGGGCAATAGATGGAGAGGTACAATACAAAATGAAGGTTGAGAAAGGAGATTTCCTATGTGCGAGATATTTGGAATCAGTTCAAAGGAAAGTTGCCAGATTAATGGTTATCTAAAAGAATTTTTTACTCACAGCAATGCACATCCTCATGGATGGGGGATTGCCTGCATGGAGGACAATGAGGTCTTCATAGAAAAAGAACCCATTCAGGCAACAAAAAGTAATTATCTGAAGGAAAGACTTTCTGTACCAATCAAGGTTCGGACGGCTCTGGCTCATATCCGTTATGCAACCATAGGTAATGTTGAGTATAAGAACTGCCATCCTTATAGTATGAAAGATAAGGGAGGCAGACGGTGGACACTGATTCATAATGGCACAATTTTTGAATATCAGCCTCTAAATAAATACGCAAATATACAAAATGGTGATACGGACAGCGAAAGAATTTTACTTTACCTTGTAGATCGGGTTAATCAGCGTGAAAGACAATTACAGAGAAAGATGAATGAGGAAGAAAGATTTCATCTGTTGGACTCTATAATTATTGAAATGTCAGAAGGAAATAAACTGAATCTGCTGTTGTATGATGGTGAACTGTTGTATGTGCATACAAATTATGAAAAATCTCTCTATGAACTGGAAAAAGAGGAACATACACTTTTTTCTACATCTCCTTTGGACAAGGAAGAATGGCATGAGGTTGTATTTACAACTCTTTTGGCATACCGCCAAGGGAAAAGAATTTTTAGTGGTACCAACCATGGTAATGAGTATATAGATAATGAAGAAAACCTAAAATTTTTGTATAGTATTTTTTCAGATTTATAAACCATCTTATTAGTGTCGGTGTGAACAGTAACGGAAATGATTTCAAAGGAAAAGAGGCAGGTAGATGAATCAAGAATTTGTAAGGCAGCAGTTATATCAGAAGTATATTGTACCTACGAAGGAAAAACGGAAGAATTATATAGGAATTGAGATAGAGATGCCAATTATTAATATGGAAAAGAAAGCGGTTGATTTTTGTGTGGTACATAAAGTAACTGCCCGATTTAAAGAATACTTTTGTTTTCAGGAAGCTGCCAAAGACGAAGAAGGAAAAATTTATTCTATTTCAGATAAAGTGCATGGAGACATTCTGTCCTATGATTGTTCTTATAATAATCTGGAGTTGTCATTAGGAAGAGAAAAGGAATTATTTGCCATTCAACATCGTTTTTTGGCTTATTATGAGTTTTTACAAAAAGAATTTGGAAAATATCATTATACATTAACTGGAATGGGAGTGAATCCATATCGAATTTACAATCATAATGTACCTATTCCAAATGGACGGTACAGGATGTTATTTCGTCACTTAAATTCATATAAAAGATATGATTTACCAATGTTTTTTCATAAATATCCAGAGTTTGGGACATTTTCCAGTGCTTCGCAGGTTCAATTGGATGTGAATTATGAAGAGCTTCTGGCAACAATTCGTGCTTTTACTATGGTAGAACCTATAAAAGCGTTGCTATTCTCTAATTCTGTTCTTCTTGATGAACAGGAAGAATTGTTATGTTGTAGAGATATGTTTTGGGAAAACAGCACACATGGTATTAATCCTCATAATATTGGTATGTTTGATTGTAGCATTGACAGCGAAGAAGAATTGATTTCCTATATAGCATCCACAAGTATTTATTGTGTGGAAAGAGAAGAAAAATATATTAATTTTCCACCAATTAAAATTATGGAGTATTTTAATAGTAAATATGTGGAGGGAGAATACTATGAAAATGGAACATATAAAAAAATTCAAGTGATACCACAAATTGAAGACCTCCAATATCTGCGTACTTTTAAGTTTGAGGATCTGACTTTTCGTGGAACTATTGAATTTCGCAGTGTTTGCTGTCAGCCAATCAGAGACTGTATGACTGTGGCTGCGTTCCATTTGGGTCTAAAAAATCAATTGGAAAAATTGAATGAGCTGTTGACCAAAGATTACATAATTTATCATCAAGGATACACTGCAAGTGAGTTAAGAAAGATGTTTTTGTGTGATAAATTACCGGAATTTGTAGAGAAGGAAAATCTATATGAACTTGTTAGAAAGGTTCTTGAGGTTGCAAAAGAGGGACTAGAAAAACGAGGATACGGTGAGGAATGCTTACTAGAGCCTTTATTTAATAGGGCATTAAATCAGACAAACCCTGCGAAGAAGGTGTTGGATTTAAGAAAACAGGGTGTAGACATACAGAATATTATTTTAGATTATGGACAGCCTATGTAAGAGAGAATTTTGCTTCTCTAAAATACGAAAAGGACACTTCTTGATATGAAGTGTCCTTTACTGTTCACAGGTAGTACTTTATTAGCAATGATAGGGATTGTAAAAAAAGGTAGAAAGAATTATAATTGAACTACATTACTAGAAATGGAGGAGTTTTTATGAAAAGTTTTAAAGTTTTATTATCATTACTTGTAATCTTATTTCTTTCTGTTGTTTCAGGATGCAAGAGTGGAGATAACAGCCAAGAAGCTGAATTAGGGAAACAGATTGAAGAGTTACAAAAACAAGTTGATGATCTAAAAAATGGGCAGGCAATCCCTCCCGCAGACACTGTTGAAAATGCAGGAACTGTTGAACAATCTGCAGATGTGAAGCCAATTGCTACAGATGCTGTTTCTGATACGGTTGAATCTCTAAGTAAGGATGTGGATAAAGTAACTACAAAGGTTGATTCTGTTACCGTACCTAAAGACGAAAACGAAAAAAGAACAAAATTTTATGCCCTCAAGGATGAACTGGATTCTGTGGAAGACAGAATAGATGCTTATGATGATTATATCGAATCCCAGCAGAAGAGTGGAAGCCTTTCTGATGAGGATTATAACAAACAGGAACGGTTATTGGATGATTTAGAAAATAAGCTAGATGCATCTGAGGATAAGTTAGAGAGAACTTTTGGAATTTATGATTAGAAACAAGACAGATGATATGTAATAGATTCTTAGCAATAACACAACCTTCCCACTAATTTAATATGGTGAGAAGGTTGTGTTATTTAGTCTTGTTCGAGAGAAAACATAAAAATGTATGTAATATAGAAAACTTAATTCGTAGTATATAGGTGAAATAAATAATGGAGGTGAAAATAATGTTAGAAGATAGCAAAATTATTGAATTGTTGTTTTGAGGATTATAAGAGTCAAAAACGGTTATTAGATGAGTTAGAAGTTAAATTGGATGTATCTGAGGATAATAGGCATTTGCGAAACTCAATTTACTCATAGAGTTTTTGTGCAATGTTCACATATCAACGCAAGGCACGTTTTCACTGCTCTCAACCGTAACGGTACATAAGGTGCTAAAAAATAGCACCTAAGTACCGACGGTCTCGAAAGCACCTTGCTTATGATATGTAAATCTGCACAAAATGATTTAAGTTAATGAGAGTTTCGCAATTACCTATTCTGAGGATAATTTGGAAAGGAGAGTATGATGCAGGAATATTTTATTATAGGTTATTGGAAATTAATAAATAGTTTAGAAATAGCAGTAATTTTGTATGTAGTATTATCTGTTATATTGGCAATTATAAAGAAAAGGAATTACAAAAAAGTGAAAAAACTACCATTTGGTAAAATGGCATTGGAATTCTTATTTCTTTGGTATGTATGTGCAATATTGAAGATAACAGGTATTATTGGATTGACATTTGGACTTGATTTTAGAGGTGGAGAACTTGGATGTCTATTTTCTGTCCCTTTTGTTGGGAATTCTATAAAAATGATTATGTTGAATTTTTTATTATTTGTTCCATATGGTTTTTTACTCTTATTTGTATTCCCAAAAATAAAATGGAATTGGAAATTTGCATTGCTTATTGGAGCATGTAGTTCACTTGTAATAGAATTGTTGCAAGTAGTTGGTGGAAGGTTATGTGAAATTGATGATCTTATTACCAATAGTTGTGGAGTATTAGTTGGATATTTACTTGCACAGTCATGTAAAAGAATACTTTTACATGAACAAGCGAAAAAAGGAGTTATACAAGGAATGGTAACCGTTATAATTTCTGGATTTTTCTTAGTTCTGATTTCTTTTTTAGCAAATGGAGATGTAATACAGCAGCAAATGGATGAATATTATAATGAAATATCTAATGATAATGCGTTAGAGGACATTATAGTATTTAAAATTTATAATGGTAAAAAAGAATTAGATGTTGCTCATTGTTCCGAATATGATTGGGAAACATGGTATCGTTGGATGGGAGACAGTATAGATAGTAATGCATCTTTTTATAAGTGGTGGTCAGAAAACGCAAAGACTTCAGACATTATAGAACAGCAAGATAATACTTACATAGAAATTGTTTTTTCAAATAATCAGGAGTTCTTATTAGAGAACAACGAAGATTGGACTCTGGAACATATAAAACATCTGTTGTATTGTATAGAGGATGGAAACTTTTGGTATGGCTCTAAAGAGGATACATTGGAATATTGTGCAAGCTATGAAGATATAGAAAATGCATTTCAGATAGACAAGAACTTGCTTGAAGAAATTCAAGAAGCAGTAAGGGAATAATATTTGTGTCAGATGGAGCTGTCAAACCAGTAATCTTTAAAGGGACAGTTCCATTTGACATATAATCACTCTTTATTCCATTATACCATTCTGTAACTTACTATTCAAAGGATGTCATACATTTTTTCCAGCATATCAATCCGATTAAAATCTTCCATAATAAAATCTGTTCTCCAATCAAATCTCTACCATAAACAAATAATTTTTTCATGTTGGGTTTTCGGTATATAATTTACAATGTGAACTATATGGTTTAATAAGATATAAATCTTAAATTATTCTTGAAAAGTTATAAGGTGGGAAGATAAAAAAATATGTAATATAGAAAACTTAATTCGTAGTATATAGGTGAAATGAATAATGGAGGTGAAATTTTATGTTAGAAGATAGCAAAATTATTGAATTGTTCTTTGAACGTTCAGAACAAGCGATTGTGGAGCTATCAAAGAAATATGGTAATGTATGCAGTAGTGTTTCAAGGAACATTTTAAAAAATGAACTTGATGTAGAGGAATGTGTAAATGATGCATATTTAGCAGCATGGAACACAATACCACCACAAGAGCCAAATCTATTGTTGACTTATTACTATTGCAGCAGCGTTTGCATTGTGTTTTATTGTTTCAGTGCCAGTATTGTCAGCAGCAGGAGTGCAGCCTGCTTTTGATATTTTATATAGTGCTTTTCCAAAAGTTGCACAAAAACTGAAACCAGTTAATCTATCTTGTGAGGATAATGGAATTAAAATGGAGGTAGTATCTGCTAATGTTCACGATAATGTGGCAGATATTTACATTTCTATGCAGGATCTTACAGGTGACCGGATTGATGAAACTATTGATTTGTTTGACAGTTATTACATAAAACCAGCATACGACAGTGTAGGAAATTGCGAATTAGTGGATTATAATGATACCACAAAGATGGCGACCTTTTTAATTCGGATTAGTCAATTTGATAACCAGAAAATTAGTGGGGAGAAAATAACCTTTAGTTTAAATTGCTTTTTAAGTGGCAAACAGGAATATAATAAGGCATTTTCTGACACTATATTGAAAAATGTAAAAAAGAATCCAGTAACACAGTCAGATGTAAATATTAGAGGCGGTGCAGGACTTGGAGTAGAATCAGATGCAGAATCTTTAGAAGGTATAAAGAACTTCTTAAAGGTGGATGAGAAAAATAACTATTCCCCAGTAGAGGGAATTACAATAACCGCTGCAGGATTTATAGATGAAAAGTTGCATATTCAGGTATATTATGAAGATATTCTTAAAACAGATAATCATGGAGAAGTTTATTTAATAGATAGTAAAAATAATATAATAAATTATAAATATAATTATTCATTCTGGGATGAAAAGGAATGCGGAAGCTATGAGGAGTATATTTTTGATATTTCACCAGAAACGGATTTAGAAAACTATACACTATATGGAGATTTTACAGTGTGCAGTTCTTTGACAGAGGGGGACTGGAAAGTAACCTTTCCACTTAAAAATATAAAGTAAGTGTTATGGTATGTTTACTATAATTGCTCCGCAAAGTAACAAAGGGACTTTCTGTTTTTGGAAAGTCTCTTTTATGCATTGTGGTTCATTTTTATCAATGTTATAATAACGGAAGAAACGTAATATGGAGGAAAATCATGATTAAGAAAACAATTCATAACTTCAGCTTGTTACAAATTTGTCAATCGGGGCAATGCTTTCGTATGTTTCAAGAGAGTGACAATACATATAGTGTTATTGCAAACACTAAATATTTAGAGATGGAACAGCATGGAAATTCCGTTATTTTTCATTGTGATGAGGAAGAGTTTGCTGGCTTTTGGATGAAATATTTTGATTTGGAAAATGATTATAGTGTATATATGGAACAAATTAATCCAAGGGATTCCTATCTCCTTCATGCAGCAGCTTTTGGTGCAGGTATTCGGATATTACGGCAGGACTTGTGGGAAATGATAGTTTCTTTTTTGATTTCCCAGCAGAATAATATCACCCGGATACGTCGGTGTATTCAAAATATTTGTGAATGTTATGGGGAACAACAGATGAATGCTCATGGTAAGACCTATTATGCATTTCCAACTCCCCAATCTTTGGCAGGATTAGAAGAGGATGCTTTGAAGGAATGTAATCTTGGGTACCGCAGTAAATATGTAGTCCGTACTGCCAAAAGCATAGTTTCTGGAGAACTGGATTTGGATGAGGTTCGCAGAATGCCTTATAAGAAAGCAAAGGAAGAGTTAATGAAATTATTTGGGGTAGGCGAAAAGGTGGCAGATTGCATTTGTCTTTTTGCTTTGCACCATTTACAGGCATTTCCAATTGACACCCATATCAGCCAGGCATTAGAAAAACATTATAAGAGAGGTTTTCCTAATCGCAGATATAATGGGTATCAAGGGGTAATGCAACAGTATATATTTTATTATGAATTGTTTGGAGAAAGATTTGATAAATAATTGTCATTGAAAAAATTATAAACTGTTATGTTATGCTACTAATCTTACAGAATTGTCACTTTATGATTCACCACAAAGTCATAATACATCTGTATAATTATCTATATCAACAAACAACAGATGTGTCCCTGATTATTCACGGCTTATATTGCAGACTGCTGCTATCGCAGCTAGTGTACTGACACGTTGATAAATAGGCAAACTCACTTGTCTATTTGTTCATGGGACTTCGTTGGTTTCAATCAACGATACCACCGCATCGCCTATTTCAACCGCCTTGTCAATGAACAAATATTCTGCGTGATTATACCAAATATCAATGTGTCAGTACATTAGGAGCCGCTTGACAGCATCACCTGTCTGCAATCATCGTCAATTGACCTATTAAGCATGAATAATCTCGGTTTATTATGAATTGGAGGAATTGAGGTTATGGAAATTCTTAGATGTGAAGATCTATGTAAAACTTATGGAGAAAAGGATACTTGTGTGAAAGCATTAGATCATGTTTCGTTTAGTGTGGAAAAAGGAGAGTTTGTATCTATTGTAGGACCTTCAGGCAGTGGAAAGTCTACCCTTTTACATATCCTTGGGGGAGTTGACAAACCAACCAGTGGAAAGGTATTGATTGGTGGAACGGATATTCATGTTTTAAAGGAAGATAAGCTTGCTATCTTCCGCAGAAGACAGATTGGACTGATTTATCAGTTTTACAATTTATTACCTGTTTTGAATGTGGACGAAAATATTGTACTTCCCCATTTGCTGGATGGAAGGGCTATGGATAACGAACGTCTGGACAAGATTGTAGGAGAAATGGGGTTGTCAGACAGAAGGAACAATTTGCCAAGCCAGCTTTCCGGTGGACAGCAACAGCGTGTATCAATAGGCAGGGCATTATTTAACCATCCTGCAATTGTGCTTGCTGATGAGCCAACTGGAAATCTGGATCGGAAAAATGGAGCAGAAATTATTCATTTATTAAAGGAATCCAACCGCAGCCAGAAGCAGACCTTGATTCTGATTACCCATGACGAAAGCATTGCTCTGCAGGCAGACCGCATGATTTGTATGGAAGATGGAAAGATTACAAAAGATGAGCGGATTCGTGTTATGGGAGGTGATGTACAATGAGAAAAAATATTGTATATTATGTGACCAGACAATATATGAAAATGAATAAGAAGCGGACATTTACGACTTTTTTAGGTATTGTTTTTATGGTTCTTCTTATGACTTGTGTTTTTGTTGGCAAAGATACTGCAATTGATTATATGCAACAAGTGGGTTCGCTAAAAGAAGGAAAATGGCATATTGGTTTGTATGATATTACTAAGAAGGAACAAGAAGAGGTAGAAAAGCTGGCAGAAGTAGAGAAAACAGCAGTATCTGTAAACTATGGATGTACAGAGTTTGCACAATCTGCAAACAAGAGCCGGCCATACCTCAATGTAAAAGGTTATCAGGAAGAATGTTTTGATTGGATGAACATAAAGCTAAAAAGTGGAAGACTTCCGAAAAATGCAAATGAAGTGGTACTTAGTGATGCAGTTATGGCAGATGGTGCAAGTATTACAGTGGGTGATACGATAAAGGCAGAATATTTTACACGATCCATAACAGGTATTAATAAAGAAATTCCATATACTGAATTTCCAGCCTATAATATTTGTTTAGAATATGGAAAAACAGTGGATGTTCCCCAAGATTTTCCGTATTATGGGGAGGATACCAGCTTTAGAGAAAATAAAGATTATTTGGTAAAGAAACAAGAGTTAACTGTAGTTGGAATCATTGAAACTCCTAATTATGAATCACCACGTGCGGCAGGTTATACAGCGATAACTATGTTAGGTGAAAAAGAAATCAAAGAGCTTGACCAGTTTAATCTCTCTATAATACTGGACTTAGAAAAACTTTCACGGTCCTATGAACCGGTATTCATGGAAATTGCAAGGGAACGTGAGATTGATTTCAATAATTATATACTTGGATTTTCAGGACAATCATCAGATTCTGTAATAAATGTACTAGTCTTCTTTCTGACAGTATTTTTTGTTGTACTTATTATGTTTTCTTCAATAATTTTAATTTATAATGTATTTAATATGTCTTTTGAAGAAAGAAGCCGTTATCTTGGTATGTTATCCTCTATAGGAGCCACTGGAAGGCAGAAGAGAAGCAGCATTTATTATGAAGCATTTTATCTGCTTATATTTGCATTGCCAGCAGGAATTCTTTGTGGTTTTGGTATTATAAAGCTGGGAATGATGGCGATACAACCATTTTTTGGAAAGATAATGATGTTGGAACAATATATAGAAAATACCAGTGTAAAGCTTAAGATATCCTGGGAAGCAATTATGGCAATTGTAGTAATAAGTATTCTTACGGTTCTGGTTTCTGCATATTTTCCTGCAAGGAAGATTGGGAAAATAGGATCTATTGAATGTATCCGGGGGAATACAGAAAAAAAATCCAGACAGTACAAAATGAATAGATCTATGGTGAAACCTGGAAATGTAGAAGGAATGCTTGCAGGAAATACCTTGAAACGGCAGACTAAGAAGACAAGAGCTATTACAGCGGCATCTGTTACCTTTATTGTTATCATGATTGTAACAGCTTTTGGTGGTTCTGCTATTAAAAGAGCAGTGGAGGAGAAATTGGGTTCTGCTGATATAAGCACCAATTTAGAAAATTGGGATTATTATCTTGCAACAAACCATATAGAAAAATACGAGAGTCTGAAGCAGGAGATTGAACAGGCAGAAGGGATTGCCGAAACCAGGGAATGGTGTGAGGGAATGTTTGTAGGGTATGTTCCTGCGGATTGTTATAGCAAGGAATACTGGAAAGATCTTCATGAGATTTATAATCTATATAATCATAAAAAATTGAACGATAATGAGTTTAATAAAATGCGGTATATTGATATGGATATATGTGTTCTTGGTGTAGATGCCGAGACATTAAAGGAAGTTGCAAAAGCAACAGGTTCAGACCTGGAAATTTTAGAAAATACAGACAAACCTGCTGCTATTGTAATGCAAGAAGGGGTTCTTTCTACAGAAAAAGTAAGAATCCTTGGTATGGAACCTGAAAAAAACCGGTTTTATGATGTGAAACAGATGACAGATAAAAAGATTGGAGAAAGCCTTCCTATAGAAATTTATTCTAAAAAGGAGGATAAAGAAATTTCCTTTCCTATACAAGTTGCCGGATACGCTAATAATAAGCAGCTAAAGGAATTTGTTTCTTTTCATAGCCAGTATTTGTGGCTGATAGTTAGTGTGGACACTGCAAAAGAGATAGGCCAGATTACACAAGATTCAGATGGAATAGAGAAGATGGTACCATGCTTGTATATTAAAACAACAGAAAAAAATTTGAAAGTTTTAGATAAACTATCAGAATTGAGTGAGAATGATGAAGATGTTACTGTAAGCAGAACGGATTATCAGGCATCATATAAAGATGCGATTATCGGGATTGTGTATGTTTTGCTAAGCTGTTTTGTAGTATTAACATCTGCAATATGCATAATCAATTTGTTTAATTCTATTTTCTCACAAAATGACAAAATAGTCTATAGTTTTTGAGAATTTTTTTC
>JAAVHR010000007.1 GCA_014799595.1 Clostridiales bacterium | reverse complement strand
CAGATGCGTGTTGCATGTTTTTTTGCAACAATATTCCTTACGCATCTGTGCACATCCTAAGCCGAGCGTTTTTACTTTATAGGACGAACTTTCCTATAAAACGATCATGCCTCGCAAGCGAGGTGCCACCATAAATGAAAGTTGATTGCTACGTGCTACGCACTCCCGCAATCACCAACTGTATTCGTATTTCGGGCTGCCGCCCTTCATACTCATACAGTTTAGCCAGCCAAATGTCTACATTTCTTTGCAAGCAAGCTTGCACGAAATATAGACGTTTGTCAGGACTTTCATAATAAGAAATAATAAAGCAGAATCTGTCTGAATATAAATTCTGCTTTATTATATCATCAAACTATATGCTTTTCCATTAAAAATCAATTATAATTACTATCGGAAAATATTACTTTTTTCATTTAATCACTTACAGATAAAATGTTTTTACATTTTCTTTTAATTCTTCCACAATCTTTTGCAAAGAATCTGTATTGGCTGCAATTTCCTGCACACTGGCGTTCACTTCTGTAAAAGATGTGGATGTTTGTTCCGCACTAGCTGCATATTCTTCTGACACTGTGGACAAATTAGGGACAATATCTACTACTTGTCCTCTTGATTCATCCAGTTCCTTTTGTGTATTATATACTAAGAAAAGACTATGTATATAATACACAGCCCTTTCTTAGTGGTGATACCGAAGGTAATATGGTCATTTGTAACAGTTCAGCTGGAGGGCTGAACTGTTACGGAATTGGGCAAGCTTCGCATGTAAATTGCCCAATTCCAATCCTGTTTTAGTCTTTTTTACGGTCATTTACTATATTAATCTATTTAATTTCGTCTGACTTCATTATAAATTTTACACTGCCATCCATATCTTTATGGATACCTGCATAAGATTTGTAATCCTTACCTGCCTTGGCAATTGCCTCAATATGTTTTACTAAAATCTCTAAATCATCTTCTACCGTTCCTGTCAGTTTTTCAATACCTTCTTCATTAAATTTCTCCATACCCTCCTTTAAATCAACAGAGCCATTAAATAACTTATCCACACCTTCTGTCAATTTTCCAGTGCCGCTTTCTAACTTACCAGAGCCAGTTAATAATGCACTCACTCCATTATTTAATGTCTTTACTCCATTAAGTAACGCTGCACTATTTCCTTTCAGAGTTTTTGCTCCAGTTTTCAAAGTCTTTCCAGATGTTTTTAATTTTTTTGCTCCAGTTTGCAAATCTTTGTTATTAGAAACTAATTCTTTTGCTCCAGTTGTTAATTGTTTCATTGCANCAGGAAGACTTTTTCCTGCTTCTGCTAACTTGGCTGCTCCCTGGCTTAAACCAGGATATGCTTCTCTAAGCTGTACACTGGCAGCAGACATGGTNTGGGCTGCATTTGATAATGACTTTGCCCCCTGCAATAATGCACCATTTTCATCTGTACTTCCTATTAAGCTATTTAATCCAGTACCTAGCTGGCTATTTTTTGAGGTAGAATCCTTTAATGCTGCAATTCCAGCCTTTTGTGTTGTGGTAACAGTCTCTAAATTTGTTATCATTGCCTGTATNTGTGCCTTTTGCTGTCCCTCTTCCATTGTTTCCATAACAGATTTTAAACCAGCAATCAATTGTTCATTATTACTATAGCTTGCTTCTAAATTTGCAAGATTCTGGTGAATCGTTTCTACCCCTGCAGATACTGCGTCCAAACCTTGATTTACTTTTTNAATTCCTGCTGCCAGTGAACTAGTTCCACTTGTTAGGGAATTCATATTTTCTTCACTTACNAGTTTATTGACTCCAGTTCCATAAGCTTCAATTCCTTTTGATAAAGTGTCCAAACTGCTTGGCAAATCCTTTGTTCCATCACTTAAACTTTGTATTCCCTGTTGTAATTTCTTTGCACCGTTTGTATAAGAAGTCACACCATCTGCCAAAGTTGTCGTTCCATCTACATATTGTTTCACGCCTCCGGCTAAGGTTTCTACTCCGTCTGTATATTCCTTTGTACCACTTTGCAAATCATCTGCACCCTCTGATAATTTACCAACACCTTGGGAAAGGGTTTGAATTCCTTTTGTAAATTCTCCTGTGCTGTCTTTTAAGGTTTTAATTCCNTTTGACAAATCACTAGAACCATCTACCAATTCTAAAGAAGCATCAGTAAGTTCATTTAGGGAGTCTTTTAAATCATCTATTGTATCACTATCCATATTAAAATCTTCAAACAAATCTGAAGTTGCAACAGTAAATGTGGAAGACATCTCAAAGTCAGTAACATCTGCTGTCATAACAAAGGATTCCGGAATTTCCACATCCATATCTTCAGCAATATCTAAACTTTCTTGCATTCCTGGCATGCCAAGACCAATTGCAATGGTACGGTTTCCATCAGACAATACTTTCCCATGGTCAATATTTACATTCGCAAATTTTTCTTCNGGTAAAATCATTGCCGTAACCATGGCAAATGGAATATTTACTTCTACCTCTTCATTATCAACAAGTACTGTTTGTTTGGAATTATTTTTGTAAGTTACNTGCATTTTAAACTTGCCACTTTTTCCAACTAATTCCTGTGGTGTAACTTTTTTTCCATCAAGATAATAAATTACTTCCATGGCTATTGGTAATTTTTCACTGGCAGTTCCTTGATAATAAATATCACTGTCGGCTGTATTCCATGAAATTGTGTTCTTATCTCCTTGTGTAAAGGTTTCTTCCCCTTTTACATTTTTTATATCCTGCAATGTTGTTTTATCTTTTAAAGTATTTTTCCCCGCAGAATTTTTTAACCATTCACTAACTGTTACTTTATTTACTTTTCCGTTAGCATCTGTATAAGCATATACTACTTCATCTTTAAATACCTGGTTTGTATCCTCTGTTTTTTTCTTTGCATTTTTCTTTTCTTCTTTTACTAAATTATTGTTATCTTTCATAATGGTTTCATTGACAAGTGTATTTTTTGTTTCACTTGCGTATGACATAACACCTCCAACACTGAGTGCCATTATTAGTGCTGCAGATACCCCTGCTACTCCTGCTTTTTTATATNTTCTATTCTGATTCATAATAAAAACCTCCTATTTATAAATCTTAACCATAATGTAACTGTTCAGAACCATGAACAGTTACGTTTAAGCCCATAAGTATTCGCTNTCAGCAAAGGNCTTAAACATTGCAAAATTTACTTTTTCTNANNNNACACGCAAAGTAAATGCGTGTTTCTACCTGAATAGTTACACCATAATTTACATACTTGTAATCTCATTGTTTGATACATCCATTTTNTCTTCTTTAGGTAAAAAACCTATAGATGTTTTACATATCACTTTATCAAATACCATAAACATGGCAGGTAATACACAAATNACNACAACCATACTGATAATGGANCCNCTTGCCAATAAAGTACAAATNGAACCAATCATATCTATTTTNGAATATANNCCTACACCAAAAGTNGCTGCNAAAAAACTAAATCCACTTACTAATATAGATTTCATGGAAGTTTCATGGGCAATCTTTATCGNCTCTGTCTTGCTCTTACCTTTTCCNCGTTCTTTNTGATACCTGCTCGTCATAAGAATCGCATAATCCACAGTAGCTCCAAGCTGAATCGTACCAATTACAATACTTGCTACAAACACCAACTCTGTACCAGTGTAATATGGTACTGCCATATTCACACATATTGCAAATTCAATAACAGCAACCAATAATACCGGAAGTGAAATAGAGCGGAACACAAGCATAATAATAATAAAGATTGCTCCTATAGAAACTATATTTACATTTTTTAAATCAATATCTGTTACATCCGCCAAATCTTTTGTTAATGGTGCTTCACCAATTACCATAGATGACTTACTGTATCCCTTGATAATATCATTGATAGATGCAATCTGAGCATTCACTTCATCGGTTCCGGTCTTATAATCCGAACATATAAACTGCACTTCGTAATTATCACTCTTTAGACTTTTTGTCATATCTTCTGGTATTAAATCTTCTGGTATATTAGCTCCTACAATAGAATCAATTCCTAATGTCCATTTTACTCCGTCTACATTCTTAATTTCATCTAACATAGCACGTTTCTCTTTGCTGTCTAATCCGTTTTTTAGCAACACCATGTGTACATTATTCATTTCAAAAACTTCTTCTAACTTTTTGTTTGAAGCAGAACTGTCAAGATCCTCTGGAAGGGACTTATCAATGTTATAGTAAACACTTACATGATTATTTCCATAAACAGCTGGTACTAACATAATAATAAAAATTACCAGCCATACTTTATAATGTTTTGTTATAAAATCAGATAACCAGGTCAAATCTGGTACAAATGGTTTATGCTCTGTCTTTTCAATTAAATTGTCACAAAGAAGAATCATTGCAGGAAGTAAGGTAACACAGCAAATTACTCCCACCACAACGCCTTTTGCCATAACAATTCCCAAATCTTTTCCAAGAGCAAAAGTCATAAAACATAATGCTGCAAAACCTGCTATTGTTGTCACAGAGCTTCCCACCACTGATTTAAAGGTGTTGGAAATGGCATGTGCCATAGCTCTTTCTTTATCATTGTCAAACCGTTTTTTATTGTCTTCATAACTGTTTAATAAGAAAATTGAATAATCCATTGTTACACCCAACTGCAAGATGGCAGTAAGTGCCTGTGTAATATAGGAAATCTCACCAAGGAAAATATTACTTCCTAAGTTATAGACAATTCCCATACCAATACTCATAAGGAAAAGTACTGGAACTACAAAAGAGTTCATTGCAATACATAACACAAGGAAACACATAACTGCTGCAATGGTTACATAAATTGGCATTTCTGCAAGGAATAAATCCTTAATATCGGTAACAATTCCCGCCATTCCACTGATATAACACTGTTTATTTACAAGCTTTCTCATATCTGTAATAGCACTCATAGATGCATCAGAGGAAGTGGTATCATCAAATAATGCAATCATCATAGTTGCGTTTCCATTAAATAATGCATCTTTTAAATCAGATGGCAGCAGCTCTATTGGTACACGAATATCCATGGCACTGTCGTACCAGAGAACTTCCTTTACATGTTCTACTTCTTCCAGACGTGTCTTTAGTTCACTAACATCTTTCATCTCCATATCTTCTACAATTACCATAGAAAATGCACCCATACCAAACTCATCCACCATAATATCCTGTCCAGATACCGTCTCTAATGTGTCTGGAAGGTAACTTAGTACATCATAGTTTACCCGCGTTTTTAAATATCCTAGTGCGGATGGTATTAATAATAGTACAAAAAATAATACAATCAGCTTTTTGTGTTTAGCAATCCATCTGCCTACCTTAACCATTCTAACTCCTCCTTTTATAATTTCCACAACATGTTGCTAAATACTGACGGTTGGTCATTTTTATCTTGATATTGTTATACACCAAAACTGACCAATAGTCAATACCCAAAATGACTATTGGTCACTATTTTTTATTTTTTTACATTTTATAAAGCTATTCATCACTTTTCTTCTAAATTTTTAGCAATATTGCACTTATTAGTGTACTCCCTTCTTTTGCCCTATATATTAGGTAATTGTAAAACTCTCATTAACTTAAATTATTTTGTACAGATTTACATATCAAAGCTGGGTGTTTTCATTCACTATAATGCCAGTTATACTTTATATATTCTGGAAAATTACAAATGGCATAGCTAAACCGTAACAAATTCGTTACTGTTTGCACCATAGGTGTGAACAGTAACACAAATTCCTTTACATTTCACCAATGAAGTAATAGAAATTTGCAATAAGGTTTGATATAATCAAATTAACAAAGCCCCCTTGACAACACCTTTATTTACTAACTATAATAAAATATGACTAAAGGTCATTTTTATTCCATTTATGTAATATAAAGCAATTTGGTCTTACTATTACGAAAGGATGTGTATCCCCATGGCAAAAGCGGAAAGCAATAAACAAAAAAAGAAAGAGGCACTTTATAATACTGCCTTTGAACTTTTCACAACAAAAGGAATTCATAAGACAACCATTTCCGATATTGTCCAGAAAGCAGGCGTTGCGAAGGGTACTTTTTATCTGTATTTTGCAGATAAATATGATATTTCCAATAAGCTTGTAGCAAAGAAGACAAGCTCATTGTTCACTAACGCTGTAACTGCTGTTAATCAAACAGATATTGAAAATTTCCAAGATAAATTTATATTTATTATCGATCATATCATTGACGAATTGACCAGAAACAAAGCTCTCCTTACTTTTATTTCAAAAAATCTTGGTTGGGGGGTTTTCAAATCGGCTTTAGAGAATCGGATTATTACAGAAGATGTGAAATTTTATGATATGTATCTAAATTTGTTAGAAGAAGATGACTATGAATATGAAGAACCAGAGATTATGCTTTTTACCATTATTGAACTGGTAGGTTCTTCTGCTTATAGCTGTATATTATCTAATGAACCAGTTTCCATTGAAGAGTATAAACCTTATCTGTACCGTACTATCCGTATTATTCTGGAAAGCCACAAAATACCATAAAGTAAAAGAGTGTATCTTCACTATCTAAAAGTAAGAATACACTCTTTTTTATACTGTTCATGTTTTTGAACAGTTACCCTTATTTTATCAATTACGAAATTGCCTTAAATGCTTCATCTAAGTCTTCAATAATATCATCAATATTTTCTGTTCCAATTGACAATCGGACAGTATTTGGTTTAATTCCCTGATCTGCTGCCTCTTTGGCATTCAATTCAGCATGTGTTGTAGTATATGGATGAATTACTAGGGATTTCACATCTGCTACATTTGCAAGAAGTGAAAATAATTCTAAATTATCAATAAATTCTTGTGTCTTTTTCTGGTCCCCTTTTAACTCAAAGGTAAAGATAGAGCCACCTCCATTTGGGAAATACTTTGCATAAAGTTTCTTTTGTTCTTCATCTGTAGTAACAGATGGATGATTTACCCTTTCCACCAATGGATGATTATTCAAATATTCCACTACTTTTAAAGCATTCTCCACATGGCGTTCTACACGAAGAGAAAGTGTTTCTAATCCCTGTAAGAAAATAAATGCATGGAACGGAGAAAGGGTTGCTCCAGTATCTCTAAGAAGAATAGCACGAATTCTTGTAACAAATGCTGCTGCTCCTGCTGCATCCACAAAGCTAATTCCATGGTAGCTAGGATTTGGCTCTGTAAGCTGTGGAAATTTACCAGATGCTTTCCAGTCAAATTTTCCACTGTCAATAATAACTCCACCAATCGTTGTTCCATGTCCTCCAATGAATTTTGTAGCAGAATGTATCACAATATCTGCACCATATTCAATTGGACGAACAAGATATGGTGTTGCAAAGGTACTATCTATTACCAAAGGAATGTTATGATCATGTGCAACCTTTGCAATCGCTTCAATATCCGCTACTTCAGAATTAGGATTGCCAAGCGTTTCAATATAAAGTGCCTTGGTATTTTCTTTAATTGCTTTTTCAAAACTACTGATATCCAATGGATCTACAAATGTAGTCTCTATTCCATAATCCACTAAAGTATGTGCCAGTAAGTTATATGTTCCTCCATAAATATTCTTTGCAGCTACAATATGGTCTCCGCTTAGTGCAAGGTTTTGTATCGTGTATGTAACCGCTGCTGCTCCAGAGGCTACCGCAAGTGCGGCCACGCCACCTTCCAAAGCTGCAATTCTCTGTTCAAATACATCCTCAGTAGGATTGGTTAGTCTTCCATAAATATTTCCTGCATCCTTTAGTGCAAAACGATCTGCTGCATGCTGGGTATCATGAAATACAAAGGAGGATGTCTGATAAATTGGTACTGCTCTTGCATCAGTAACTGGATCGGGACTTTCCTGTCCTACATGTAATTGTAAGGTTTCAAATTTAAATTTTCTATTTGCGTATGTTTTTTTACTCATAGTTTTAGTCTCCTATCTTTTTCTATATTTCTGTATATTCACTCTTTTTAGGCAGAACCTTGCACTCTGCTGCAAGATTTGTAAAGCACCAAGTGCTGCTTTTGCACTTGTGTGCATCCTCGTTTACGAAACACTCATGCAAATATATTTATGGTGATGCCGCATTCCACAAGGCATGGGTGTTTTGTAACCATTCATAGTGCCTCCATGAATTATTGTATTATAATCATACAACACAATTCATAGTATGTCAATAGGAGATTAGGGATTTATTAAAAATTTAAACAAAGTATTTTTCTATATTACTACATACTTTCTGATAATTGTATCTTAATAGTACTTGGTATATGGTTATTCTCTTGTTTCACCTACTCTTCTATTTTTTGAAATTTGAGTTAAAAAAAGCAGGATACCTTGTATACATTTCCTGCTTTCCATGACCTCATAGATATATTTAGTTTCAAATGACTATACTAATTGTAATTCTGCTAATTGTTTAATTTCTTCAACTGTTAATCCAGTTCCCTTAGCAATCTCCTCAAAAGAAAATTTTTCCATTTCTAAAAAACGTTTAGCCGTTTCAATTTTTTCTTCTTGTCTTCCTTCTTGTCTTCCTTCTTGTCTTCCTTCTTGCCTTCCTTCTTGCCTTCCTTCTTGCCTTCCTTTTTGTNTTNCTTCATAAACTTNGCTTTCAATATAAGAACGCATAACTTCTTGTTCNTCATACAATACCATCATAATNTCCACAACCTCCTTTTCCTTGCTTTCAAGATATTCTTTGAGTACATTCTTATCTTTGCAGATATGGATTGCTTCTAAGATTGCTCTCTTAGTTCTACCATATATAGCTATCTGCTCGTTGCATACTTTGGTAAATACCACATACTGGTTGATGATGTCTCCCTCTTTACCATCATAAATCATTTTTACTTTTACATCTATGCAGCAGTCCTCTCCATCAAAAAATTCTTCTGATAGGGAAATTTCTGTCGGTTTGCTCTTTCTATCCCCTGTATATATGACATACAGTTCCGGCTTTGGCATTTGTACCTTTTTACTCTTGTACAGGCTCTGTTTAGTGCGTTCAAAATAATCGTGATAAGTCTGCACCAGATACAGCAATGCCCTAATTATAATATTCATAGTCCATGTAGACTGTGCTTCTACCAAAATCATCAACCTGTTTTCAACCATGAAGCCTAAATCATTATAAATATTATCTGTCAAAACATTTTTTATCGTTATATCTGTCAGTTTATCTTCTGTAATGTCAGTATCTTCAGGATGAAGTGCTTTATACAACTGTAACAAATATTTTTTATCTTGAAACAAATTTGTAAATACACTGTCTTTAATGGTGTATTTTGCTACCTCTTTGTCCATATCAGAAGTATCTTTAATGTTATTCTTTTGTTCAGGATTTTCTCTACAAGTTTTATTCTCTAATTCTGCCACTCCTTTCACCTGCCTTACAAACATATTTTCTTATATTTATAGTATCATAACCTCCTAAGTTTTTCAATGAATTTGAGGCTTCTCTTCCCTGTTTTCTTGCTGTTGTCATATACTACACATTCCTTCTGTTTCACACGGCAACTTTCATTCATGGTGGTGCCTCGCTTGCGAGGCATGAGTGTTTTATAGGACGAATTTTCCTATAAAACAAAAAAGACTCACATACTTCTATGCAAGTCCTTTTGTTTATCTTTTTCTATATATTCACTCTTTTTAGGTAGAACCTTGCACTCTGCTGCAAGGTTCGTAAAGCACCAAGTGCTGTTTTTGCACTTGTGTGCATCCTCGTTTACGAAACACCCATGCGAAT
>JAAVHR010000006.1 GCA_014799595.1 Clostridiales bacterium | reverse complement strand
TATGTAGTTGATGTAAATGGTAACCATCTGCAGGGTGAAGGCGGAGATATTGTAGTACCAGTGGATGCAACCATTTCTATTGATAAAACCGGTGCAATTTATGCGAATGGGGAATACATAGACACTATATTGTTAACAGATTTTGAGGATTATGATTATATTGAAAAATATGGAGATAACTTATATCAAACGGTAGACGGAGCAACTGCAAAAGCGGCAACCGGATTGATTAATCAGGGGTATACAGAAGCTTCTAATGTAAATGTTGTTTCAGAAATGGTTGATATGATTACCATTACAAGAGCGTACGAGGCTGGTCAGAAAGTAATGCAGACCGTAGATAATATGTTAGAGGCATCATGTAATTCAGTTGGTAGAGTAGGATAAGAATAGGAGGAGAGGCAGATGTTACGTTCATTATGGACTGCGGCTTCAGGAATGAAGGCACAACAGACTAATGTAGATACAATTGCACATAACTTGGCAAATATTAATACAACAGGATATAAGACGGAAAAAGTAGAATTTCAATCTTTGTTGTATCAAACCATACAAGGGACTAGTTATGATAGTGAAGGTGATGTGAAACCAATTCCGGCACAGGTAGGACTTGGAGTAAAAAGTGGAGCAATCACATCACAATTTAGACAGGGAAATTTGCTTACTACAGAAGGTGCTTTTGATTTTTGTATTGATGGCGAAGGTTTCTTTCAAGTGCAATTACCAGATGGCAGCATTGGGTATACCAGAAACGGTTCATTAAAGATGTCTGTTGATACCGATGGAATGACTTTGGCAACTTCTGAAGGATATCCTGTTTTAGATACCAACGGCGAGAAGATTACAGTGGGAATGAACTATAATACTGCATTGTTGGAGTTTGATTCTTCTGGAAATCTGATGTATCCTGATGAGACAAATAATATGCAGAGAATAGGAATACAGATTGGCTTAGTACAATTTAACAATCCTTCTGGATTATTTAAGGTATCAGATAGTCTTTTTAAAGAATCAGAAGCTTCAGGAGTGCCAAGAGAAGAATGGACAGATGGAGAGCTTATACCAAGTTCTGTTTTACAAGGGTATTTGGAAGGCTCTAATGTGCAAGCAGCAGATGAAATGGTGAATTTGATTATTGCACAAAGAGCTTATGAGATGAACTCTAAGGCGATTACCGCTTCTGATGAGATGTTGCAGCAGGCGAACAATCTCAGAGGATAGAATAATTTTTTCATGAAATATATAAATAGTAACGGATAGGAGATGCTAATATGAGTAGTATAGGAGATATCGCTTCATCTTATTATGATTTCAATTCCATCTATGGTAATACACCTGCTACAAATACTACATCAGCAGATAAGCTGGTTAATACTTTGGATAATATAAATGTAGAGAATGCATCCGATGAAGAATTATTGGAAGCTTGTAAAAGTTTTGAGGCATATTTTATTGAGCAAGTCTTAAAAGAAGCAAAGAAAACAATAAAAGATGAAGATGAAGAAGAAAATCAATATATAGAATACTTTGGAGATACCATGATACAACAGTGTGCAGAGATGATCTCTGATCGTGGTGAACTAGGAATAGCACAAACATTGTATGAATCTATGAAGAGAAATGGAATGTAAATGGTACATAAAAAAATAATAGAAAAAGGAATCTCGTGGCATATCAGACTATTGATATATCACGAGATTTGCTTGCTTAAAAGGGAAAGCATTTAATTCTATAAATAAATATGCCTGATATAAGGTATACCTATAAATGAGAGTCAAACTATGATATTATGTAACTGTTCAGAACCATGAACAGTTACGTTTAAGCCCATGAATAGTTACGATATTATGTACTTTCAAGAAATGAAATGTTAGAGAAGGAGAAAGAATACTTGGATGAGGAATTGGAAACACTGGAAGGATATGTAGAAAGGATTGTTTTTCGGAATGAAGAGAATGGTTATACTGTGCTTAGTTTAGTGAATGAAGATATTGAGATGACTTGTGTAGGAACTTTTTCTTATATTGATGAAGGTGAGTTCTTATGTGTACAAGGTAAATATATAGAACATACTGTATATGGAGAACAACTTAAGGTGGAATCCTATGAAGTTAAGGAGCCATCTGATATGATTTCTATGGAAAAATATCTGGGTTCAGGAGCAATAAAAGGAATTGGAACTGCACTTGCAGCAAGAATTGTAAGAAAATTTAAGAAAGATACTTTTCGTGTGATTGAAGAAGAACCAGAACGATTGACAGAAATAAAGGGAATTAGTGAGAGAATTGCAAAGGAAATTGCCATACAATTTGAAGAAAAAAGAGAATTAAGAAATGCGATGTTGTTTTTACAGCAATATGGAATTTCGTTGAGTCTTGGTGTGAAGATTCATGAAAAGTATGGCATGAGAATGTATGAGGTAATGAAACAGAATCCATATAAGCTGGCAGAAGATATTACAGGAATTGGTTTTAAGACTGCCGATGAAATTGCAAGAAAAGTGGGAATTGGTACAGATTCTGATTTTCGAATTAAAGCAGGTGTACTGCATGTATTAAAGGAGGCTGCTGGACAGGGACATACTTATCTGCCAGAAGAAATATTGAACAAAAAAACAGAGGAACTCCTCCTAATTAAACCAGAACTAATTGAACACCATCTTACAGATATGGTAATGAATAAACAGATTGTTATGAAAGAAGAAGGCGGGGAACGGCAAATATACAGTTCTTACTATTATTATACAGAATTAAACTGTGCAAGAATGCTTATGGATTTGAATGTGCCCTACTCTTATACAGAAAAGAAATTTGATCAGCTTATGGATAAACTGGAGAACCAGATGGAAATGGAACTGGATTCCATGCAGAGGACTGCAGTGCTGGAGGCAGCACGAAATGGATTACTAATTATTACTGGTGGACCAGGTACAGGTAAAACGACAACCATTAATGCAATTATACAGTTTTTTCAACAGGAAGGATTAGATATTCTTTTGGCGGCACCAACAGGAAGAGCGGCAAAAAGAATGTCTGAGACAACCGGACAAGAAGCCCAGACTATTCACCGGTTATTAGAATTAAGTGGAAATGTGGAAGATGAGAATCAAAGAATGCATTTTGAGAGAAATGAAGAGAATCCACTGGAGACAGATGTTGTTATTGTGGATGAGATGTCTATGGTGGATATTAGCTTGTTACAATCTTTGCTAAAAGCAATTGTAGTAGGTACCAGGATTATTTTTGTGGGAGATGTAAATCAACTGCCTTCAGTAGGACCTGGCAATGTATTGAAAGATATGATTTCTTCTCATTGCTTTTCTATGGTAAAGCTTACAAAAATTTTCCGGCAGGCAGCCCAGAGCGATATTATTATGAATGCACATAAAATTAACCGAGGAGAACATTTGGTTTTAGATAATAAAAGCAGAGACTTTTTTTTGTTACAAAGAGAACGGGTACAAAATATCATTAGTGTTATTATACAACTTGTAAGAGACAAAATGCCTAAATATGTGGATGCTAGTGTTTATGATGTGCAGGTGCTTACTCCGATGAGAAAAGGAGAATTGGGAGTAGAACGGCTGAACCAGATTTTACAGGAATATTTAAACCCTCGGAGCACCAACAAGAAGGAGAAAGAATATAAGCAGCGGATCTTCCGGGAAGGAGATAAGGTTATGCAAATAAAAAATAATTACCAGCTTGCATGGGAAATAAAAAGTAAATATGGTATTACCCAGGATGCAGGAACCGGAGTTTTTAATGGAGACTGTGGTATCATAAGGGAAATTAACTTATTTGCAGAGACTCTTACCGTGGAGTATGAAGAAGGGAAAATGACAGAATATGGGTTTCAAGCATTGGATGAGTTGGAGCATGCTTATGCAATTACCATTCATAAATCCCAAGGAAGTGAATATCCGGCAGTTGTTATGCCTATTTTGACAGGACCAAGGATGCTGTTTAACCGGAACTTGTTGTATACTGCGGTAACAAGGGCAAAAAAATGTGTTACCATAGTTGGAAGTAATGATATGGTACAACAAATGATTGCTAATGTTAATGAACAAAAAAGATGTTCATCCCTTCATACAAGGCTTCAGGAATTGGAGTTGCTAAATGGGGAAAAAATATAGTGCAAACATAGTAATAATTTGATATAATAGTATAAAGGTTTGATGACTATTTAGAAAATGAATAAAATTGTTTAAAAGACACGAATTCTTATAAGAGGAAGATAGTCTTTCTAAAATGATTAGATGTGGAATCAATGGTATAAGGAGGATATACACAGTGGAAAAGACAACATTAGTAATCATGGCTGCAGGCTTGGGGAGCAGGTTTGGAGGTGTGAAACAGTTGGAACCTGTGGGACCAAGTGGAGAAATTATTATGGACTATTCCGTATATGATGCAATTGCAGCCGGGTTTCAAAAAGTAGTGTTTATTATACGAAAAGATATAGAAGAAGATTTTAAAGAGGTGATCGGAAATCATATTGCAAAAAAGATAGAAACAGAGTATGTTTTTCAGGAAATGTCAGATTTGCCAGAAGGTTTTTCTGTCCCAGAAGGAAGAGAAAAACCTTGGGGAACCGGGCAGGCGGTACTATGCTGCAAGGGTGTGATTGATGGACCGTTTGTTGTAATTAATGCAGATGACTATTATGGAAAAGAAGCTTTTGTTAAGGTCAATGCATATTTACAAAATCCAGAACCATGTGATAAGAAATACAATTTCTGTATGGCAGGATTTCGGTTAGGAAATACCCTTAGTGATAATGGAACGGTAACCAGAGGTGTCTGCGAAGTAAATGAGAGTCATGTATTGCAGGATGTACAAGAGACTTTTGAAATTACCCGATCTGGCGATCATGCAAAAGCTGTAAGGAATGGAAAAGAACTAACCTTGTCATTAGAACAGCCAGTATCTATGAATATGTGGGGTTTTACCGCTGATTTTATTAATGAACTGGATATGCGTTTTGCCCAGTTTTTAGCAGGAATTAAAGGAAATGAACAAAAGGCAGAATATTTATTGCCAGGTATTGTAGATGACTTAATCAAGGAAGGTTCCGCACAAGTAACTGTGTTGGATACACCAGATAAATGGTTTGGAGTTACTTATCAAGAAGATAAAGATGTGGTAAAAGCGGCATTAAGAAAACTTGTAGAACAAGGTGTATATCCAGAAAAATTATTTGATTAATCAAGTACTAAAGGAGATATATGGCTCAGATTACAAAAAAGATATGGAATTTGATATATCCCCCAAGGTGTCCTCTTTGTGGGGAAATCATCAAGGAAAATCAGAAACTAGCATGTGATAACTGTTATGAGGAACTGGAATATATTGAGGAACCTCGCTGTAAGTGTTGTAGTAAAGCAATTGCACAGGATGAAGCTGAGTATTGCTATGATTGTAGCCGAAAGGAATTTTATTTTGAAAGTGGTGTTGCACTTTGGAATTATTCTTCCCAGATGAAACAGTCTCTTGCTATGTTTAAGTATCATAACCGGAAAGAATATGGAGAATTTTATGGCGAAGAATTTGTAAGGAGGTATGGAGATGCCCTTACAAATTTGGAGCCAGATGCATGTATTCCGGTTCCGGTGCATTGGACCAGATATATAGAAAGAGGATACAATCAGGCTGCAGTAATAGCAAACCAGATAGGAAAGAGACTTGATATACCCGTAGTTGACGATTTACTGATACGCACCAAGAAGACAATAGCCCAAAAACAGTTAGATGATAAAGGAAGGATACAGAATCTGCAAGGAGCATTTGCTGTTTCAGAAAAGTGGAAAAGAGCAGAGTGTAATATGAAACGTGTTGTATTAATAGACGATATATATACTACAGGGAGTACTATTAATGCATGTGCAAAAGCGTTAAAACAGCAGGGTATTAAAGAGATATATTTTGGAGTGTTGTGTATTGGTAGTGGATATTAGTGAAAGATTCCTTTTTTAGGGAAAGTAATAATAATTAACCGAGATTATTCATGGCCTTAAGCATGAACTAAGTCTTATGTAAGCCGAAGGCTTAGAAATAAAGACTTAGTCATGCTTAATAGGTCAATTGACGATGATTGCAGATAGGTGACGCTGCCAAGCGGCTCCTAGCTGCGATAGCAGCGGTCTGCAATATAAGTCGTGAATAATTGAGGATTGATATTAACTATAAGATTGTTTATACAGAAGGAAAGAGGGGTTGCTATGGAAGTAAGAAATTGCAAAGACTGTGGAAAGTTGTTTAATTACATAGGAGGTATACCTGTTTGTCCAACATGTTCAAAGAAAATAGAAGAAAAGTTTGTGGAGGTCAAAGAATATATTTATAACAATCCAGGTGTAAATATTAATCAGGTTGCAGAAGAGAATGATGTATCCGTTAAGCAGATTAAGCAGTGGGTACGAGAGGAAAGACTGTGTTTTTCGGAGAATTCTGAACTGGGTATTGAATGTGAAAAATGTGGTGCAATGATTAAGACAGGACGTTTTTGTCAGAAGTGTAAAAGACAATTGGAAGATAGTTTAAGTAATGTGTATCAGACAAAAAAAGAACCAGCAGTACAAAAGAAGAAAACAGGCAGTGCAGATGGAAAAATGCGTTTCCTGGGTTAAAGAAAAAAGTTACTTGTAGTGAAGTTTGGCATCTTGTATTAGGTACGAAAAGTAGTACTTGAACAATATAATATTAAGTTGTATCGTATATGGAAAGGCGGTGCAGATATGCGGAGTGTACATGAAGATGTATGTCACATGTTTGTAGACAGCTTTACATCTGTGTCAGAAAAAATTACAGGATTTTCTTTAGAGTACAATGAAGAAGATAAAGAGTTTCAAAGTGCTCAGAATGTGAAGATACAATCAGTGGGAACGTTTCGGGCATCCTTGTTCTTTTCTATGGATAAGGATTTTGAGCAGGCGGTATTTCTTGCTATGGCAAAGAATATCTCAAGCAAAGAAGAACTGAAAGAACTAATGATTGGAGAATTTATAAACATAATTTCTGGGCATGCATTGACAAAGATTAATAATTTGTCAGGAAAGACTTCACGTCTGACCGTTCCATTAGTAGGACCAGCGTGTTGGGAGGATAAGGAGAAATTTCCTCAACAGTGTACAGTTTTTTTTCGATCGGCGTATGGAAAAATGCGAATGGATATGGGTTATGAATGTGATTTTTAACATCTTAGTTGTGTAATGAAAAAGCAGAAGGGAGGATCTTTATGAAGAAGTCTGTATTGGTAGTTGATGATTCGCCATTTGTTTATTATCAGCTTAAGGATATGATAGATGGCAGTGATTATGAGGTGATTGGCAGTGCTAAATCAGGAGAAGAAGGAATAGAGATGTACCATGAATTGAAGCCCGATGTTATTATTTTGGATATTATTATGCCGGGCATTGATGGATTGGAGACAGCAGAGATTTTGCTCAAAGAGAATAAAGATATTAAAATTATTATGTTAAGTTCTTTGTTTGATGCAAATCTTATGAATGATGTAAAGGCACTTGGATTAAAATTTTTATTGCCAAAACCTCTACAAAAGGATGTATTATTTGCAACATTAGAGATGTTGGAAAATAAATAAAAGGTTGAGAGCTAGGAAGATGGAGTCTATTTTAAAATCCATCTTCCTTTTTGTTAATCATAGTAGATAAATACCATCCTTTTCAATACGGATTTTATTTTCCTTCATTAATCTGCCAATGGCACGTTTGAAAGCATTTTTGCTGAGATGGAACTCTCTTTTTATTATTTCGGCATCTGTTTTATCATGAAAGGGGAGCATTCCCTTCGGACTGCAGCATAAGCGTTCGTAAATGATTTTTGCATCTTCATCCATTTGGATAAAACTCTTTTCGCGTAAGCTAAGGGTAAGTTTGCCGTCTTCTCTTACATTAACAACTCTGGCGGTAACTTCCATACCTGGATAAAGGGGGGTGAAGACTTCTTGCCTTGGAATTAAAGCAGAGTATTGGTTATCTACTGCTACAAATACACCGAAATTCCCACTAGTTTCATATACCCGTCCAGTTACCATATCTTCTTTTTGGTATGGAGAATCTGTAGATAAAAATTCATATATCTTCATAGTTGCACAAAGACGATTCGTCTTATCTATGTATAAAGCAATAAGTACGTCTTCCTCTTGTGCTACTTCTTTGGTCTGTTCCTTAAAAGGAAGCAACAAATCTTTTGACAATCCCCAGCGTAGAAAGGCACCAATTTTTGTGACTTGTGCAACCGGTAGCAGAGCAATTTGTCCTAATTCCAGAGCGGGTGTGGCAGTCGTAGCGATGAAACGATCTTCAGAATCTTTGTATACAAAGACAGAAATTTTATCACCTACATCCAAACCTTCAGGAACCTGACCTTTTGGGAGAAGAACTTGGTCTTCTTTGGATGCATCTGGATCAAATAAATATACACCAAAGTCTGAATGTCTGGCAACCTGTAGATTCTGTGTTTTTCCTAGTTTTATCATAATTTTTATATCCTCTTTTCTATATTCTACCATCAAGAATAGCATAGAAAAAAGAAAACCGCAAGAGTGAGTAACCAGTAACAATATCTTTACATTATTTTTTACGTTTGTTATAATAGCAAAAGAATGTTATTATTCTGTAACTATTCAGAACATACTCGAGGATTTGCTTGACAAATCCGAGTTTTACAAGATTTTAGCCCTTCGCCTTGCGAATTTATATGGGCTAAAATCTCGTATCTGTTCAAGTACTGAACAGATACATTACTCTTTTGATAGAGGGGAGTAATACTTACCAGATTGTGTAAGAGAAAGGAAAAATACTATGAAGAAAATACCATTTGTAACAAAAGAACAGATTGAAGAGATTGTAAAGACATATCCTACACCTTTTCATATTTATGATGAGAAGGGAATTCGTGAGAATGCAAGAAAGTTGAAAGAAGCATTTTCATGGAACAAAGGATTTAAAGAATTTTTTGCAGTGAAGGCAACTCCTAATCCGTTTTTGCTTAAAATTTTACAAGAAGAAGGATGTGGAACAGATTGTTCTTCTATGACAGAATTGATGATGTCAGAAGCATTGGGATTTGGAGAGGGAGACATTATGTTCTCTTCCAATGTAACACCTGCAGAAGAATACAAAAAGGCAAAAGAGGTAAAAGCATATATTAATTTAGATGACTATACACATATTGATTTTTTAGAAAAAACAGCAGGAATTCCTGAGACTATTTTCTGCCGGTATAACCCAGGTGGAACATTTACTCTTGGAACAGATATTATGGATAATCCAGGAGATGCAAAGTATGGACTTACAAAGGAACAGATGATAGATGCATTTAAGAGGTTACAGAAACTTGGTGCCAAAAAATTTGGTATTCATTCTTTTCTTGCAAGTAACACAGTAAGTAATGAATACTATCCAACACTTGCAAAGATTTTGTTTGAATTAGCAGTAGAATTAAAAGAGGCAACAGGAGCTGATATCAAATATATTAATTTATCTGGTGGAGTAGGTGTTCCATATACTCCGGATAAAGAACCTAATGATATTATGGTAATTGGTGAAGGTGTAAGAAAAGCATTTGAGGAAGTATTAGTACCTGCAGGAATGGGAGATGTGTCTATCTTTACAGAACTAGGTCGTTTTATGCTTGCACCATACGGACATTTGGTAACTCAGGCAATTCATGAAAAACATATTTATAAAGAGTATATTGGAGTAGATGCCTGTGCAGTAAACTTAATGCGTCCTGCTATGTATGGAGCATATCATCATATTACTGTTTTAGGAAAAGAAGATGCGGTCTGTGACCATAAGTATGATATAACCGGATCGTTGTGTGAGAATAATGATAAATTTGCAGTAGACCGTATGTTGCCAAAGATTGATATGGGAGATTATTTGGTAATACATGATGCAGGAGCTCATGGATTTGCTATGGGATACAATTACAATGGTAAGTTAAAGTCCGCAGAATTATTATTAAAGGAGGATGGATCAGTAGAAATGATTCGTCGTGCAGAAACTCCAAAAGATTATTTTGCAACCTTTGATTTTTGTGATATTTTAAAAGATGTAGAATAGTAACTTTTTATGGCAAATAGCTTTTGCAAAATAAATAATTTTGCAAAAGCTATTTGTCTATTCCACCTTTTTTAAATTTTTAATTACATCCTCATATTGCTTATTGATATGTCGGGTAATGACTTCTTTTGCTTTTGTGGTATCCCTTTTTTCTAAATGAGTAATAATTTCTTTATGCTCTTGTAATAAAACAGGATGTACTTCTTTATCTTTCAGATATTCCAAACGATAGCGATACATCTGTTCGCTAAGATTACTTAAAAGTTGAACCAGCCGGTTGTTGTGGGTAGCAGAAAAAATAATATCATGAAATGCTACATCACATTCCGCCAAAGCAGAAATATTGCCTGATTCTATCAGTTTTCCAAATTTATCCGTATTTGCACGAAGAGATTGAAGTTCCTCTTCTGTAATTGCCATGCAGGCCAGATCCACAGCAAGAGCTTCCAAGGCACAACGGACTTCCAGAACATCCTGTAGGTCTTTTTGCGTAATTTCTGCAACTTCTGCACCATGGCGGGGAACGGTTACCACAAGTCCTTCTAATTCCAACATTCGTAGTGCCTCTCGTACAGGAGTACGGCTAACACCCAGATGCTTGGCGAGTTGAATCTCCATAAGGCGTTGTCCGGGGGGAAGCACACCATGAAGAATGCCTTGACGAATAGTTTGAAATACAACATCTCGTAATGGAAGATAGTCATTCATGGATATGGTAAGATGTTCCCATGCAATATCATTTTTTTTCTCCTTCATAGAATCACACCCTTTCTATTCTTGTATGACTTGGCGATTAACAAAGTCTACAAGTTCTATCTGATATTTGGGATATCTAGTAATGCATTGTTGATAAGCACTTTGGGCAAGGATTTTATCTGAATATAAACCAAAGACAGTAGGACCACTGCCACTCATTAACGAGTTATCAGCACCAAGTTCCAGCATGGTTTCTTTAATCTCCTGAATAATTGGATGTGCTGGAATGGTGACAGTTTCCAACACATTTGACAGTTTGCTGGTAATTCCAGTTAAATTTTTGGTATGGAGATTAGCAATCATTCCATCTACATCTGGATGAAAAGTAAGACTTTTCCAGTCTAAGGTGGTATATACCCATTTTGTTGAAATATCAATATCTGGTTTTATCAGTAATACCTTACAAGAAGGTACATCCGGAAGAGGTGTTAGAATTTCACCAATTCCTTCAGAAAGAGCAGTTCCACCAAGAAGGCAGTATGGCACATCTGCACCCAGACTGGTACCAAATTTCATTAATTCTTCTGTAGATAGACCTAAAGAAAAAAGTGTATTGATGCCAGATAAAGTAGCGGCACAATCGGCACTTCCGCCAGCCATACCTGCAGCAACAGGAATATGCTTCTCTAAATGTATGCGGACTCCTTGCTGTATAGAATAGTTTTTCATAAGTAAAGAGGCAGCACGATATATTAAATTATCTTGATTGGTTGGCAAATCAGAACGATTTGTAGTCAATATAATACCAGATTCCTTTGTTTTTGTAAATTCTAGTACATCATATAGATTTACAGTCTGCATAATCATTCGTACAAGATGATATCCATCTGATCGTTTTCCTACAATGTCTAGGGAAAGATTTAGTTTTCCATAAGCTTTTTTTGTTAAATTTTCCATAGAAACTCCTTTTACCATTCATCTAATCATATATTTTAATAGTTTTGTATTTTGTATACAATTATAGCACAAAATTATAAAAAAAACACTAGTATAAAGAAAAGGAAAATGGAAAGAATATGTAACAGGTAAAAAATATAGAAAAATCAGAAAAGGAGAATAAGAAATATGTTACATAAAAGAAATCAAAAAGAAAAATGGATATTATGGGTGGTATGTTGTTTAGGAATTATTTTCACATTTATGGAAGTTGGGAATATGAAAGGAAGATTACTTCAACAGGGAATTGCCAATGAAATTATTCGCTTTCATGTACTGGCAGACAGTGATAAAGAAGAGGATCAGCAGGTAAAATTAAAAGTAAAAGACGAAGTCGTATGCTTTATGCAAGAAAAATTGACAGCCGCAAAGGACAAGGAGCAGGCAAGAGAGATTATAAAAGATAATTTAGAGGAAATAGAAAGACTGGCATTTCAAACATTAAAAAAGGAAGGAGTAAAAGATAAAGTAAGGGCATATCTTACAGAAAAGCAATTTCCAGTGAAATCTTATGGAGAATTTATTTTTCCAGAAGGAATTTATGAAACTCTTCAGGTAGAGATAGGCAATGCAGAGGGAAAAAACTGGTGGTGTGTTATGTTTCCGAGTCTTTGTATGATTGATGAAAGTTATACAGTGGTGCCTGATAGTGCGAAGGAAAAATTACAAGAAAATTTAACAAAAGAAGAATATGAAAGTTTACAGGAAGAGGATAAAATAGAATATAAATGGAAAATCGCAGAATGGTGGAAAGGGATTGATTATTTTTTCTAAAAAGGTTACAATAAAATTTATGGAAAAGAATAATTAAGAGGATAGCAGTTAGAAAGGAAAAAGAAAATGAGCAAGAAAACAGTAGTCGTTTTATTTGGAGGGCAATCTTCAGAGCATGAGATTTCCTGTGTTTCAGCAACCACTATTATTTCATGCATAAACAAAGAAAAATATCAAATACGCATGGTAGGTATTACAAAAGATGGAAGATGGTTAAAAGTAGAGCGGGTTGAGGACATTACCTCTGGAGCATGGAGAGAGAGTTCCACTACCGCATTTATTTCTCCTGATGCATCTTTGCAGGGAATTGTATACATAGATGGGGATAGCTATACAAAAGAAAAGGTAGACATTGTTTTTCCCGCATTACATGGATTATATGGAGAAGATGGAACAGTTCAAGGTCTTTTGGAGCTTGCCCATATTCCTTATGTAGGTTGTGGAGTATTGGCATCAGCAGTATCTATGGACAAATTATATACAAAGATTATTGTAGATACCCTTCATATTCGCCAAGCAGATTATGTGCCAGTTCGAAGTGAGCAATTAAAGGATATGGCAGAAGTTGTAGAAAGAGTGGAAACGAAGTTATCGTATCCTGTATTTGTAAAACCATCAAATGCTGGTTCTTCCCAAGGTGTATCAAAGGCATGTAATAGACAAGAATTAGAAAAGGCATTGAAGTATGCCGCAGAACATGATAAAAAGATTCTGGTAGAAGAAACAATTGTAGGAAGAGAGATTGAATGTGCGGTACTTGGAGGTGAGGAGGTAAAAGCTTCCAGTGTTGGAGAAATTGTATCAGCAGCAGAATTTTATGATTATGAAGCAAAATACAACAATCCAGATTCTATGACTGTGATTTCACCAGACCTTCCAGGAGATGCAAAAGAAAAAATAAGAGAAGCTGCAGTTGCTATTTTCAAAGCGGTAGATGGGTTTGGATTATCTAGGGTAGACTTCTTTTTGGAAAAAGAGACCAACGAAGTTGTTTTTAATGAGATTAATACATTGCCAGGATTTACCAGTATCAGTATGTATCCAATGCTTTGGGAGGAACAAGGAATTTCTAAAACGGAATTAGTAGAGAAGTTATTGTCTATGGCAAAGACACGATAGGAGGATGCGATATGAGGGATTATCCAATTGGTGTATTTGATTCCGGAGTAGGCGGATTGACTGTGGTAAGAGAAATTATGCGTCAGATTCCTAATGAAAATATTGTGTATTTTGGAGACACCGCAAGAGTACCTTATGGTAGTAAATCCAAAGATACTATTATTAAATTTTCTAAGCAGATTGTAGATTTTTTGATGACTAAGAAAGTAAAAGCAATTGTCGTTGCCTGTAATACTGCAAGTGCATTAGCACTGGAGGAACTAAAAAGAGAAATAGATATTCCAATTGTTGGTGTGGTAATGCCTGGTGCTATCGCTGCCGCAGAAACTACTAAAAATGATAAAGTGGGAGTGATTGCCACAGANGCAACGGTAAATAGTAATATTTATACCCACTATCTGAGAGATTTGAATCCAAATATTCAGGTGTATTCTAAGGCATGTCCTTTATTTTGTCCGTTGGTGGAAGAAAATTGGTTGTACGATCCAGTTACCATTGAAATAGCAGATCGTTATTTAAGCGAGTTAATTGAATATGAGGTGGATACTATCGTGCTTGGTTGTACCCATTATCCATTGCTTCGTCATACCTTACGTAAAGTAGTGGGAGAAAAGATGAATTTAGTGAATCCTGCTTATGAAACNGCAATTACACTAAAAAAGGTATTAAAAGAAAAGCAACTGGATCGTCTTTCACCGAAAAATGATCATTTGTTTTATGTAAGTGATGGTGCAGAGAAATTTAAGGCATTTGCCAATACTATTTTACCTTGTGAAGTTATGGAAACTAATGATGTGAATATTGAACAATACTAACTAGTGTAACGTCTTTGTAATATCCCAGCTATATTTGAAGGATANATTTCCAGACTGCAAGGCATTACACTAAAGATTAAGATAGGTATAAAGGAGGCAGCAATGACCAAAAATGTAATTGTATCAATAAAAGGATTGCAGACAATGGGCTCAGGGGAGGATGATACTGTGGAATTAATTTCCGCAGGTACCTATAAAGAAGAGAATGAACAACAGATTGTGGAATATGAAGAAGTAGATGAAGAAAATCAAGAGATTACNAAAGTTATGCTGGTGATTGCGGATGGGCATGTAGAGATTCGCAAAAGTGGCGTTGCACAGGTGCATATGATTTTTGAGGAGAAGCAAAAAACCACAAGCTGTTATTATACACCTTATGGAGAATTGATGATGGGATTAGATACAACAAAGATAAAAAAAATTAAAACAGAAGATTCTATGGCTGTTATTTTGCAATATGGTTTAGAAATTAATTATAATTTTGTGGCAGATTGCAATATTGTTATTAAAGTAATATCTGCAAATGATTAAAAGCAAAAGAGAAATCTGAAAGGAGAGTATGGTATGAGAATCGCACTAATAGGAATTGTATTAGCAATTTTTTTTATTATCAGCTTGCCATTGTATTTGGTAGCATATTTATTAGGGAAAAAAGACCCAAAGAAACAGGTAGCATTTTCTCAGGCAATTGTCAAAAAAGTTTTGTATATAATATTGTGTATTGCTGGTGTAAAATTAGAATGCAGAGGAGTGGAACAGGTACCAAAAGATGAGCCAATCATGTATATTGGAAATCACCGGTCGTATGTGGACATTCTGGTGGGATACTGTACAGTGCCTACATTGACAGGATTTATATCAAAGGATGAATTAGGCAGAGTTCCTTTCATTAGAATATGGATGCGTTTTTTAAAATGTTTATTTTTAAAAAGAGAAGACGGAAGACAGGGGTTTCAGGTTATTTTACAGGGGATTGAACAGATTAAAGAAGGTTTTTCTATTTTTATTATGCCAGAGGGAACAAGAAACCATGGAGAAGAATTACTTCCTTTTCATGAAGGCAGTTTTAAATTATCGACAAAGACTGGATGTGCCATTGTTCCGGTGGCTATGAAGAATACAGATAAAGTGGTAGGAAATCATTTTGCNTGGTTTCGTCCGATAAAAGTTACTGTTGTATACGGAGCACCAGTATATCCAGATTCTCTGGAAAAAGAAGAAAAGAAATTTATAGGTGCTTATATGCAAAATATTATGAAACAAATGCTTGAAAACATGGATTAAGCTATGTTACAATTACATGTTGTGAATTGTTTTATCATTTTAGGTTTCTGAAATTTGCAGAAAAGATTAAAAAAGAAATAGAGGAGGTACATATATGCATTGGTGGATGATAATCGTACTAGTTATTGTGATTGCATTAGGTATAGGATGCTTTTTCTTATACCGAAAAGGAAAAGAGATGCAGGAACGTTCACAAAGNNCACAGGAACAGATGAAGGCAGGAGCACAAACTCAATCTATGCTCGTAATTGATAAAAAGAGAATGCGTCTGAAAGATGCAAATNTGCCCAAGATTGTATTAGAACAGACACCAAAGATTTATCGTCGTTCTAAGGTGCCAGTAGTAAAAGTAAANGTTGGACCAAAGATTTTAACTATGATGTGTGATGANAAAATTTTTGATTTAATTCCTTTGAAGAAGGAAATTAAGGCAGTTATCAATGGAATCTATATCATGGATGTAAAGGGGCTTCGTTCAAATCTGGAAACAGCACCTAAGAAAAAAGGATTCATGGCAAAGATGAGAGAAAAAGCAGAAACTATGCAGAAAGAAGAAAAAGCAAATAAAAAGAAAAAGTAGTGAACTATTCAGGTAGAAACACGCATTTACTGCGTGTTTCGTAAGAAAAAGTAAATTTTACAATGTTTAAGCCCCCTTCGCCGAAGGCGAATAAATATGGGCTTAAACGTAACTGTTCATGGTTCTGAACAGTTACAAAGTAGTTAGAAAATAGAAAAACTCCCATAACTGTTTATGGTTCTGAACAGTTATGGGAGTTTTTCTTATGCTTCGTAACAGTTCAGCCACACTTAATTTACACGTTCAGGTACGTCNCTGCACAGCAAGGTGTGCAGAGACTACCTGAACTGTTACTATGCTTCTATAATTTCTTCCATCACAAGATGACACTTGGTCAGATGAGTAGCTAATGGAACACCTACATAACGAAAATGCCATGGTTCATACATATAGCCGGTAATATGAACTTTATCAGCAGGATAGCGGAGGATAAAACCAAANTGACAAGCATTTTTTGCAAGCCATTGTCCTTCNTTGGTATTTCCAAAATCTGGAAGTAATTTGTAAGATAAAGAAGGCAGGGAAATATCCATAGCAAGTCCTGTCTGATGTTCGCTGCATCCTGGTTTTGCGGATACCTGACTGGCATATTCCAAACCATATTTTTCNACATGGGTTGAAAANATNTCCTGTTGTCTTTGGTAGGAACGGTATCCGGATATGGCAACAANGGAATATCCAAGNNGGGATGCATGGGCGAACAATTCNTCTAAGGCAGAGGCAGCCATTTTTCTTAATAGTTTTTTCTCTAAAAATTCTTCTTCTTCAAAAGGAACTTNGGTTAAGACTAAGTCNAAAGGAACATAGTCAGGGGATAAAGGATGTGTTTTATTAACCAAAATCTGAAAAGACATAAGTATACACCCCTATAAGCNTTTTTATTATAATATATTCAAGGNCAGTATTTGTTGGTTACTTCGCCAAAGGNGAANAATCANGGGTTTAAAAGTAANTGGTTTTTTAATTCAAAAAGTCCTTGAGATAAATCTACATAGATTTCATTTGGATTTATCAAACGCCGGCTTTCTTCCCAAAGAGATTCTTTTTCNTGTGTACAGTAGGANTGGATATCCTTAAGNGAAGGAAATTNATAGACTAATTTGCCATTTTTAAATATTGGAANCAGAAGTTCCCGCACCTCATAGGTATTAGGGGCTAGTNTTGTCTTTTTCCATGTAGATACCGGNTCAAAAAGAAGTAGCTCTTTGGTAGAATCTATTTGTTCAGAGGCAAGAGAAATAACATCTGCCCGCAGCATACGGGTATCTTTTTGATAAATTCGGTAAANCGTTTTATTTCCTGGATTTGTAATTTTTTTAGGATTTTCCGATACTTTAATTTTAGGAACAAATCCTTCTTCTTCCCAAACACCAGAAAGTTTGTAAACACCACCAAAAGAAGGGCAGTCTTTGGAAGTAATCAAATTAGTTCCTACNCCCCAGATATCAATTTTAGCACCTTGGGATTTCAGGGAAGAAATAAGATATTCNTCCAAATCACTAGAGGCACAGATTTTAGCATCTGGAAAACCGGCATGATCCAACATTTTTCTGGCTTCTTTGGAAAGATAAGCCAAATCACCACTATCCAGACGGATACCATAAGCAGATGGTATTTTGCCTGCTTCTTTTAATTCTTTAAATACTTGAATTGCATTTGGAACACCAGAATGAAGGGTATCATAAGTGTCCACNAAAAGAGTAGTATTTTGTGGGTAAAGGCTGGCATAGTTGCGAAAAGCAGTTAATTCNTCAGGAAAACTCATAATCCAGCTATGAGCATGAGTACCCAGTACAGGAACTTGAAACATTTTTCCGGCAAGGACATTGCTGGTTCCGATNCATCCGCCAATGATAGCTGCTCTGGCACCGTATGTACCAGCATCCGGACCTTGGGCACGACGTAAACCAAATTCCATAACAGGAGAGNCTTCCGCAGCCTGACAGACTCTGGCAGNTTTAGTGGCAATTAAACTTTGATGATTAATGATATTTAAAAGAGTTGTTTCGATAAGCTGGGCTTCCATAATAGGGGCTATAACTTTTACAAGAGGTTCCATAGGAAAAACTACAGTTCCCTCTGGTACTGCATATATATCTCCTGTAAAACGAAAGCTTTCNAGATAGTCTAAAAAATCTTCACCAAAAGTAGAAAGAGAACGAAGATATTCGATATCCTCTTTTGAAAAATGAAGTTCCTTGATATAAGAAATTGCCTGTTGTAAGCCTGCAGCAATAGCATAACCATTGCCACAAGGATTTGTACGATAAAACAGGTCAAAAACAACCTGGTTGTTGCGGTTATTTTTAAAATACCCCTGCATCATGGTAAGTTGATAAAAATCTGTCATAAGTGTAAGATTTGTATTCATAAAATATATTCCTTTCTTAATTTTATTTATAGTATTTCCTTAATTGTAACTGTTCAGAACCATGAACAGTTACGTTCTAAGCCCATGAAAATTCGCCTTTGGCGAAGGACTTAGAACAATCAACTTTCATTTTTTGCTACGTAAACACGCAGTAAATGCGTGTTTCTACCTAAATAGTTACCCTTAATACTATTATAGAGGCAGTGTCAAGTGAAAAAATGGTCTAAAGTTTTTTTTAATATTATCCGAAATAACTCACATAGAAAAANAAAAGGTGAGTGTGAAATCTATGGAGATTATGAATCGTGTAAACACAACGGGTAATGGCAAAGATGCCGGAACATTGGATAAGGGTTCTTCCAGTGTGGACTATACGACTTTAGGACTCAAGGGTCAGATTATTGAGGGAAGGATAGACAAGATAGCTGACAAGATTTCCATTGACTTTAGCGGAACGGCGGTAACAGTACCAAAGTCAGCAGTACGGGATGCCAAGGAAGGCGAAATAAGGAGTTTTCAGATCACGGATGTATCGAAGAACAGTATTGTCCTAAAGGAAGTGGAAAAAAGCAACCTTATGACAGATTCCAAAGGAATTGTAAGAACCACAGTTGGAGCGAATAAAGCAAGTTTTGCAGAAAGCCTTTCTAAGGCTGAACAGGATGCAAAGGAAGAGAATAAAGGGTTATTTGAACGGCTGGATTCCATTGGCTCCCGCATGACAGGAGAAGATTATCTTGCAATTGAAGAAGAAGGAATGTCTTTAGAAAGTTATAATCTGAACCGGTTAGAACGGGTGCTGAACAGGATTAAGGAAGAGCGGATTGAGAGACAAGAAAGTCTTGAGGATGTAATAGAAGAACAAGAAGAATATTCTTCTGATATTGAAAAAATGGTACTTCGGAATGTGATAAGCAATGTGGTAGGAGGAAGCATGGCAAGACAGATAGCATATCGTCTGGAACAAAATTGCNTGCCGGTTACTGCGGAGAATATCAAGAAATTTTCTAATCTGTTAGAAATGGCCAGTGTAGCAACTACCATGTCAGATAAGGCAATGAATTATTTGATTGACCATGAATTAGAGCCAACCATACAAAATGTATATCGTGCCCAGTATGCAGGAGAGAGTAAAGGTTATCAGAATTATGTGCCAAACTATGGCAGAGCTTTTCAAAGCAGTGCCATTAATTATAATGTAGAGGCAGAACGAAAAGATAAGCTTATCATGGAAGAAAATTGGCAAGAAGTTAAACCACAGGTAGAGAGAATAATTGAGGATGCCGGATGGGAAGTAAATGAGACTGCATTAAAGCAGGCAAAATGGCTGTTTAGCAACGAATTGCCAATTACGGATGATACCTTGATGCGGNTGGAGGAATTACATAACATCAAGAATGAATATGATCAAGAGAAGATTCTGGTAGAAATTGTAAAAAGTTATGCCAAGGGAGAGATTCCGGAAGCTGTATCTCTGGCAAGAAACCAGATGGAAGTAACGAACCAGAGTGTAGAAGTATTTCTTGCAGAAGTAGACCAACAACTAAAAAATATGGCTTATGGTGAGGAAGAACAGAAAATAGAAGACATAGAAGTGATAACCAAACGTCGTCAGATGGAAGAGATTAAATTAAAAATGACTTTACAAGTGGCGAATCAGTTAGAGAAAAAAGGAATTGACCTTGATATTGAACGAAGTGAGGAGATTATCCGGGAACTTCGTAATATGGAGGATGCTTATTATCGTGGTATTATTTATGAAAGAAATGGTGTGGACAAGCCGGAGCATATTGCAATTTTACGTGATACCACTGACCGTGTGAATGAATTAAGGCAGGCACCAAGTTATGTACTCGGACCAACCCTGACAAAGATGAACGATATTACCCTTGGCGATTTGAATGAAGAAGGCAGAAGCATGAGAAGAGTGCTTGAAAGAGCCGGAGAAGCATACAATACATTGATGACAAAACCGAAGGAAGAATTAGGAGATAGTATCGAGAAAGCATTTGGCAACATTGATGATATCTTGGAAGATTTAGATATGGATACCACCATTGCCAACCGTAGGGCAGTGAAGATTCTGGGTTATAATGGTATGGCAATTAACGAAGACAATATCATTAGCGTAAAAGAATATGATGCCCAAGTGAATAAGATGCTTAAAGATTTGCATCCTGCAATTACCGTAGAGATGATAAAGAGAGGTATTAATCCATTGAATACTCCGGTTATGGAATTAAATGAGATTATTGATGATATCAAAGAAGAGTTAGGTGTAACAGGAGAAGAAAAATACAGCAAGTACTTATGGCAGTTAGAACGGGAAGAAGGAATTTCACCAGAAGATAAAAAAGCATTCATTGGTATTTACCGGTTGCTGAATAATGTACAAAAGTCAAACGGTGCAGCGGTAGGATATGTGTTACATACCAACCGGGAGATGACATTAAATAATCTGCTTTCCGCGGTTACCACTATGAAGAGTGGAAAGATAGATGCAAGTGTGGATGAGAATTATGGATTGGATGAACTAAAATATACCAGAGAGCCTTTGATTACCCAAGTGAATGAAGCCTTTGAACGAGGCATGGCAACAAAAAATAAAGATTTGGGCAACAAAGGAAAATATTTTGACTTAGTAGTTAGTGATTTGATGGAAGAAATTTCACCATCCGTCTTAGAAAAGACAACTATAGAATATGGTGATTCCGAGGAACGTATGAATGACCTGATGAATAAAAATCTAGAACGTTTATTGGAAGAGATACGTTTAGTCAATGAAGATGACAATGAAATAGATGCGGCTTATGAAGAGGAATTAGTAAAGAATATNCGTGATTTGTCAGATAATTGTGAAAAAGCCATTGCATTTTTAAATCAGAATAAGATACCAGTCAATGTACAAAATTTATTTGCAGCAAATCAAATTTTCACAGAAGATACCGTCTTTCGGAATATGAAAGAAAANGCAAAACGGTTACCGAAAGANGAACANGAAAAAGTGGAAAGTGCTATGGAATCTTTAGTGGATGGATTGGATAGCAAAGAGGATATGCAGGAACAATATGGCATTNTGGAAGCAAGTATGGAGAATGTACTAAACTANGAATATTCTGATAGGGAGGCAACGGCAAAAGAGTTGTCTGAACTAAAAATGCTTGCAAAAGGAATGGCACTTATCCGGGATTTAAGCAGACAGGAGACATACGAAATACCTGTTCTTGCAGGAGATAGTGTGACTAACATGCATTTAACGGTGCGGTCTGGACAAGGAGGCAGTGGCAAAGTNCAGATTCAAATGGATTCCCGGCAGTTTGGCAGTGTATCAGCAGAATTTACTATCAAAGAAGCTGTGGTGCAAGGAATGCTGTTATGTAGTTCCAGAAAAGCAGCAGATACTTTAAAAACAGAACTTGGAGATTTTGAACAGCGTTTAAATAACGCAGGACTTGAAATCGGAAGAATTACATACGGTTTACAGACAGGAACCCATTCCTTTTATCCAGCAGATACAAAGGCAGAATCNGAGAATGANAGAGATACCAGTAAATATTATCAAGTGGCGAAAGCCTTTGTAAAACATATTGCATGGTTGGAGCAGGAGTAAACCGAGATTATTCATGTTTAATAGGTCAATTGACGATAAAAATCAAAGGGAACAAGAAAGGAGTTTAATATGAGAATAAATCATAATATATCAGCTTTGAAAGCAAATACACAGTTACAAAGAACCAACACAGCTATGGAGGCAAGTATTGAACGGTTGTCTTCTGGATATCGTATTAACCGTGCAGCCGATGATGCGGCAGGTATGGCGATTTCCCAGAAAATGAAAACACAGATCCGGGGATTGGAACAGGCATCCAGAAATGCTTCAGATGGCATATCCGTTATTCAGACTGCAGAAGGTGCTTTGGCAGAAGTAGAGAATATGTTGCAGAGAATGCGTGAATTATCTGTGCAGGCGGCGAATGGAACAAATACAGATGAAGACAGAGAGGCTATTCAAAATGAGATAGACCAGTTAAATGCTGAAATTGACAGAATTTCAGAAACCACAGAGTTTAATACTAAGAATCTTTTGGATGGAAATGTAGATAGAAAATCTTATTCTAATAATTCAAAAGTGAAATTGATTTCACAGAGTGACAATGTGGCATCAAAAGATTATAAAGTTACAGTAAATGAAATTGGAACCAAAGCATATATTACAGGAAGTGGTGTAGGAGATTTCCCGGTAAGTGCAGAAAATGCAGGGGTTATTTGTTTAAATGGACAGGAACTTTGTATCCAGGCAGGGGATAGCTTATCTCAAGTATATACAGCACTTCGTGATTTGGGTGATATAGTAAATGTAAATGTGTTTGCAGGAACAGTAGGTGACGATGGCAGCCAGGAAACAGTAGCACTGGAAGATGGTGTACCTCTTACTTTTGAGGCAAAGAATTATGGTTCTGCAGAAAATGTGAGAATATACAGTGATAACACCAATTTGTTAAATATACTTGGTTTGACTTCTCCAACTATGAATCCTGCAGATACAACAGGTGGAGATGATGAAGAAACATTGAAATCCTATGGAACAGATGCCAAAGTTACCTTGGATTTAGAAGAAGGTTCTATTAGTGCGTTTGAGGATACTGCAACTTATGCGGCAAAAGGAAATAAAGTTACTATTACAGACAAAGACGGATTTGAAATGGAATTGGAAGTGGAAGAAGGGGCTTTAGATACTGATGAAGGTGTGGCGACTATTACTGTATTGGATGAAGGACCAATTACTTTGCAGGTTGGAGCTAATGAATATCAGACGATTTTGGTCAGTATACCAGAGGTATCTTCCATTACATTGGGAACAGATGGCATAAATATTGGTACAGAGGCAGGAGCCAGCAGAGCTATTGGAACCTTGGATGATGCGATTAATAAGGTATCCTCCATTCGTGCAAAACTGGGAGCGTATGAGAACCGTTTGGATCATGCAATCAACAATCTGGATACAACAGGTGAAAACATGACAGAATCCTTATCGCGAATTGAAGATGTAGATATGGCAGAAGAAATGTCAAATTATACACAAAAGAATGTGTTAGCACAAGCAGGAACTTCTATGCTAGCACAAGCAAATCAACAACCACAAACGGTTTTATCTCTGCTACAAGGTTAATTTTATTAGAATATAAAAGATGCAGGCATATTGAAAATTTATATGTCTGCATTTTTACTTACTATGAAAGTCCTGACAAACGTCTATATTTCATGCAAGCTTGCTTGCAAAGAAATATAGACATTTGGCTGGCTAAACTGTATGAGTATGTAGGGTTATGTTCCTGTTCATTCACAAGCTTGACACTTGCTGTCAAGCTATGTGCCAAGAATGAAATTATGTAAGATTTTGCCCCTATACATCGAAGATGTATTCATAATGGGGCAAAATCGTTACTGGGCACAGGGAACCTGTGAACAGTAACAGGCGACAGCCCAGAATACGAATACAGTTGGTGATTGCGGGAGTGCGTAGCATGTAGCAATCAACTTTCATTCATGGTGGTGCCTC
>JAAVHR010000005.1 GCA_014799595.1 Clostridiales bacterium | reverse complement strand
AAAAACCGCTGACACTTTGCTTTTGCTCTCGGCATTGTCTCCGACCACCTATGTATGGATTTTCTGGAGTTATACAAACACATACAGTATTCCATTTGTCATGGGAATACTTCTTTTGTATCTGTACATGAATGATACCAAAAGCACAAAAAGGATAGTCTTGTACGGCATCGGTATGGGCATTTTAGGCATTACAGGCTGCTTTATACGCCCTACCACAGTCATACCAGTTGTTGCAGTATTATGCATGCAAATACTGTGTCGTGATAATATAAACAAGACTACAATAAAAAGGACGGCTCTCTGGACTGCCAGTTTTCTCCTTTCTACCATTCTCGCTATATCGCTGTTTACCACAGTACGGAAATCACATCTCATCGATCCAGAAGGACATGGGAAATTCCCCATCACCCACTGGCTCATGATGGGATTATCTGACGAAGGAGGTTTTAGTAAAAAAGATTTGTATTATACTTTGCAGTTTAAGACAGAAAAAGAAAAAAATGAGGCAGATATTTGTAAAATAAAAGAACGGATAACCGAGAAAGGCTTAAAAGGACTTGCCTGCCTTGCAATGAAAAAGTTATGGCGTCCGTATGGTGAAGGAACAGACCAATTTACACAACAGGCATCTTTCGCAGGAAGGACAACAGCCCTGTATGATTATGTTTATGGAAAGAAAAATGGACTATTTCTTATCTATTGCAGGGTGTTCCGCTTGTTGACGCTGTTTCTTGTACTGCTCTCTGTTATAAATTTTATACGTAGAAAACAAAAGGATGGTATGATGTTGTATATGCTTACCTTGTTTGGGAGCATGCTGTTTTTTTTGTTGTGGGAATCGAACAGGAAATACGGCGTTTCGTTCCAATATGTCTTGCTTACCCTATCAGCAGGAGCCATAACAGGTTCTCTTTCTATATCAAATGAACACCAAACTTGTAGGAAGGCATCTATATTCTTGTATGGATCCTGTATCATTGTAACACTACTCGTTTTGTTTTCAGGATACCATAACTGTGTCGTAAAACAATATGATTACAAAAAGGAAATCATAAACATAGAACCTAAATCAAAAAAGGTGAAAAATATCATATTAGAAGATAAAATAATTGAGCAGACCTTTGTTATAAACCAGCCATTTAATGAAATTAGGCTGTATGCAATTGAATGTAATCAAAATCAAAATACGGAAGCATCTTCTTATCGAATAGATATACTTAACAGCAAAGGTCAGTTAGAAATACCATCTAGAATTGTGAACAAAAAAACTGCCATAAAGGACGGAATACTGAGACTGATACTAGGAAATATATGCCCAAAAGGAAAAGAAGAACAATTTACAATCCGTATTACAAGAAATAGTGGAACGAGGGACTTTCTTAAGTTTGACATGTTAGGATACCAGCAGGAAGACAAATTTAGAAGTGGAAAACTGATAGAAAATGGACAGGACATAAACGCAGACATTAGCATGCTCGTTATAGGAAAACGGACAGAATCATTTATGCCAGAGAGGATTTATCTCACTGTAGGAGGCATCATTATTTTGCTGGAACTTATTTTTCTAATCACAGACAACATGTGTAGTTATGCTGCTGTTTTCCAAAAGAAACCAAAAATAAAAAATGGTAGGACTTTGCACATGTTGCAAAGTCCATAAGAATAGGTAGTGGTAGAGAAGAATCCAGTCTTTTGCCGAAGGCGAATCATAAATAGATGGGATTCCGTAGCTGTTTGCACCATAGGTGTGAACAGTTACATGAAATAGAATTTGATAGGATAAAGTTTGACATGAACGAATTTGAAAAAATAGAAGGGATTATTATGGATAAAGAAAAAAAATACAGATGCTGCCAGACAGGAAAACAGGGCAGTATATACAGACGAGACAATCGGGGTGTATCAAGCATATAAAAAGGAAAACGCAGAACAAGTGGTTTATTTGGGAACATTTGGATCACATTTTAAAATGGAGTAGAATAAAGAATATAGAAAAAATTACAAAAAACAGGGTTGAATCAAAAGTTATTTGATACAACCCTGTTTATAGATAGCAACATTTATATTAATTGTGAGAGTGTAATATTAAGTGTTTTTAATGTTTCTTGTATTAATCTAATCATGATTTATTTCTTTGTATTCAGAAAATAGCTTTTTGCGTAAATCTTCATTTTGGATTTGTAAGATAGCTACAGCTTCTTCAGATCTGCCAGTGCTTTCTAACCAATGGTATACAGTTAATATTTCCAATTGCCCTTCGGTCCGACCTTCTTCGCGACCTTCTTTGCGACCTTCTTTGCGACCTTCTTTGCGACCTTCTTTGCGACCTTCTTCGCGACCTTCAGCCCGACCTTGTTCCCGACCTTTTTCTAATTGTTCATGTAACTTTAATGAATAAAGCATATAATCCCTCCTATACTCTCCGTTTGCACGAACCTTATGAATTTCTTCTTCTAATGCAAAAGTAAACTCATCTGTTGGATTATGTGTATGCATATACTTTGTCAAATTCTTTATTTTTTGACTGACTTCTCCTGAAGTGCCATTTGCATTTAAGAAGATTTTTACTGTTTCGTCTCCTAATGACAAATTTAGGTTTTCTATACATCTGTTTTCAAATGTATACATATAAGAATTCTCTTCAAATGGATCTTCTGTACATAGAAATATTATAAAACTTTTTTTCAGATTCTTATATTCAACTCCTTTACCTAATAGATCCATATCTACAATTCCTTGGTAATATCTTGTGCGTTTGGGAAGATTATCATCAATACTTGTTTGCATTTCAATATTATACACGGTTTGATTTTCATCTTCCGCATATACATCCAGCCGTACTCCTTTGGCTTCTAAACATAAATCAATTGTTTTTTTGCCGTTCAAGATATTCGATTTTTGAGATTTTCATATCTAGAATTATCTCCAATAAACCCTTACATAATTCAGTTCTTTTCATAACTGCTCCAAACATGAAATCATCAATAAATTCTAACTCATCAAAGTTTTTAATTTTACTCATAATTGGTATATATTCTCTTTCTTTTGTTTTCTGTCATAAAAACGATCTTTAATAATAACTGTATATATTTAATTTACTATAGATTTGTGTTTTTTTCAATATATAAATATAACAGAACCTGAATACACTTAAATTTTTTTAATGAATCTATTAAGTATAATCAGCTTTAATTTGCAAGTCTCAGTTAAATTCTAATAGTACTTTTGCAGATTCTTTATGATGTAGAAATGTTTGTTGTTCACCAAGGTAAAAGTATGATACAATATAATTAAACCTCAATTATTCATGACTTATTAAGCAACTAAGTCTTTATTTCTAAGCCTTTGGCTTACATAAGACTTAGTTCATGCTTAAGGCCGTGAATAATCTCAGTTAAATAAATATTTTTTGGGAGGAAATAAATGTTTCTTGTAACTTATCTCCAAAAGAAAAGTAAGAAAAGAATAAGTATTTTTTTAATAATAGGTATTGCCTTACTAAGTTCGGTGATAGTATTTCTAAGTTCTCATGCTACATATTATAAATACAATGATTGGTGGATAATAGGAAGAAGCATATCAGAGATAGAATCAAAATACGGAGAGTTTGATTTCGGAGAATTCAAAGCCAATACTTCAGGAAAGGTTGGTTATTATATTTATATGGATAATGGACTAATAATGCCAGATTACTTAAAACATTATTATTACATTGAAAATAATGAAGGAATTGCAAATAAAGTATATGATGCATGTCAGACAGGCGGATGATAATTTACAAAATTCGTTAGAGTTTGCAAAGATAAGCACATAAGAAGAATGATGATAGCAACAGAGAATAATATTGATGATATTGTTTTGTTAAGAGTGGATATGCTGATATAAGACTGGAACAAACATTAAATCAGGATTTATAGAGGAGGTTTTAAATGTTTGAGAGTGTTGAGTGGTTATTTTTTGATGTTGGTTCGACAATAGTGAATGAATACATCGCATATAAGCATAGACTCAAAGAAATTGCGAATTTAGCTAATGTGACCTATGAAAAAGTTTATAAAATTGCAGTAGAATTTTATAAACAGAATAAAAAAGGTGACTTAGAAACAGCAAGATTTTTAGCGGTTGAATTATCAAGCTGGCATACAGAAGACGAGATTTTATATGATGATGCAGCTAAGTGTCTTAAAGCATTAAGTCAAAAATATAAAATTGGAATTATTGCCAATCAGTCATTGGGAACAAAGGAACGTTTGGAGCAACATGGAGTATTAAAGTATATAAATTTAGTAGTTGCCTCTGCGGAAGAGGGTGTGGCAAAACCAGACAAAAGAATATTTGAAATTGCATTAAAAAGAAGTAATTGTAAACCCAACAATGCAGTAATGATTGGAGATAGGATTGATAATGATATTATTCCAGCAAATTTACTAGGCATTTATACAATATGGATAAAACAGGGGGTTGGTAAGTATTGGATGATTTCAAATGAAATTGAAAGAGCTGATTGTATTGTTGATAATCTGACAGAATTATGTGATATCTTATTAGCAAAAGAAAAATATAGGGTTGAGGGGGGAATAACAATTTATAATGAGACAAACAGAAAGTGAAAAAATACGTAATGAAATTGAAAATATAATAAAACAATATAATATTGATAGGACTAAGTTTCATGAAGTGGCAAAGAATTATTATGATAAGATAATTCGTAAGTTTTATTATACATTCTGCGACTATATAAAATATCCGTTTATTGAACAACGTACTTATTTTACTTATATGTGGACAAGATTTCGCAATGACTTAAAAAGAACAGATATTATTAGAGCAGATTGGAATAATTGGAGAGAATACATTCATTATTCAAATAATAAGGTGTGATTACAATAAAGGGAAAAAAGATGCTAGTTTTTAATGATGTGAAAGAAATTGTCAAGCAGCTTTCTGAAAAAATGCTGTCAGAGTATGATTTAGATTTATGTGAAGATATTTCTAGTATTGTGTATTATAATGATTTGTATAAATGTGATGGAAATGACATAATGGACAGACACATTGATATAGAATTTGTTTTTGGTGAGTACTATGAACTGCATGATGAAGATGAACTGTTTCATTATATCTGTTCGCTGTGCGAACTACCGGAATTGATAAATCAGGAAGAAATAATTCTTTATCAAAAGAATTAAAAGTCAAGTGATGGGTATTAGGGTAGGGATAGTAAATTTAGTAATAAAATACAGAAATTTATTGGTTGTATATATTTTGGTAAGATATGAATGCATGACGAAACTGTAGACTTCAGATAAGCGTTCAATGTGGCTTCTTGACTAGTGGGGAGGATTAACAGTCTCTGGAATGATTCTTACTCCTTTAACTGACCATCACATGATGCATTTGCCACCATGTCTTGATGCTTTTATTCATGATGATGTCTGTGAGAAAAATATGTCAAAAAATACAAAACTATGAAGAAGAAATGAAGGGAAAATATGCTTATAATTAATACTGGAAATAATGATTTAAATCTCATTACAATAGTTGGTGAGCGATAATTTCCCATTTATAGGAGGGCTTGAATATGCAAAAGGTAATGAATAGAACATTAGGTGGAAAAATTGTGTCAACATCTTCCTCTATAACTAATTATAATAAGTGTCATGAAGAAATATACCAAGTGACATTTATGAGAGCGGATAATAGGAAGATGACTATATCTGTAGATAAAGATATTTATGATAAGTGCAAAAATGCTGCTCAGAAAGTTATATTTGATATTGATGTAGTTATGGAAAAGGAGGGGGATATAAACCATTATGATAAGAAACTTACAAAAGCAAGAAAGGTTTTATTTTGGGGAATAGATATAGATCCAGATACATACGCAAAAAAAATGGAGGAAGATCTGGTATGGCTTTCCAGATATGCAAAACCACTGCCTGCAGAAAAAAGTAAGGCAGGAAAAGTTTTATCATATATAGAAGGTTATTTTGTGAGCATAATTTTGTTTCTAGCAATCTTCGGAGTAGGGATAGGATCGATACTGGCTATTCCGTTAACCATAAATCATTTGAAAAACCAGGCAGATAAGTATGCAAATTATGAGGTAACAAAAGGAGAAGTTATTAAACAATCGAGCCGTGAAGAAACACTAGAAGAGGATAGCTATATTATTGAATATACAATAGAATATTGGGTTAATGATGAAAAATATGTCATAAGTGATAGTTTAAAGCAGGATAATTGGGATAGTATCTGGTCAGAGCAGTGTGTTTTATACGATAAGAGTAATCCAAGTAATGGACTATTATGCGAATACAATAACGTAGCAAAAGCATATTTGCCAGGATTTCAGGGAAATTCAGAATATATGTTTTTTGTTGTTATGGCGATTATGGGAGTTCTTTTTTTATTCATTGGAGTGAAGATTTATTTTTTGAAATAAAGGTAACTGTTCAGAGCCTCTCATTTGGATTTTTCCCCAATATACATAATATAAAATAGTTCTTATTATAACTATTATAGGAGATGATGCATTTTATGAATTACATAATTAGAGAAATAAGAAAGCAGGAGTATAACCTTTTAGATGATTTTTTATATGAGGCAATATTTATACCAGATGGCGTGAAAGCACCAGACAGGGGCATAATCAATGAACCAGAATTGCAAGTATATGTTTCTGGTTTCGGTGACAAACAAGATGATTTTTGTTTTGTGGCAGAAGTGGATGGCAGAATAATAGGTGCTGTCTGGGTTCGTGATATGGAGGATTATGGGCATATTGGTGATGGAATCCCATCTTTTGCTATTTCCTTATATAAAGAATATAGAGGTTATGGTATTGGAACAGAACTTATGAAAACGATGCTTGAAAAATTAAAATTTAAAGGGTATGAAAAAACATCTCTGGCAGTTCAAAAAGCAAATTATGCAGTAAAAATGTATCAAAAACTTGGATTCAAGATTATTGATGAAAATGAAGAGGAATATATTATGGTGAATACTCTGTAAAATTTGTGTAACTATTCAGGTAGAAATCTGTCAAGAAATGGTCTGCTAATTCAAGGCTTTTAATGGAATAATCAAAACACAATATTTTAACATTTTAATCACATTTTAATCGCAGGATAAAAGTATATTAGAAATAGTTATTTAAGAAAATGTGATTAGAAGGGAGAGATTATTATGTTAAGAAAAAAACTTATGACTTTTAGTGTTACAATGGCTTTGACAGTTTCTTTATTAGCAGGATGTACAGATGGAAATCAGAAAACAACATTAGAAGATACCACGAAAATAGTACAGGTTACAAAAGTTGATGGAACAACAATTACAGCGGATGTGGGTGAATTAACTTCAGATCAGAAGGATATATCGGGAGGCACACCGCCAGACGGAATGCCGTCAGGTGGAGCGGATGGAAAGGCACCGGATGGAGGCACACCACCAGAGGGAATGCTGTCAGATGGAGCGGATGGTAAGGCTGCGGATGGAGGTGTACCACCGGAAAAAAAGGAGAGCAGAAATTCCAATGGTTTAGATAAAAATGTCCCATCAGGGGATTTGAAAGAAAATGGTGAGCCTCCTTTTGGCAAACTAGGAGGAAGCCGTTTTACAGCAAATGGTGAAGCCATTACTTTTACAATAACAGATTCCACTCAGATTATACAGGAATTTCAACAGGGAAGTGAAGAAGCGGCTGTAGAAGATATTGTAAAGAATAGTGTATTGGAGATAACGTTTGACAGTGAAAACCAGCCGGTAAAAGTATTGATTAAAAACCTTCAGGCAGGAAAAGGTTTTGGTGGCAGTGATGAGGTAACAAATGGTACTTCTGCCAATACGATTACAGAAGAAAAAACCGTGAATGGAGAAAACTATACCTCTGATGGGGATGATGAAAATGCTTTGCGTGTGGATGGAACAGATGCTACTTTGAAAAATATAACTGTTAAGAAAAACAAAGGAAATTCATCTAATACAGAGAATGGTGATTTTTATGGGCAGAATGCAGGACTACTGGTGCTAAACGGTTCAACAACTACCATCGAAGGAGGTACATTCCAAACAAATGCAGTAAATGGAAATGCGGTATTTAGCTATGGAGAGGGTACTACAGTAAATATTTCAGATGCCACAATCCGTACAACTCAAAATAATTCTGGTGGAATTCAGACAACTGGTGGTGCTACTATGAATGCAACCAATCTGGATGTGCAGACAGAGGGAAATTCTGCGGCTGCCATCCGGAGTGACCGTGGTGGTGGGACGGTGAAAGTAGTCAAGGGAAAATACGTAACCAATGGAACAGGAAGCCCTGCTATTTACTGTACTGGTGATATTAGTGTGGAGGAAGCTACCCTCCTTGCCAATGCCAGTGAAGGTGTTGTGGTAGAAGGTAAAAATTCAGTGTCTTTAAAGAATTGTGATATCACAGGTAATATGAACAATACCTATAATGGAGATTCTGATGAGAATATTCATTGTATTATGATTTATCAGAGTATGTCAGGTGATGCTGCAGTTGGGGAAGCTGATTTTGCTGCAGAGGGTGGCAGTATTACCTCCAAGGCAGGAGATTTGTTTTATATCACGAATACAGATTGTACGATTAGCTTAAAAGATGTCAAGCTGACACTGGCAAATGATATATTTCTGCGTGTGGAGGGAAATTCATCTTCCAGAGGTTGGGGAACAGACGGATCCAATGGCGGCGATGTGACCTTAACAGCGGACTCACAGAAAATAGAAGGTAATATTTTGGTAGACAACATTTCTTTATTAAAACTTTCTATGTCAGATGGGACGAGTTATAAGGGAAGCATTAATCCTGATGGAACAGGCGGAGAGGTAGAGGTTACATTAGATAACGACTCCACATGGACACTGACAGGTGACAGTTATATTACTGGTTTTCATGGAGATACTTCAAATATTGACACCAATGGTTATCATTTATATGTAAAGGATGAGCAGATAAAATAAATTCCTCATAACTGATCTGTTCATGGTTTTGAACAGTTACAATTTCTCACAGTTTTACATTATGGAGATATGTGATACAAACGTAATAGTTCAGGTAGTCCCTGCACACCTTGCTGTGCAGGGACGTATGAAAGTGTAAATTAAGTGTGGCTCACAGCAATTTGCATGCGTTAGCTTGCTGTGAGCCGTAACAGGACAGCCTCCTGGCTGAACTGTTACATACAAACAGTTTTGCATAATAAGAATGATAGTAGATTGTCCTTAGAGAGTTAACTTTGAAGTTAACTCTCTAAGGATACATTTTTATATGTTATTAAGAAGAATACAATTATCAATACGAAATTACAGCTCAATATAAATCCGGTTTCTGTTGAAATGTTTTCTGTTAAATTATTTACAAGAATATATAACTGTTCAGAAAAGATAAACTTTGAAAATTTTTTGATTGTTTCATTAAACGTAGAGAGCATAGGCAAAAAAGAAAGAATCATCATTACTGGTACACCTATAGAAGTGGCTGTCATCTGATTTTTACTCATTACACCAATTGCTGCACCCAAAAGAAAAGAACAGCAATGTCCCAAAAACATGATAAGCATAAATTTCAGTAAAGCCGTACCAGCATAACCACCTGTTAAACCCATTACAAATGAACCTATCATACATATAGATATAATATAGATTGCATTTCCAATTAAATATTCGAATGCTTTTACATTGCATAACTGTAGTACACATAAGGTGTTTTTCTCCTTCTCTTCAGCAATAATCGCTGTTGCACTTGTGAGAGGAGCCATTCCTGTATACATTATGGCAAATAGATTTGTAAAAAAATGTTCTGGCATATTTTCAATGTGAATAGCGTTTTCCATAAGGATAGTTAAGCAAGGAAACATGATAAACTGGATAAAAATGTTTTTGTTCTTTATAGTATCTTTTAATTGTTTCCATAAAATTGCCTTAATGTGATTTGTCATATATCAAACTTCCTTCCTGTTAATTCCATAAATATATTCTCTAAATTTGGCTCTGTGGAATGTATAGTCTCGACTTCATTATTAAAAAAATAAGTCTTTATCTGTTCACTACTCTCTCTGCTATGTTCTAGCATAACATTTTGACCATTTTTTAAATGAATATGGATTTTCTTTTTATGATTATAACGTCTGCAAATATCGTTAGGATTACCATATTCCACTATTTTTCCATTATTTAAAAGTGCAATTTTATCACAAAGTTTTTCTGCTTCGTGCATATTGTGTGTAGTTAGAAATATTGTAGTTCCACGGTGTTTTTCTTCAAGTATCATCTGATGAATAACGGTAACAGTAGTAGGATCTAACCCACTTGTTGGTTCATCAAGAAACAAAATCTTAGGCTGGCGTAAAATTGCTCTTGCAAAAGCTAAGCGGTTCTTCATTCCTTTGGATAAATGCGTTATTTGCGTTTTTCTGGCTTCCCATAGACCTACCTTTTTCAATACAGTTTCAATATTTTCTTTTCTCTTTCCATCAAGCATTTGGTAAAATTTTAAATTATCATAACAACTCATTCTTTCATATAATCCCAAGTTATCCATCATAATTCCAATTTGTTTATAGTCCTCACCTGTCATATTTAATGGTGATTTTCCTAAAATAGAACAGTTGCCTTTTGTGGATTTTAGCTGACCTGTTAAAATATGAATTAAAGTTGTTTTTCCTGCACCAGATGGACCAAGAAGTCCTAATATTTCTCCTTTATCCACAGATAAATGTAAGTGGGACAAAACTTCCACTTCACCAAAAAAATGACTTAAATCTTTTATGATTATTGCTTTATTCATGAAAATCTTCTCCTTTTAATCGTTCTAATGCTTCATGCATTTTTTTATTATCGCTTTTCTCTTTTAATACAGATACCATCACGCTAATGGATGCATAAATGAAAAAACAAATAAAAAACATAATCCATGGTTTCACTTGATTTACTGGAAACCATTGAAAAACATAAGCAAAAATTCCAATTGAAAAAACAATACATGCAAACATACATACACTTCTTACAGCAATATTTAATTCCTTTATTAAAAGGTCTGTAAAAAACAAGGTTCCTAAACTAGTAAGTATAACTGTCAGACAAAAAAACTGAATAGATGTTGCAACGGAAATGCCTTTACTTCCTAATGCAAAAATGGAAGAATAACCTTTTGCACTTTCGCCAAAAAAGATACAAAAAAAACAAAGACTTAACATGGTAATTCCCCAGATAACCATAAGCTGTGTGAGAAAATCAAATAGTATATTTTTTTTAATCATTTAAATAACCCCCAATCTTTTCTTGATACTATCTGCATATTGTCTGGAAACCATAATTTGTTCTCCATTTTTCATAGTCAGACGTAATTTTCTCTCTATGTCATTTTTAATGGATTGAATAAATTTCAAATGAACAAGACAAGACTTACTAACCCTAAGAAATCCATTATGGCAAAGCCGTTCTTCCATTTCATATAATTTTAGTTTGGATTCGTATATAGATTCTTCAGTATATACAAATGTCTTACGTTCCAGTGCTTCAATATACGAAATTTGATTTATATCCAGTAGATAGTTCACACCATCTTTGGTGACTGGCATCTGTTGATTTATCATTTGTAGAGTGGCAATTATATTTTCAATGGCTGGAGTCATTTTTTTACAACAAATAATTATTTCAGTTTCTTCTGATTTTTCATTTGCATGAACTGTAATTTTCAAATAAAACACCTCCTTGCATAGTAGCGTACGTAAGCTGGATTCTTGGCTACTCTAAGTTCTTGACACATAGCTTGACAGCAAGTGTCGAGCTTGTGAGTGAACTGTTATTAGTCTGCCACAATTTTTTTTTAAAAACAAGAACATAGAACATAAGTTGCCATTATGGATACATAAGTTGCCATAAAGTAATAGAGATACAGGATGAAGTATGGTACAATATTGTAGAAGAGTGTAATTATTTGAATTGTTTCATTATTACAGTAGTATTTTTAAATTAGACTTGGTTTTAAAAATTATTTTGAAAAATATGCCTATAAGAAAGGAGTATATAGTTGATGCGTGATGAAACAACAATGTATAAATTATTTATGGATATTGCAAATGCTGATAACAGAATTTTAGCAGTATATATGAATGGTTCAAGAACTAATAGAAATGTTCCAAAAGATATTTTTCAAGATTATGATATTGTGTTTGTGGTAACAGAAACCCACAGTTTTATTGAGGATAAGAACTGGATAAAAAGATTTGGTAATGTTTTATATATGCAGTATCCAGATGAACATCCAGATTTTCCAAGTGATAAAGATAATTTTTACGGCTGGCTTATGCAGTTTGATGATGGTAACAGAATAGATTTGCATGTGGAGACTGTCAAACATGCGAAAGAACATATATGTGATGACAAACTGTGTAAAATTCTTTTAGACAAAGAGGGAATATTGCCCGTTATACAAGAATCAACAGATGAGCAATATTGGGTAAAAAGACCAACACAAGCACAATATAGAGCCTGCTGTAATGAATTTTGGTGGTGTAGTAATAATCTTGCCAAAGGCTTGTGGAGAAAAGAGATACTATATGTGCAGGATATGGCAAATTTTGTGGTACGCAAGCAATTAGAAAAAATGCTTTCATGGAAAGTAGGTATAAAAACAAACTTTTCGGTAAGTGTTGGTAAGTCCGCAAAATATTTATATAAATGGCTTGATAAAATCGAGTATGACAGATATTTAAGTACATATTTTGGTGGAAGTGTTGAAGAGGCTTGGAGGTCCATTGATATGATGTGTGACTTGTTTGAGGTCACGGCAAAGGATGTATCAAAAAATCTTGGATATGTATATGACAGGATAGAAGCAAAAAATGCAAGGGATTTTTTAGAGCATGTCAAAACAATGTAACAGTTCAGTTATGCAAAAGGATGGATTCAGTCTTGACATCTGTAAGAACATGATAAATGAAAAGAACAAACGTTCTAAAGAAGCACTTTAAAACAAAGTAATATTAGAAGGAACAAGGATATATATGGCTATTACAATAAAATCTATACAATTTTAAGGAGACAGATAATGAATGAAAGTATTTTTTTGATGATTAAAAAATTCTTAATTTAGTGTATGAAAGATAGTACATACAATAAAGAGCATCTTTATCATGTTTTTTTTAAAAGCTACTAAAAAACAGGGAGGAAAATTATGAGTCAAGAAAAAGAGAGATTTATGCAAAGATTTGATACCATACAAAAGGAAGTTCTTGTACTTACAGAAGGAGGTACAAGTGCATCAAGATGGGGGGAGAATAAACTTTATGAGGCATCGGTAACGGCTTTGGCTTTTGTAGATGTTGCAACAGGAGACTTAATAGAAGACAAATGCTATCTTGAGTGGCAGTTAACAGAGAAAGAATGTAATACCTCTGAAAAAATATTCAATTTGCAAGGAAAAACTATTTATCGTCTAAAGGTGCAGGAATCATTGCCATTTTCGAATTCGTATGGAGAAGAAGTAAGAAGAGGCAAATATCTTTGGGTGAAAGAGGTTCTTGAAAGATCTTGTCATGAGGAGAGACTAGATGTGATTTTGGAAGAATACCTCAAACCTGTAGTGATCCATCCAGAGGGTTGTGAAGAGTTAGTATTGGACAAGTCTCTTGGAATGTTTTCAGGAGATGGAAGCTGGAATGGGGAGTCTTGCCAGATTAACTTGGATGTGGACGAAAATGGTGCAGAGACTGCAAATGATGCACAGGACACATTGAAAAAGCTTATGGATAAATGCAAGGAATGGGATGAAAAGGCTAGAAAATATGCCGCAGCAGAATTGGCAGAGTGTGCCAGTGACTGGGCTAGAGATGAAGATGATAATGCTGAAGAAATTACAGAAGAAGAATTTGCTAAACGTATGGTGATTAGCGAAATATGTGTGACTATTGGTGGAAATTTTGAAATTTTTTATGATGATGACAATATGTTCTGGGGACATGTGATTATTGTAAGTGGCAATATTGAAACAGGTATTGATGATGCCACTATGGCAGGATAGACATAATAAAGATTAGTTTCCACAACTCATTTTACTTGTTTTGTATTTGTGGTTATATGTGATAGGTATGTGGTGTAAAATTGAAAAATATGGGGAATTATCTTTGTAGGAAATTCTTTGGGGGTAAATTGGAAATTCAACATGGAAAAATATAAATAAGAAGGCAGTATTTAATGTACCAAAGAAGAAAAAGAAGGCTTACAAGAAGTTGCTAACAAAAAAACAGGCTATTTGTCCAGCATGAAAATAAAAGGAAATTAATTTTTGATTTAATCTAAATTTAATCTTTCTTAAAAGTGTATTTAAGAAAAATCCTGTATATTGGTATATGTAATAGGGAAGAAGATGTTATTGTATATCAGGAAAGGATAAGGTGAAGAGATATGGAACATTTTGAAAAGGTTGAAAAATTAAGACAGAGAGCAAATGTAAGTTATGAGGAAGCAAAACAGGCATTAGAGGCATGTGACTGGGATATGTTAGAGGCAATGGTATATCTGGAAAAACTTGGAAAAGTTGCAAGCCCAAGACAGGAGAGTTATACCACCAATTTTGATGGACAGCCACAATATGTATCAGTACCAGAAACAGTAAGAAGAAATACAGAATATTCTTATCAGGAAGGATTTGGTAGTAAGATGAAACGTCTATTTGGAAAAATGTGGAAAGCAGGTAAAGAAAATTATTTACGTGTCAGCCGAAAAGGAGAAGAAATTATTAAAGTGCCAGTGTGGGTATTTGTAGTTGCATTATTATTTGCATGGCATACATTGGCAATTATTATGCTTGTTTCTTTATTTCTTGAGTGTCATTATTCCTTTTGTGGAAAGGCAGATTTGTCTGGAGTGAATGATGCTATGGAAAAAGCCAGCACATTTGCAGATAAGGTAAAAGATGAGTATAATAAGTTGTAAGAGCGTTTTAGCAAAGCAGGAGGGAATAAATATGGAAGCAAATATTCTAGTGGTAGAAGATGATGAGGGATTGGCTCGTTTTATTGAGTTGGAGCTGGTTCATGAAGGATATCAGGTAGTACGGGCGGATAATGGAAGAGATGCACTTCGTATTGCGTTGGAAGAGAACTTCGCTCTTATACTGTTGGATATTATGCTTCCTGGTTTGAATGGGCTGGAAGTTATGAGGCGGTTACAACAGGAAAAGCCTACACCAGTTATTTTACTTACTGCAAGGGATGCGGTTATGGACAAGGTTGCAGGTCTGGATGCTGGCGCAGTAGATTATATTACCAAACCATTTGCCATTGAAGAACTTCTGGCCAGAATACGTGTGGCATTGAAGTTACATGGAAATCCAGTTATAAAAGAAGTAGAAACAGAACAAGAGGGACTGCTTGTCTGGAATGAACTTACTTTGTCTGAACAAAAACATCAAGTTTGCTATGCTGGAGAAGAAATTGTTTTAACTAACCGGGAATTTCAAATGCTAAAAACACTTTTGGAAAATCAAGATATTGTCCTGTCAAGAGATACCTTACTGGAACGAGTATGTGGATTTAATTACATAGGAGAAACGAATGTGGTGGATGTGTATGTCCGCTATCTGCGTTCAAAAATTGACGAAGTGTATGGTGTGAAAATGATTCAAACAGTGCGTGGTGTAGGGTATGTCATTAAAAAGTAGTTATATCGTAACAGGTCAAGTAGGTATGCACACTCCGCTGTGCAGACCGTATAAACGATTAAAACAGGAAGGGAATTGGGCAAGTGTTTAGGAGGAATATATGGCAGGAAAAGAAAATATGACCCAGACAAAGAAAATGACTTCCATTGTGCGGAAATTGCATTGGAGTTTTTTGAGAAAGCAAATAGGAACTTTTTTTAAAATGGATATCCTGTTTATGTTCCTGCTTTTTTGGGGATGGATTTTAACTCAGGAAATCACTTGTATAGGAGAGATTTCCTTTTTTTATGATAGAGGAATTGAAAGAGAAGGATATTGGAAGGAATGGGTCTATTATGTGCAGGAGGAAACCGGGAAATATTTACTGCGTTTACGGCTTTATGATGGTGTGAGGATAATTGGTTTTGTTGTAATTTGCTTAATCATAATGCAGATATTGTCTCTATTTTTTTCTTATAATAAAGAAGAAAAACACATCCGGCGTATTTTAAATCCTATTAATGAACTTGCCCTAAAAGCAGATACCCTAAACCGAATGTCTTTTAGTGAGGATAAATATCAGATTATTGAAGAAGCGATTACCAATATTCAGCCAGAGGAGGAAAAACAGCTTTCTTTTGGAGATAAGGATTTAGCAGGAATTGAGGTGGCAATGAATAATCTGTTGATACGAATGCAGGATGTATACCGTCAACAGGCAAGGTTTGTTAATGATGCTTCCCATGAACTCCGTACACCAATTGCAGTAATTGAAGGATATGTCAATATGCTTGCCAGATGGGGTGTGGAGGATGAAAAGGTACTAACAGAATCTATTGCTGCCCTACAGAGGGAATCTGGACACATGAAACATCTGGTAGAGCAATTGCTTTTTCTGGCAAGAGGAGACAGCGGAAAAACGCAGTTGGAGTTTACCAGGACTTCCTTAAAAGATTGTATGCAGGAAATCTATGAAGAATCTTTGTTAATTGATGAAGAACATGTTTACCGTTACAAAGTTCCAAAAGAGGATATGGTTGTTTTGGCTGATACCATGATGCTAAAACAGGCAGTCCGTATTCTGGTAGATAATGCAGCAAAATACACAAAACTTCAGGATGAAATTATATTATCTGTGGGAAGAACAGAAAAAGGAGATTTTTACTTGCAGGTGCAGGATACTGGAATAGGTATGGAGGAGGCAGATATTGCCCACATGTTTGAGAGATTTTACCGATCTGATGATGCACGCAAATATAAAGGAACAGGATTGGGACTGTCCATTGCAAAATGGATTGTGGATAAACATCAAGGATATTTTGAGATCTTATCCCGTACAGAACTTGGAACCCGTATTCGGATTGTATTGCCAAGGGATAGATAGGAGAAAGAAGTGACAAAGATAGAGATATCTTCCAGAGAAGAAAAGGGGTTGCAGGCAATCCCTTTTCTTCGTTGTTCTAATTTATATTCTTATTTTTTTTACGAAACACACAGTAAATGCGTGTTTCTACCTGAATAGTTACATTAAACTTCAAATGGCAAAGCAAGCTGAACTGGAGAACAATTGTAAGTTTCAAAGAAAAATGTCTTTACCATACAGTAGTTTCCTGGCTGTAAATCATAAATTTCTTTTATGTTTTCTGTCCAGACTCCATAGTATAACTTATTTTTTTGTACTTTTTGTACCTTTGGCATTTTTGTTTTCACCACATATTATTTCGAGTGATACTTATAAGAGACTCGTAAATGTAGTAGGAGCAGTCTGCAATATAGGACATGAATAATTGTGGTTAAACTATTAACTTTAATATAATATTTAAAAAAATATATATTGACACATATTATATTTCAAATTAAACTAAAATATATAATTTATTTTTTTAATAAATATAGGGGGAGTAAGATGAATAGTAAAAGTAAAAAATTTGATACAAAGAGAAAGAAATACTATATATTANNAATAACANGAATATGTTTCTTAGCTATAATATTGTTTTTTGTTTATAAGTTTAAAATTAGTGAGAGTCATGAAGGGAGAGATTTACCATATATAGGCGTCCGTACAAAGGAAGAGAATACAACTACCTTAAAAGTAGATTCATGGCTATCAAGAGGGTTTATAGGTTATGTAGTAAAAACGAACGAGAAAGATATATATGAGGAAAATGCATTAGTCGAAGTGGAGTTTGATAATGATGTAGAAGTAATATATGCAAATGGTGAGAAATTTGTATATTATGAAGAAGAACCTAATGCCGAGAAATGTTTCATTAAACCTGGAAGCATTGTGCAGGTAAAATATCATTCTTATGGTACTGGAGAGGAAAATTATGGTGAAAACAGAATTGAAGCAGAGAAAGTAATAGAAAATGGGAAATAAGATTTAACAAAAGAATTATATAATTAAATAAATTTTATTGAGTATTGATTTAGAAAATACCATTTAACACATAATTATGATTTTATGACTTGACATTTGAAATATGATGATTTAAACTGTTTTAGTTAAAATTATTACTTAAAGGTATGGAGGAGAAAAAATGGATAATAAAAATAAAACAACAAAACTTGATACCACAAAAAAAAAGAAATATATATTAGGAATAACAGGAATATGTATCTTAGCTATAATAATGTTTTTTGTTTATAAGTTTAAATTTAGTGAGAGTCATGAAGGGAAAGAATTAATATATAGAGAGAGTCTTACAAAGGAAGAGAATACAACTACCCTAAAAGTAGATACATGGCTGCCAACAGGGTTTATAGGTTATGTAGTAAAAACGAATCAGAAAGATATTTTTGAGGAAAACGCATTAATCAAAGTCATGTTTAATAATGATGTAGAAGTAATATATGCAAATGGTGAGAAATTTGTATATCATGAGGAAGAACCTAATGCTGAGAAATGTTTTATTAAACCTGGAAGCATTGTGCAGGTGAAATATCATGCTTATGGGATTGAAGAGGACAATGATGAAAATGGGATTGAAGCAGAGAAAGTAATAGAAAATGGAAAATAAGATTAAGAAGAGAAAAATAATATATGCGGTAATTAGCCTAATTGTTATTATGATAGCTACATTAACGTGGAATTATAAAAAAAATTATCTAACTGACAAAACGATTGTTAATGTGGTTGAAAGGGTATTGCGGTTAGAAAACATATTGGAATGTAAAATTACGAAAATTGCAGATTATAAAGATGTTTGTGTTCATTTAGAAATACCAGAACCTTCCGAGGAAGATATAAAAGAATATATGGATAGTGTACTGGAGGATTACCAACAAGGTGAATTTACAGAGACTTTTGTAAAAAAAATTTTTCAATGTGATTCTATAAAAGAATATAAAAAGAAAGCAGCAGAAGAAGTGGTGGAACAAAAAAAGGTTAGCTTGATTATTGATGCAAGAAATTCTGTATTAGATGAACTGATAGAAAATTCCAAGTTTGTATTAGATGAAGAAAGTGTATCAGATTATGCCCTTACCATTGTAGCAGGATATGAAAATGAGGCACTAATTTCTAATATGACTTTAAAAGAGTACTGTAAAAATATACTCAAAATATCCTATGATGAACTTTTTGAAAAAAGTTATGAGGAGAGTGCCAGAATTATAAAAACTTATCTGGTTATGGGAGCTATTGCTTATAAAGAATTTGGAGACAGACAAATAGAGGACGAAATAGATGCAAATGATTTATATGCAGAATACCAGGAATTAGAAAATCAAGTGTATGCTTTGTTTATCAAGGCAGAAAAAGGTTTTTAATAAACCGGTTTTAATCACATTATATATTGGTATGTAGTTGTATTATCTACAGAGTGATTAAATTTACATAGATAAAATATAAAACAAGTATGAAAGTTTAATTTCATGCAGAAAGGAACAAAATGAGAAAAACGAGATTATTGGCACTTTTGTGTGCAGGAATTCTATGTGTGAATTGTTTTTCTGGTATTCCTGTTTATGGACATACGAAAACAAATGGAGAAAAAGTTAAGGAAAAGTATGAGGAAAGGGGGGAAAATAATAGGGTAAAAGAAAAAGATATAAAAATACAAAATAAGTTAAATCAAAAATATAAAAAATTAAAAGACGAAATGACTATTTCCCAAAAGAGTAATGGAGAAGTTGAATACGAAGATTACTATGCAGGAGCATATATTAATGAAGAACAACTAGTTGTTTGCGTTACCGATGCTACTGATATTCTAGAAGATGCCATAGGAGATGAATATCGTATTGTTAAAAATTCTTATAATGAGATGGATGAAATTGTAGAGGAAATAGGAGATAAATATTCAAAGTTGTATGGAACATATTCCAATGATACAGAAGAATATATATTACTAAATTCCATAGTTGGTTTTGGAATTGATGAAGAAAAAAACTTTGTTGAAGTAGATATCTTAGAGTTAAATGAAAAAAAGGAAAAGATATTTCATAAACTTTTTGGTAAATATGATTGTGTAAAATTACAGAATGCAGAAGGTAAGATGAAAGATTGTACTGCTTATAAACCAGGAAGAAAACTTTATGTAATTACAGAAAAAAACGGAACTAATATTAAACGTGCTTTTGGTAGTATGGGATATAGGGCATATAGAAACACTGCATCTGGGGAAAGAAGATATGGCTTTGTTACCTGTGGGCATAGTTTTATGGATTCTGTAGATGGTAAAGTATACACATCATCAGCTTTAAACACTGTGATAGGAAAGGTTGGAAAAACACAATATTCTGGATCTGTAGATGCTGCCTTTATACGGTTGGCAAATGGAAATACAGTAAGTAATAAAGTACAATATGATTCATCTGGAAGTACTTCAGATGGAGATACTATTGCAAGTTTTACCTACATGTTAAGCGTTGCAAAAGGTGCTACAGTGTATAAAGTGGGTGCTACATCCTATAAGACATCTGCAAAAGTATTAAATACAAAGTATACTTATACAATAAATGGAGTTAAGTTTACAAATTTAACAAAAACAGAAGATTTTTGTTCACCTGGAGATAGTGGTGGGCTTGTATATACCTATTATGATAGTCAATATCAGCCATGCGGCATTGTGAAAGGAAAAGGTTCTGGATACACAGTGTATGTAAAAGCATCAGAAATTGGAAATGCAATAAATGCTTATCCGTATTAGAATATTAAGTAATTCAAGGATGGATTTACCAAGGGATATAAAGTTAATTGTATAATTCTTTGCAATTAATTTTACATCCTATTTTAATTTAGCAGAAAAGAAATTTGACATGATCTTTTTTTTATGATAATATTGCGAGGTACCTCTTTAAATAGAAAGGAGCCTTTATGGAAGATAAAAATGAGCAAATTATTTTATCCTTTTTTGAAGTGATAAAGCTAAGCCAACGATTTGCAATGCAAAAAAGTAAGAAAAACTCTAACTTGATGATTGGACAGTATCGTTGTCTGCAATTGTTATTTATAAAGGATGGAAGAACACAAAAGGAGCTGGCAGAGATTTTAAATATCCGTGCAACTTCTCTAAGTGAAACCATTGCCCGTTTGGAAGGTCAGGAAATGATTCGAAGAGAAAGAAGCAAAGATGATAAGCGGACTTTTTTGGTGTATCTGACCGATAAAGGGAGAGAATGTGCGAAACAAAATTTAAAAGACAGGGAGGAGTTATATTCTTACATACTGCACCCTTTAAGTGAAGAAGAGAAAGAGCAGTTTGGCAGCATATTAAATAAAATAAAAAAATACTACATAGAACAGGAGAAAGAAGAAAATGCAAAAAAACATGGATAAGAATGTAATTAAAGACCCTAAAAAACGAATGCTGGTATTTATAAACATTATGATTGCTACTATTGCCAGCTCGATGCTAGCTACTGCTTTAACTACCGCATTACCTCCGATTGTAAAGGATTTGAACATTTCTATTACGATGGGTCAGTGGCTTACCAGTGGGTACTCTTTGGCAATGGCGATTATGATGCCGTTAACCGCATTCTTAATTAACCGTTTTCCAACCAAAAAGTTGTATTGCTCGGCAATTGTAATTTTCATAGTAGGTTTGATAATTTGTTGTATGGCACCAACTTTTCCAATTATGATGATTGGTCGTATAGTCCAGGCATCAGGAAATGGTATTCTTACTTCTATGGCACAGGTAATTACATTATCCATTTTTCCTTCTGAGAAAAAGGGAAGTGCTATGGGATGGTATGGTTTATCCGTAGGAGCAGCACCCGTTATTGCACCTACCATTGCAGGAATCATGGTAGACCAAGTAGGGTGGAGAATGATTTTTGTGGCAGCTGCGGTAATTATGGTAATTGGTCTTGTGTATGCCATTGCTGTTCTTGGTAATGTATTAGATAATGAGGCAGTTAAATTTGATGTTGGGTCATTTGTACTTAGTGCAATTGCTTTTGGTGGAGTAACTTTAGGAATCGGAAATATAGGAAATTATGGGCTTATGGGAATGCAGACTTACATTCCATTGATACTTGGTATAGTAGGTTCTGTGTTGTTTGTAAGAAAACAAATGCACTTGAAAGAACCATTTTTAGATGTACGTATTTTATCAAACAGGGACTATGCCATTAGTGTTATTGGAAGTATGTTGTTGTACTTCATTATGATGGGGTCTTCCATTTTGCTGCCCCTTTATGTACAACAGGTGAAGGGACTTTCTGCAACAACCTCAGGATTAGTAGCATTACCTGGTTCTCTTGCTATGGCGATTATAAGTCCCTTTGCAGGAAAATTATTTGATAAGCTGGGAATTAAAATATTATTGTTCAGCGGTTCTGTGTGCTTGATAGTGAGTAATCTTTGTATGTATTTTATTACACTGNATACTAATGTATGGTTTGCGGCTGTCTTTAATGTGGTTCGTTCTGTAGCAATAGGATGTCTTATGATGCCATTAGTAACTTGGGGTGCTGGCAGTATTGATACCAGAAAAACATCCCATGCTACAGCATTACTTACTTCTCTCCGGACCATAAGTGGTGCTATCGGTTCGGCTGTATTTGTAGCAGTCATGACAGTAGCAACTTCCTATAAGGTAAAACAACTTGGAGATGATGCATCTATGTATGGAATGAATGTGGCGTATGCCGCTATGGCATTATCATCACTACTGTTGCTTGTAGTTGCAATAGTGGTTTGTAAATATCAAAAGAGTAAAAAAGAATTCAGCTAGAATAAAAGAGACTTGCTAATATGGCAAGTCTCTTTTGCGTTTACCACTTTTATATAATTGTAAATTACACTACAATTTTAACCGCATAAGAAGCTATAGACAGGTTGCTTGGTCTAAAACAGTGCATTTATAAAGATTTAAGATAAATGTAAGAAAAATGTTGTTTTTTTTTAAGGATCACCCTATAAAATAAAAAGGAACTTGAGAGAAAACTGATGTTGAGTGTAAAAGTTTTTTGTATAGGAAAAAGAAAGGGTGAAATAGTCATGAAAATGAAAAACAAAGTGTATCCAATGTTACTTCTGTGTAGTGTTTTATTGATAACATCTTGTCAAAGAGGAAATACAGAATCTGATAACATGGAAATAAGTGGAATTGAAAATTCCGAAACTACAAAGGAAACAGAGGATGTAAAAAAAGAAGATGCAAATGTAAAAAATGAAAATTTAAAAGAGGAAAAACTAGATTTAAATAATTATTCCTTAGAGTACAAAGAGGGAACCGATTTTCAAAGTTTTTTCCTGTGGAATTATGCTGCAAAGTCAGAAAATGGTTATTACTTTTGGGATAATGGAAGAGAGCCTACTGCGGTTATGTTTTACGACAATACATCAAAGGTGACTATTCCGCTTTGTAATCTTCCAAATTGTAAACATGGCAAAGATGGAAACTATGATACTTGTAATGCATACTTTAATAAAAATTGGTGGTCTGACCAAGATGCTTTTTTTACAATGGATATTCAATATTATGAAGGAAATTTGTATATTACAGGTCGTGATACAAACAGCAATGTGAATCTATATAAGGTTGCAAAGGATGGAAGTACACGAGAGATTAGCTGTAAGTTATATAAATATGAAGAATCAATATCAGAAGTTGAGGGCTTCCAGCAGGGAGGGACATCACCTGGTGTGTGTATTCACAGAGGATATGCATATTGTATCAATAACGATGAAAGCATACCTCGAATAAGAAAAGTAAAGCTTAATAGTAAGGAAGAACCTCAAGTTGTTTATGAGACTTCTGGTATAAGACCAAACTTGTATCGGATGGAGGGATATGGAGATTATATTTTCTTTCAAACTGGTAATTTTACAGATGAGAGCTGTGTAAATGTGGAAGGGGGTATCTATGCATACAATACAGTTACTGAAACGATTTCTCTTGTAAAAAAGGATGCAATTAGTTCCTATATTATTCAAGACACTATGCTTTATTACAGTACAGATACTACTGTGAACCGATATGACCTTTCATCGCAAAAGGATGAAGTTTTTGCGGAAGTTAAAGAAGCATATCCGACAGTAATGGCAGATAATAAGTATATTTACATAACGGATGATAGTGGTAAAAGTACTGTTTATGATAAGGAGAAAACAAAGATTTGTACCATTACATCGAGCAAAACTATGGAGTGTATTTATGGAGATGATGCGTATTTATTTGCAAAAGAGTATGATGAAGATGGCAACGTAATGTTAGAAGTCATAGATAAATCGGACTTAAAAAGCGGAAAAGTAGAATGGAAAAGGTTGAATTAGGATAGGAGACAGGGGAGATGAAACATGGAGTTAAAAAGAATTCTATATCAAAGAAAGACAATATTTTTGTTTTTTGCATTTTTTCTATTTCATATTGTATTTTTTATATACTCACAGCAAAGCAGGAAAGAACAGCTTCTTGGCATCAGCAGATATCAGATTGATTGTTGTAAATCAGATATTATCAATGAGTATAAGGGAAAAGATATAGGTGAAACGGAGAAGGAACTGAATCAGTGTATGGCTCAATTGCAAATATTGATGTATTCTTCAGAATCGGAACAACGGGGGGGGAGCGTATTATAAAAATTATTCTTTGGATACTTACTTTTGTGCAATGCAAGAAGTGATAGACCAATTGTCCTATGTTGAGACGTTTAAGGATTCTGTAGATGAGGTGCTAAATCAGGCAGACTCTATGAATACCATTAGCATTTTTTCAAATCACGATTCTTTTTCCTCCCAATATTTAGAAAAAACAAAAAAAGACTATATNAANTTAAAAAATGTGGAACCTGTANTTTTCCCAAATTCTTTTCTTGAAAACTTTTTTACATATACTCCTGTTCATTACATTTCTGTATTATGTGGATTTATTTTTGTAATAGGTCTTTGTGAAGAAAAGAAAAAGGGATTAAAGAGTTTGATTTTTTCTACATATAGTGGAAGAAGAAAATTAATGATTTCTAAGATAGCAGCTCTCTTTCTGCTTAGTGTCTGTGCAACNGTACTCCTTTATGGAATTACAATAATTGTAAGTATGTTANTTTATCAAAAAGGGTTGACAGCAGANTGTTTTGCCTATCCGATACAGTCATTGGANTTATTTTCTTCCTTTACANACAGGATGTCCATAGGATTCTTTCTTCTGTTTTATATTGGAGTACGGTGTTTTATTGTTTTTGTTGTGGCATTACTCTTGTTGTTTCTNCTTTCTGCAATTGAAACAAATATTGCATCATTTGGAATTATGGCAGTTGTTGTAATCGTAGAGTATCTGTTTTATGCTCTGATAGGAAGTAATAATCCTGCGAATTTACTTANGTATGTCAATTTNTTTCATTGCATAGGAGGAGCAGAGCTTTTTACTGAGTATAAAAATTTGAACCTGTTTTCTATGGCAGTCGGGAAAAATACTTGTATTATGATTGNAAGTGGCATACTTTTTTGGCTTTTATTACTTTTTAGCTTTTTAGTGAACCAGTATAAGTACCCAGTGTCTACACCATTGAGGATAAATAGAACGGCAAAGACTGTATTTAAATCTTTTATGGAGTTATATTATAGAGTGATAGAAAGATTTTCTGTAAGGGGAATGGAATATTATAAGATTTTATTTTGTCAAAAAGGAATTTTTGTATTGCTGGTTTTGTTTGTANCCATAGGTTATTGTTCCGATTTTTCAAAGGTTATTTTTTCTGGTAGCCAAGAGTTGATGATGGAGTTTTTAGAAAATTATGAAGGAGTACCTTCGNAAGAATCAGATNCTTATATCAAAAACCTGGATAGTATGATTCATATATTGTATGAAGAATATGAACAAGCAGTAGAGGCATANGAAAAGGGAGATATAGATGCAGAACAGTTTATGACTGCTACATTAAAGTATGATGCATTCGCCCCNGAAAGACAATTATTAGAACAGTTAAACATAAAAACACAATATCTAAAGGATTTGAAGGAAGAAAAAAATATAAAGGGTTGGTATGTAAATGAATATGGTTATATACATTTGATAGGTAATGAAAAGAGTGAAANTATACAAATGGTTTTAGTGGCAATTGGAATTGTGTTGTTGTGTAGTGGTATTTTTGCATTTGAAAGAAAAANTGGAATCGAATATACCCTTCGTGCAACGGAATGGGGACGTGATTTGTTGTTTTGGAAAAAGATAAAAATTGTTTTTGGGATGGCTCTTTTTCTATACTTGATTACGACAGCTTATGAATTTGCAACAGTCTTACTTGTATATGGATTAAGTGGATTTGATGCACCTGTACAAAGTCTGCAATTTCTTTCCTTTATTCCATTTCATTGTAGTGTGGGTGNTTTTGTGATATGTATTTATGTCTTAAAGCTTTTTATGATGCTGGTAATTGCTGGATTTACTTGTATGTTGTCAACAGTTTTTTCACAAAAAATAGCGATTCTCCTGTCTGCAGTTTTATATATTCCGACTTTTCTATATTTGGCAGGAATAAATTTGTTTCGGTATTTTTCGATTATTGGTGTCATNAGAATTACACCCTTGCTCTTGGAAAGCCAAAATGTATGGATAAGTATGTTTGTTATATGTGCTTTTGTTGNAATTGGAGTAATAAGTATATTATTTGCACATAAAAAGTGGTGTCATACTACAGATTCGTGAAGGGGGAAAGAATATGAAACTTGAAATTAATCACCTTACAAAAAACTATGGAACAGTACAGGCATTAGATAACTTAAATATAAAACTGGAAAATGGGATTTATGGTTTGTTAGGTCCGAATGGAGCAGGAAAAAGTACATTGATTCATTTGCTGACAGACAATGTAAAAAGAGAGAAAGGAGAAATCCTATATAATGGAAAAGATATTCTTGAATTGAAGCGNAAATATAGAAAAATACTTGGTTATATGCCACAGCAACAGGGGTTTTATGAAGATTTTTCTGCAGGAGCGTTTTTAATGTATATGGCACAGCTGAAAGGAATGAAAAAGAAAGAGGCAAAGGAAAAAATAGAGAAATTATTGGATATAGTGAATTTATCAGATGTTGTACATAAAAAAGTCGGTTCTTTTTCNGGGGGAATGAAGCAGAGGGTATTNTTGGCACAGGCACTTTTAAATGATCCTGAAATATTAATTTTGGACGAACCAACAGCAGGTCTTGACCCAAAGGAACGTATTCGTATCCGGAATTTTATNAGTGAAATTGCTTCCAATAAAATAGTGATTTTGGCAACCCATATTGTATCNGATGTAGAGTCTGTTGCAAAAGAGATTTTGCTGCTGAAAAAAGGTACATTGATTGGACAAGGAACTCCATATAAATTATTAGAGAATATAAAGGAAAATGTTTTTGAAATTCATACCTCAGAAGAATGGTTAAGAGAGATTCAAAATAAATATAGAGTAACCAACCTATACCATACCTCAGAAGGTATTCATGTGAAAGTAGTGACNGATGTACCACCAGAAGAATATGACTATGTGCCTGCAGTTGCAAATTTAGAGGATGTGTATTTGTATTATTTTGAATCGGAAGAGAAATAGAAGAAAGTTAAAATTAGAAGTAATGGTAGAATGAAGTTGTCTTATCACTTAAGTGTAACGAAAAATGTTCTATTTTTGGCTATTTTTTCATATATTAAACAAAGATAGCCTAGGAGTTAGAGACATGATTCACTATATTTGGGGATTTATGATTGTAATAGGAATTATAGTAAGTGTGATAACTGGGGAAACGGCATCTGTAAATACATCAGTCATTGATGGAGCCAAGGATGCCGTTTCCCTTTGTATTACCATGTTAGGTATTATGGCATTTTGGACGGGACTTATGGAGGTGGCAAAAGAGGCCGGTATCATAGGTTACTTAACAAGGAAGCTGGAAAAAATATTAGGTTGGCTCTTTCCGGGAGTTCCCAAAGACCATGTAGCACGGGAATATATGGCATCAAATATAATTGCAAATATTATGGGGCTTGGTTGGGCAGCCACACCTATGGGATTAAAGGCGATGGGGGAACTGGCAAAACTTGAGGAAGAAAATCCCACTGTGCCAAAAGGAACAGCAAGCCGGGCGATGTGTACTTTTTTAATTATCAATGTTTCTTCACTTCAGTTGATTCCTATTAATGTGATTGCCTACCGTAGCCAATATGGCAGTGTAAATCCAGCGGCAATCCTTGGACCTGGACTAGTGGCGACTTTTATTAGCACTGCAGCTGCAATAGTTTTCTGTAAGATTATGGATAGTTGCTGTAAAAAATCCAAACTATTTAAATAGTGTTAATGTGAATTTTAAAATAAAGATAGAATTTGATTTACAAATGTGTTAGGATAAAAGTAGTGAAAAAATAAAATTGGTAAAGTATGAATGCTTATAGAATAATTGAACAAACTTTATAATATAAATTGGCATTAAGGCAGTAATGGTGGGGAATTGCTGAATTTAATGGATAGACATAAAAGATACAGAATCAATAACAGAAGAAATTAGGGGGAATGGTATGCGATATATTTTCATAGATTTGGAGATGAATCCTATAGCTAAAAGTTATAAGCAAGAGAGAAAAATATGCAAAACGGAAGTGATCGAAATTGGTGCAGTCATGCTGGATGAAAACATGGTAGAAGTGAATTCTTATAAAAAGTATATAAAGCCGGAATATAACAAAAGAATTGAACAAAATATTCGTAATTTAACAGGAATTCAAGATAAAGATGTGGAAAAAGGTACATCTTTTGTGGAAATGTGGGCAGATTTTGTAGATTGGTGTGGACAGGATTGCATAATATATACATGGAGTACAAACGATGCACAACAGATAAAAAAAGAAATTCGTTTAAAGAAGTTAGAGGAAGAACGATATCAATCCTTCTTGAACTCATGGAGAGATTTACAGAAGGAGTTTGGAGAATTAATTGGCATTAAGAAGAATATTTCATTAGAATGTGCAGTGGGAGCAGTAGGTGCGAAATTTCAAGGAAGCCAGCATGATGCTCTTTGTGATTCCAGAAACACAGCGGAGATATTCCGTGTAACAAAAGATGAGAAGAAATGCAAAAAGGCAATGCAGTATATCATTGAATTATTTAAGGAAAAAGGAAATCTTACCTTTAGTATGGGAGAATTGATTGCAAAGTGTATGAAAGAGTAAAAAAGAAATTTAGCTGTTTGTCAGAACTTTCGAAGTAAATAAAAAAAATATAAAAAAAGGGGTTGCATTTTTTTGGCAAATTGTATATAATATAATCTGTCAGTAAGACAAGCGCCTCTAGCTCAGTTGGTAGAGCACCTGACTCTTAATCAGGGTGTCCAGGGTTCGAACCCCTGGAGGCGCACGCAAAGGTCCTAGTTTGACAGTGTGAACTGTTGAGTTGGGGCTTTTTCTTTTGCTCTTAAAATTCTTGTACCGATTCAACCATACCATTTATATTCTGTTGGAATATACTGCTTGACATCTATTTCCTTCCACATTATACTAATATAAAATGCAAATGATTTGCAATTGTGAAGTGATAATTCTATTTTAAAGGAAAACTTGTCTTTTGCATAAAATCTTAATAAACAGAATTGTAACTATTCAGGTAGAAACACGCATTTACTGCATGTTTTATATGAAAAATGAAAGTTGATTGCTACGTGCTACGCACTCTCGCAATCACCAACTGTATTCGTATTTCGAGCTGTTGCCCTACATACTCATACAGTTTAGCCAGCCAAATGTCTATATTTCTTTGCAAGCAAGCTTGCACGGAATATAGCCGTTTGTCAGGATTTTCATAGTAAATTTTGAAATGTTTAAGCCCCTTCGCCAAAGGCGAATATTCATGGGCTTAGAACGTAACTGTTCATGGTTCTGAACAGTTACAAATAAAGGATGAAATATAATATTTTTGTAAGGTGTATAAATGAAGAAGATAAAATATATCATTCGTAGTATAGTTTTTGTCTTTTTCTTGCTTATTTTCGGCGTTATTGCTTTTGAAATATTTGGAATGGTGGTAAATCATAGTGCTACACTATTTCAAAAAAGTGAATTGAAAAAGACTCTTAAACAAGAATTTTCAGATGTTAAAATTATGGATGATTATTCAAAAACAGGAAATACATCAGGGACAAGAAATCATGTAGACATGATTACAGTAGTTGTGTTTCAGACAGATGAGGAGTTTGCAGTTATCCAAAATAAATTAAGTGGAAGATATGATTTAGATGAATGGTCATTTTATGTGAAAAGAATAGATGAGATGGAGCAGACTCGTAAAGAAGATGGGTATACTCCATATTACTATGAATATTTAGATATTCCAGAAGATACCAGTCATTGTTATTTGGTTTTTCTCTGTGAACCAGCACCCTTTGAAGATAATATTGAAGGACACTAGAAGGAAAGGAAGAATTTTTGTGCAAAAAACATACAGGACAAGATGTAAAGACAGCATCATGGCATATTTAGAAGATAACCAAGAGAACAGCTTTAGTGCTTATGATGTTCATGAATATTTACAAAATCAAGATATACAAGTGAACCTGACAACCATTTACCGTAACTTAGATAAACTAATGGAAAGCGGTATCCTCATGAAACATAAGACCGCTGAGGATGAAAGTTGTAAATACCAATATGTGAAGCCTCATGGAAACTGTCAGGATCATATCCACATGAAATGTAGAAAATGTGGGAAAATATTTCATTTGGAGTGCAGTTTTATGAAAGAAATTTCTATGCATTTGCAAAAAGAGCATAAATTTACCTTGGAATGTAGTGGATCTATTTTAGTGGGTTTATGTGAACAATGTAGTTAAAATGTAGTTAATTGTAACAGTTCAGGTAAGTCTGCACACTCCGCTGTGCAGACCGTAAAAAAGACTAAAACAGGATTGGAATTGGGCAATTTACATGCAAAGCTTGCCCAATTCCGTAACAGTTCAGGCCCCCGGCTGAACTGTTACAGTTAATTCTTATCATCGATTATTTACAGCAAAAGGAGAGATGGGAAAATGGCATATATTAGTTGCAGGGATATGACATTAGGATATGAAGGAGAAATTGTAGCAGAACATATTTCCTTTTCTGTGGAAAAGGGAGATTATCTTTGTATTGTAGGGGAAAATGGAGCGGGGAAAAGTACCCTGATGAAAACTTTATTACAACTTATTCGTCCCTTAGAAGGGGAATTGGAGAATGGAGAAGGATTAGAAGCACATGAGATAGGGTATTTGCCACAACAGACCATTGTACAGAAGGATTTTCCGGCATCGGTTTGGGAAATTGTGCTTTCTGGGACATTGTCAAAATGTGGAAGAAAACCGTTTTATGGAAAACAGGAAAAAAAAATGGCGAAAGAAAATATGGATAGAATGGATATTTGGGATTTAAGGAAGAAGTGTTACCGTGATTTATCTGGAGGGCAGCAGCAAAGAGTGTTACTTGCAAGGGCTCTTTGTGCCACTTCAAAACTTCTTCTTTTAGATGAACCAGTGACAGGTCTTGACCCAAAAGTAACGGTAGAGTTTTATCAACTGATACAGAAACTTAATAGAGAAGGAATTTCGATTATTATGGTGTCTCATGATATTCATGCTGCAGTTACTTATGCCAGTCATATTCTTCATTTGGAAAAAGATAATTCTTTCTTTGGAACAAAGAAAGACTATTTAGAAAGCGATGCATGGAATATATTTCAGAATATGTAACTATTCAGAACCTGCAAAAGTGATATACAAATTGCATAAATAAATAAATTTATTTATTAAATGCAATTTGTATACTCACTTTTATTGGGCTGATGCCCACATGAGGATTTTTACCAGCCATTATGGAAAATTATTAGATATTATGTATATTCTGGAAAAATCCGAATGAGGGGCTCTGAATAGTTACCAGAATAAAAAAAGGAGGGAACCAAAAAAACATGTTAGAACAATTACAATATTACTTGCAGTATCCTTTCGTACGATATGCTTTGGTAGTAGGAACTTTGATTGCTCTTTGTTCCTCGCTTTTGGGAGTTACTTTAGTACTTAAGAGATTTTCCTTTATTGGTGATGGATTATCCCATGTGGCTTTTGGAGCTATGGCAGTAGCAACTATATTTGACTTTACTACTGATACAGTATTTGTTATGCCAGTAACAGTGATAGCAGCAGTGTTGTTGCTCCGTACAGGGCAAAATACAAAAATAAAGGGTGATGCGGCGATAGCCATGCTCTCTGTGGGTTCTCTTGCGGTGGGGTATATGGTATTGAATTTGTTTTCTACATCCGCTAATATTGCAGGGGATGTGTGCAGCACCTTATTTGGCTCTACCTCAATTCTCACCTTGACAAAAGCAGATGTCTGGATCTGTGTGGCAATGTCTGTGGTGGTTGTAATATTATTTTGCCTGTTTTATAACCGGATATTTGCTGTGACCTTTGATGAAAATTTTGCAAAAGCAACAGGAACAAAGGCAGATGTGTACAATCTTTTAATTGCAATTATTACAGCAATTATTATCGTGTTGGCAATGAATCTGGTAGGTTCTCTGCTTATTTCTGCTTTGATAATTTTTCCATCCCTTTCAGCTATGCGTGTGATTAAAAATTTTAAAGGTGTAGTTATTTATTCAGCCATTATTTCGGTATGCTGTGCTTTATTTGGAATGATAATCTCAATTATATCTGACACCCCAGTAGGATCTACTATTGTAGTAGCTAACATTGTAGTATTTTTTCTTAACTGTTTGGTGGGGAAGGTAATAAAGTAGATAAATTTTTGCAGTGGTATTCTTCATGAAATTTTGGTATAAAATATGCCATAATATTTGTCAAAGAAAAAATATATTGACAGTCTGTCTGGAAAGAAGGCATCATGGATAAGTATTCATGGTGCTTTTCTTCTAATAATGTAAATAAATCAGTAATCGAGCGAATATGAAATAAAGATTTCTGGAGTGACATATAGGAAGAACTAACAACAGATGTATCAGTCAAATCTTGTATAACGTATGTGTCAGAGAGGCTGTTATTAGAAATAGATTTTGTATAGTTCTGTTTTTTACTTTGTAAAAACTGGAGAAAATGAGTATGAAGTCTCCTTTCATAAGTGCAGTGTTCTTTTAAAGTTCCTGTAAAAGTGACATTATGGGGAAAGGTAAAATAGTCTGCTACATAATGGAGAATAACACCCAGATGATAGAAGGATGTACTATTCCAGAATTTTTTCTCTACCAGAGATTTTGTATTTGTATAAAGCATACTTATGCTTTCTTTGTAAGTATGTCCTTGTAGATAGGTAAATAAGTTAATATCAGGCATGATATTGCCTAACATGAATTGTTTTTTATATTTTTTAAAGCTTCGTTCTGAACAAATGAATTCTGCCAGATGCCAGTGATTTTTTGTTTCCATAGCAAACCTCCATTCAACTTTAATGCTCAGTTATTATATGAATATATTATCACCCAAATGTGTACAAAGTATCATGAAAACATAAACTTTATATAAAGTTTGTAGCTATTTACAATTCATTTTTTCGGAAATTGCAAAAGCCGCCTGGTATTCTAAAACCAAGGCGGCCTTTTGTAAGTTACTGTTCACGGTTCTGAACAGTTACAGTTACTGGTTACTGTTCCTTCATCCATTCATCCATATAGTCAGAAATTAAGGAAAATGGTGCTGGACCTATATCCAAAAGGAAAGTATGAAATTTTTTCATATTAAACTTGTCACCAAGAGTTTCTTCTGCAGTACTTCGAAGATTGGCGAATTCAATATATCCAATTACATATTGGAGATAATTTGCTGGATCATCAATTACCAAATCATAAACGGATTTTGCTGCTTCTTCATCTGTAATACCATAATCTGCAAGGAATTCTTTTAATTCGTCCAGATCCCAGCCATCATAATTAACACCAATATCCATTTGTGCGTAAAGGCAAAGAGTAAGAATGTTATATTGTTTTGCAAACTCTGCAACATTTTCTTCTATTCCGCAAATATCATAAGAATACATCTCACAATAGGTAGCCCAGCCTTCACTATAACCACCATAGTTCATAAGGCTGCGTACTGGTTCAGGTTTTTGTTGGTTAAAATAAACATTTTGCAGTAAATGTCCTGGATAGCTTTCGTGAGCTACTGTTGGAAAAATCTGGGTTAAATCATTATCTTTTCCACCATTGATGTAAACACTGTTATCGGAATAATTGTCAATAGCTGGAGTAAGATAAAATGCAGGACTTAAGTGATCCTCTAAAGATTTGTGTACATATTTTATGGTACAGTTTACAGGTTCCAGAGTTGGGAAATCTTCTTTTACTGCATCTTCTAAGTAAGTAAGAATTTTTTCTGGGTCTTGCATTGGGAATTTCATATCAAAAAAATCATCATAAATACCTTCATCATTCCGATAAATGCTATCCATTTTCAGAGAAGCACTACGCATAGTTTTTATTAATGCAGACTTCATCTCTTTTATTGTCATGTCAGATCCAGTAATACCTTGTGCGAGCTGTTCATAATATTTTTTTCCATCAGGGAAATAACATACACCACCATCATTTTTTCCAGTACCCTTTAATTTGGTTAATTCCTCTATCAGCAGTTTATAGGCTGGAATCACATGATTAAGGATGGCATCTTTGTTTTCTTTTTTGAAGTTTGTTTTTTCCTCTTTGGTTAAATCTTCATAATTATCAATCCGGTCATTAAAAATATCAATTAAATAATTCTTTTCTGGGTTTTTTGTAAAATCTTCACATTGGGAGATAATGTTATTAGCAGTAACATCACTCATAAATAAACCTGCTTTGGATTTTTCTTTTTCATATTCCACAAGTTGCGAAAAGTAATCCTCAACACTAAGAAGAACTTTGATGTAATTTGAAATATCTTCTTTATCATAGAAGTTATATTCTGCTAATAATACGGGAAGCTGACCTTGTATTCCGGTAGTATTTCCTAATGGTTCCCCATAAAGCAGAAATTTTTCTTCGTCACCTGTCATAGTATAATAATCCATAAGAATGTCATAAAGAAGTTGTTGCTCTTTGGTTAAAGCAGAACGGGAAAAATCAGATAATGCCTTATAAGTATTTTCAGCTTTCACAAGATTTTCTTTCATCTTTGCCACAGAAGCATCTCCCAAGGTGGGAGTAAAATCTGTAATACCATAGCTTTCGGGCTTAGCAAGCGTATAGTTCAAGGTAATACTATCAGATTGTACATCTTCTACAAAGAGTTGATCTACAAATTTGTCAAAAGAAGCCTGTGTTTCTTCTTTGTTGACAGTAACTTCCTTCAGTGTTTTATTAATGTTACTGCATCCACTGCCATGTACGGATAAAACAATAATACTAATATATGCCAGTATCCGTTTTGTTAAATTGGTTTTGTTCATAGTTTAGATCCTTTCTATTTCTTTCTATAAGGTTGTAGTGTGCCTAATAACTATTCAGGTAGAAACACGAATTTACTGCATGCTTCGTATGAAAAATAAAAGTTGATTGCTATGTGTTACGCACTCCCACAATCACCAACTGTATTCGTATTCCGGGCTGTCGTCCTATATACTCATACGGTTTGGCTGGGCTTTCAGGGTAAATTTTGCAATGTTTAAGCCCTTTCGCCGAAGGCAAATATTCATGGGCTTAAACATAATTGTTCATGGTTCAGTTACTCTGCCTAATTTTAGGAATGTAACTGTCTAATATGTATTCACAATTTGGGCTTTCGCTCTGCTAGCTTTACACTTCAGTTTCTATGGTATAATATAATAGTTTTATATTAAAGTATATATAAAATAATTAGTTGTTATGCGTTTGAGTTTTAAGTAACCAGTAAACAGATATTAAAACCTCAATTATTCACGACTTATATTGCAGACCGCTGCTATCGCAGCTAGGAGCCACTTGGCAGCATCACATGTCTACAATCATCGTCATTGACCTATTAAGCATGTGTGTGAAGTTGACCATAAATAGTAACTACATAAGACTTAGTTCATGCTTAAGGGGGTGAATAATTTCAGTAAAATTAATTCTATCATAGAAAAAGTTTTTTGTCATGAAAAAATTTTCATTTTATGTAGAGTGGTAGAACGAAATACAAATACAGTTGGTAATTATCCAAGTGCGGAGTAATCAACTTCCAGCATCGCATAGGTTCCTTTCTGCATGGACAATGCCCTCCACTTGTATCCAACTGTTCTTTTATCAAGGACAGCAGCTTCGTTGACACAGTTTTTCTTCTTTACCGAAAAAAGAAGAATGCTGTTAACAGGAAGAAAGGTGCTTTTGTCTGACCATTCTAATATCAGTATGCGGAAACCGAAATGATATTTACGTCTGGCATGATCATATATTTTTGCAAGAAGTTCTACCTTTTTGGAAAGGTTATGTTCAAAAAGGGAATCAATCCAGAACCAGAACATTTGCACGTTCTTTGGAATCCAAAGGAAGAACCGCATCCTTAAAATAGTTTTATTATTTATGTTTATGCAAAAATGTAATATTTTGTAATTACATAAATTTATACTAGGTGAGACAAAGATAATGACAAAGAAAATAAGATGTGATATAATGAATTTGATATTAACTACACCTAAATTGCAACAAAGCAGAATAATTGAGATTAAAATAATAATTTGTAGAAAATGCTGAAGGAGGAATCTTATGGAACAAAAGTTAGGTGAGATAAGAATAAATAGAAAAAAAGGTTTTTCAATGATCGAATTGATTATCGTCATTGCAGTCATGGCAATCTTGATTGCATTAATTGGAACACAGCTTTTACCATATCTGGAACGGTCAAGGGCGACCAAGGATTATAACTCCTTAGATGCATTGTTTAAGGCATACAGTTCGGTAATTTCGGAAGCGGATGATCCGGGGACTGTTACATTAAGTGACCCAGAAGTGTTAAAATATGTAGGAATGTCAACACTTAGTGATTTTACCAACACATTAAAATCGAGACAGCTTAAAGGTACAACATTAGTCCAATTTTGTAACAAAGATGCGAGTGGACAGGTTATCAAATACGGAATATGTGCACAAGGACAGAATGGTTATACTGGAGTGCAAATGGATAGTTCGGGTACAAAATGCATATTAGGAAAAAAAGGAAGTGGAACAAGATATATGGATTCAGATGGCAATGAAATTACATTGGCTGTTACAACAAATTAAGAATAATAAAAAAGTATTTGATCTCAATTATTCACATCCTATATTGCAGACCACTGCTAACGCAGTCAGGAGCCGTTTTTAATATCATTTGTCTGCAATCATCATTAATTGTTCTATCAAAGTTGACTAAGTCTTTAGCTCCCATAAAGGTGTAGTGCATATTTAAGGTCGTGAATAATATAAGTTTGGTATTTTGTTTGGGGAAAAAGTTCATTGAATCATTTTTTGAAGTTGTTTCTTTACTGGTTCTGGTTTAAAATGGAATCGGTGAAGTAATTTTGAAAGAAATAGATTCAAAAACTCGTATTTTACAAAGTGCGAGAAAGTTATTTTGGGAAAAAGGACACAAAAAGGTAAAATATGGAGAAATTTGTGAGGCGGCAAATGTAAATAGAGGAGTCTTACATTTTTATTTTAAGGGTAAACGAAAAATTGCACAGCAAATATTTTTTGTGGCATATCATCGTGGAGAGGATATTCTATATGAGAATGCGGATATACCAGAGGACATTTTTGGACTATGTTTGCTTTACAATGAAATGATGGAAAAGCTGACAAATAAAAAAGTATTGCAGTTTCTTATAGAGAGCGAGAGCCAGAAAAACCGAATTGAAGAAAACCGAAAATTCTGAGGAAATGATGACTTTTCTGGATGGCATAGATATTGAACTCTTTTTCGGATATTATATTGGATATTTAAAAGACATTTTAAAAGATGGATTGGTGGAATGCTATTTTCGTATTCTGAATATGGAATATCCCCAAGAAGTCTCAGAGCAAGATTATCTCAAGGCAAAAGAAATTTTGGAAAATATAAAAATAGAAGTAAAAGAACCATTCCGGGTGGAAATTTTTGAAGTGAAAAAACATAGCAGGAACACAGAATGATTAGTGTGTTCCTGTTATGTTTTTGTTAAAATTAAAATGCAACAAAAATACACAATATTAGGTTATACAAAATGACGAGGAAAGTATTTAGGGTGCATAGTGTGATGAAAAGACAGCATCATTATGTTGCAATTTAGGTACTGTTATAATTTAGACTTGATTAATTAAGGTGGTATCCGATGTATTAACTGGAATGATAGAAACAAAAGCAGTTACAGAGCAGATTGTGGACTTTGCGATATCATCAACAATCAACAAGTGTAAATGCAACAGATTATGGTTTCACAGATAATATACAAGATGGAGTAATTCTAAACTATCTAATATTGCAGTTAAAGGATTCCTACTTGTAAATATCTGTATTTTTGTGTATGATAGAAATAGTACAGACAACATTTAAACTGTTACACAAATTTTAAGAAAAGAGGATTATGAATGAGTAGAGAAATACCTTATAAAATTTATTTAGAAGAAAGCGAAATGCCAAAACAGTGGTACAACCTTCGTGCAGATATGAAGAATAAACCAGCACCATTATTGAATCCAGAGACATTACAACCAGTAACTTTTGAGGAGTTATCCGGAATATTTTGTGAAGAACTTGCAAAGCAGGAACTAAATGAAACAGATACACATATAGACATTCCAGAAGAGATTCAGAAGTTTTATAAAATGTATCGTCCGGCACCATTGGTAAGAGCCTATTGCTTGGAGGAAAAATTAGATACTCCAGCGAAGATTTATTATAAATTTGAGGGAAATAATACAAGTGGCAGCCATAAACTAAATTCTGCAATTGCACAGGCATATTATGCAAAGAAACAGGGATTAAAGGGTGTTACCACAGAAACAGGTGCAGGTCAGTGGGGTACTGCCCTTTCTATGGCTTGTTCTTATTTTGATTTGGATTGTCAGGTATATATGGTAAAAGTTTCTTATGAACAGAAGCCTTTTCGCCGGGAAGTGATGCGTACTTATGGTGCTTCCGTAACCCCATCCCCATCAGAAACTACGAATATAGGAAGACAGATTCTAAAGGAACATCCAGGAACCAATGGAAGTCTTGGATGTGCAATTTCCGAAGCAGTAGAAAAAGCAGTTTCTACAGAAGGATACCGTTATGTACTGGGAAGTGTATTAAATCAAGTATTGTTACACCAGTCCATTATCGGAATGGAGACAAAGATTGCATTGGATAAATACGAAATTGTTCCAGATATTGTAATTGGATGTGCTGGAGGAGGTTCTAATCTTGGTGGTTTAATTGCTCCATTTATGGGTGAAAAAATCCGTGGAGAAAGAGATTATCAGATTATCGCAGTAGAGCCAGCTTCCTGTCCAAGTATGACAAGAGGAACTTATGCCTATGATTACTGTGATACCGGACGTGTTTGTCCATTACAAAAGATGTATACACTTGGCAGCGGATTTATGCCATCTCCTAACCATGCAGGTGGACTTCGTTATCATGGAATGAGTGCTACCCTTTCTCAATTATATGCAGATGGATTGATGGAGGCTCGTTCTGTAGAACAGTCAGCGGTATTTGAAGCTGCAACACAATTTGCAAGAGTTGAAGGAATTCTTCCTGCACCAGAAAGTTCTCACGCAATCCGTGTTGCTCTTGATGAAGCATTGAAATGCAAGGAAACAGGGGAAGAGAAGACGATAGTATTTGGTCTTACTGGAACTGGTTATTTTGACATGTTTGCTTATGAGAAGTTTAATGATGGAAAAATGACCGACTATATTCCAACAGACGAAGAAATTGCAGCCAGTTGTGCAAAACTTCCAAAAGTAAACTAATATGTAACTGTTCATGGTTTTGAACAGTTACACTAATATAAAAGATTGAATCTTGTATTTACGGGATTCAATCTTTTTGTAAATAAAACAGTGTTGAAAAGGAGAAGAATATGGACAAATGGAGTAATAGTATAGAAGAATATAGTAATGCTATATCGGAGCAAGAAAAAAACAGTGGTAAAAACACATTAGAGGATTATAACTCTAAAATAATGGAGGAACTCCAAAAAAGAAAGCCTTAGCTTTAAAAGTTATAATAGGAATTGTGGCAGTTCTTTTGATAGGAGGAGGTATTGCATTTAGCCAGCCTGCACTTAGAAATCAAATATGTTTAACGTTTCTTAGTCCCAAAAGTTACTATATCCGGACGGAATATAAGAATGTGAAAAATATAGCAGAAAGTATCGGAAATTCCTATGAGAAAAGAGTAAAGAGGCTAAATTCCCAAAAAGATGGAACTAAGAAAAATGAGATGACAATTAAATTTGATTTAAATAAAAGCCTTACCAGTGAATTAGGGATAGATGACATTTTGCCAATTGAGTTTCTTGTGGATAGTAGATCCAATATGGAGAAAGGCAAGAAACAAATGGGTATGGAATGTAAGATTGGACAAGAAAAATTTATTGGACTGGACATGTTAATGAATTTAGGACAGGAAGGATATGGAGATACTTACATACAGATTCCACAGTTTAGTGATGCCTATTTATATACAGGTATTCAGGAGACCAACAAAGAGGATGCTGAATTTCAGAAAGATATGGATCGGTATCAGAAAATATATACAAACTACCTGAATAATCCAACAAGTAAGAAGTTTTTATCCAATCTAATTGTACGTTACGGAAAGCTTATTTTTGAGACACCAGAAGAGATTTCCATAGAAAAGAAAGCGGAATATTCAGTAAATAATGTGAAAAAAAATATGACAAAAGTTACTGTTTCTATTACGGCTGCTGATACAAAAGCGTGGTGCAATAAAATTTTGGAAACTGCAAAAGATGATAAAGAATTGAAAAACGAAATGATTCGGTTGGGAATATGTGAGGAAGAGAGCTATCCTGAACTGATAAAGAAAATGGAAGATATCTTGGAAGGTGAGGAGGATAATTCCGAGAAGTTGGTTATGGATGTATGGGTGGACAATAAGGGAAATATTGTAGGAAGAGAAATTTTTGTTACAGCAAATGACAAGAAAGAGAATGGTTTTTATTATTTTACAGATAATCAGGAAGGAACCGATTATTTGGAGCTAGCTTTTTATAGTCAGGAAAATGAGGATACTTCCATCATAATAAAGGGAAGCAGAAAGCAAGAAGAGACAGGTTATAAGGGCGAAGCTGTTTTAGAAAAAAGAAATGGAAACAAAGTGGAAAATACTGGGAAATTGACTTTTGCTGGAGTAACATTAGTGGATAAAAATTACAATACTTATAATGGGGATTTTACTTTTAAAGTGGGTTCCTTAGTGGATGGAAAGCTACAAGTTACTCTTGATGGAGAAGAGAATAAGCAGAATATAAGGATGGAAGCTGTTATAGATGGAGAAAACATTGGTTTCATTGAGATTAAACAGTCTATACAGGATTGTGAAGAAATTGTGTATCCGCCAAAAGGAACTATTTATGATACGCAAAAAACAGAAGACATGCAGGAATATATGGCAAGCATGGATCCGACAGAGTTATCAAAATTACAGGAGAGAGTAAACACAATTGCAGCAGTTGTTGGATCGGTATCAGGTAATTCCCAAATAGGAGATATTTTACCAGATATATTATCATCTGAAGAAAATAAAAAAGAAGATGAGAACACAGAAGAGGAAAACACGAGCCAGACAAACAATAATAAAGGGATTTATATTATAAAAGAGGCACCAAAAACGAAGGACGATTTACCAGAAAACGTTGAGGTAGACGAATATGATTTTTATACTTATGAAGTATCAGATGAAATGGTAAAAGAAAATGGAGAAGCATCCAATGCAGAACCTATTTTTCATGGAGTCACTATGGACAAAAATGAAAGCAAGATTGAAGAAGTGGTAAAATCTGTGTTTAAGAAAAACTATTATAAAAATACAGAAAGCAGAAATGCCATATATGGCAGTATAGGTGAGTATGCCAGTTTGAATACATCCTTTCTTACAACAGATAGCTGGCATGTAGAGGATGATGCTGACTATATTTTGGATGTTTCGTATGACACATATAGTAATGAAATTAGCCAGGTTATAATAAGGACAAAAAATGGTAATGAGATGGACAAAATGGTAAAAGACTTTTTGACTCTTTGGGAAGAGGATGCAGACAAATCTTACAAAGAATACGAAAAGCAGGCCAAGAAAGTGAAAAATGGAGATAGTGAATCATTTGATGCAGGAGGAACCAGAATTTATTATTCACCAGATAAAAATGAGGTATATTGTGCTCTTTCTGCTAAGGAAGATTAAGAGTTTGCATAAAAATAAATAGCTCATAAGAAAACCAGAGAAATCATAGAATAACAAAAAGGCTGAAAGCCCATAAATGGTGGTGACAGGTATGAAAGTACTTTACTTTTTGTCAGATTTTATGATTCCTCTGGTTATTTTGTATGTAATTGGATATGGCTTGTTAATGCGAATCAATATATTTGATGCATTTTTGCGTGGAGCAAAAGATGGTATGAAAGTTGTAGTGGGAATTTTGCCTACTTTAATCGGGCTAATGATAGCGATTGCTGTCCTTAGAAGTTCAGGAGCATTAGAATACATAGGCATGCAGATTGGAAGAGTAACAAAGTATGTGTCATTTCCACAAGAATTAGTGCCTCTTGTATTAGTAAAAATGTTTTCCTCCTCAGCAGCAACAGGGCTGCTTTTGGATATATATAAAACATTTGGTACAGATTCTAGGATTGGTGTAATGGCATCAGTGCTTATGAGCTGTTCAGAAACCATATTCTATACTATGGCAGTATACTTTAGTGCAGCAAAAATAAAAAAGACAGGATATACCCTTCAAGGAGCATTAATTGCTACATTGGCAGGAATATTGGCAACAATATGGCTGGTATAAAAAGAATATAGACTGGTGAATATAGGAAAAGAATGTTATATAAAGGGAGAACAAAGGGCTATAACTTATAGAAAATTTTAGCCCAAAAATGTCAATAGAAATTAAAACATTATTAAAAATTTGTCTTTTCTATACAAACCATGAAAATTTATGTTATACTTGACTAAAATATATGCATAGGAGAAAGTGAGGGCATTTTATGGGAAAAAAGAAAATGAAACCAGGTGATGTAATTATTGACAGTGATGACGTAGGAAGAAAGTTTGCAAGAGTTTTTGGAAAATTAGGAAGAATAATTGTTATTATTATTTTCTTGTTTATTGTGGTATTGGATTCTTTCTATACAGTAAAAGAGACAGAGACAGCAGTTATTACTACTTTTGGTAAAGCAACTACAAGTCAGGGGAAAGGTCTCCAACTTAAGATACCTTTTATTCAGAAGGTGACCAAAGTAGATACTACAGTAAGAGGTTTTTCTATTGGTTATGAGGAGAATAAAGATGGTTCAATGAAAGATCTGGATGATGAATCTGTAATGATAACCTCGGATTATAATTTTATAAATGCAGATTTCTATATCTCTTATGAAGTAAAAGATCCGATTAAATATTTATATGCTTCTGATGAACCGGAACAGATTTTAAAAAATATTGCAATGAGCAGCATCCGATCTACTTTATCTGCTTATAATGTGGATTCTGCATTAACCACTGGTAAGACAGAAATTCAAAGTAACATTAAGCAAATGATTATTAACAAACTGGAAAAAGAAGATATTGGAATCAATTTGGCAGATGCATCCATGCAGGATGTAGAGCCGCCAACCAAAGAAATACAAAATGCATTTAAGGCAGTAGAAACAGCAAAGCAAAATAAGGAATCAGCTATTAATGAAGCAAACCAGTACCGTAATGAACAGATTCCGGCAGCAGAAGCAGAAGCGGATAAGATTTTACAGGAAGCAGAAGCTAAGAAAACTGCCCGTATTAATGAAGCGAAGGGACAAGCAGAACGTTTTAACCAGGAATATGAAGAATATCAAAAATATCCACTTATTACAAAACAGCGTATGTTTTATGAAACAATGGAGAAGCTGCTGCCAAACATGAAAGTGATTATTGACAATGGAGATGGCAGTGTGCAAAAGTATTATCCAATTGAAAGTTTTGCAAACTTTAATACAGCAGAGTCTAAATCAGAAAAAGAATAGGAGGGTATCAAACATGAAAAATAAACAAAAGAAAACAGTAATTGTGTTGTGTGTGTTGGTTGTGGCTGTTATTTTATTTCAGATGGTTACTTATACCACACAGGAAAATGAATATACAGTGGTAAAACAATTTGGAAAAATCAGTTCCATTAATGCAAGTGCAGGACTTCGGGTGAAAATTCCATTTATTCAGACAGTAAATTCTATTCCCAAAAGTATGCAGTTTTATGATTTACCAAAGTCAGATGTTATTACCTCAGATAAAAAATCTATGATTGCAGATGCTTATGTGTTATGGAAAATAACTGACCCTAAATTATTTACCTCTTCTTTGAATGCCAATACTTCTACTGCAGAAGGACGTATTGATGTAATTGTATATAATGCAATAAAAACAACAATTTCTAACATGACACAGGAAGAAGTCATTGTTAGCAGAGATGATAAAATTGAAATATCCGAACCAGATGACACTTTAGAAGGTGTAAACATTAAGGATATTACCACTGAAAATGGTGAAGTAGTGGAGACTGATAAGAAAGAGGAAAAAGAACCAAAAGTGATTGCTATTTCCAGTAGGTTGCTGAAATGTGTAGGCAGCCAGTGTGAACAATATGGAATAGAAATTACCAATATTGAAATTAAGGTTTTGGATTTACCTAATGAGAATAAAGATGCAGTTTATGAACGTATGATTACAGAGCGTAATAATATTGCGGCTGCATATAAGGCACAAGGAAAATCAGAAGCACAGATTATCAAAAATACAACAGATAAAGAAGTTGCGGTGATGAAATCGGAAGCACAAGCCACTGCGGATAAAATAGAAGCAGAAGGTGAAGCTGAGTATATGAAGATTTTGTCAAAAGCATATAACAATAAGAATAAAGCAGATTTTTATCTGTTTTCAAAGTCCTTGGATACTGCAAAAGAATCCTTAAAGGATGGAAAAACTACTCTATTCCTAGATAAGAATTCACCAATTGCACAGATTTTTCAGGGAACTGAGTAGGAATATTTTATGATAAAACTTTTGGGCATAAAGAAATAATTCAGATGAAGGAGTCACATGGTAAAAGTGTGACTCTTTTTTTTATAGGGAAGATCGTCCTATAAAGGAAAAAAGTTCTGCATGAGATTTGCTAATGAGTATTAAAAAATACATTTTTTTTAAATAAAGATATAAAAAGTTATAATTTATCAATAAATTATAATAATTATATTGACATTTTTTTGTGACAATGTCATAATGAACAAAACTTTAAACTTATATTTAGTATGTATAAATACTGATTTTTTGAAAAATTATGGAAAACATATGTAGAAGAATGGAGGTACTTTATGAAAAAAACAAGAAGGATTATATTTAGTAGTATTTTGGTGATGACCCTTTTACTTGCATCCATTAAGGGTGAAAACTTACCTTCCACACAAGATGCAAAAGCAGATATAGCCACAGAAACAATTAACAAAGCAACCATCTTGGAGGAACTCACAAGCAAGCGTAGTCGTTTTGTCAAACAGTTTTCCATGTCAGATGGTAGTTTTACTGCAGTGACCTATTCCATGCCAGTGCATTATAAGAAAAACGGAAAGTGGGAGGAAATCAATACCTCTCTAACATCAAAAGACAAAAAGAAATATAAAACAACATCAATTGCTTTATCCATTAATGTATCAAAAAAAATAACTCCTAAATCAGTCATTTCTTTAAAACGTGGGAGTTCCAAATTATCTTGGGCATTAACTGATAAAAAATTAAAAACAGTAGAAGCAAAGATTCGCAATCCGAAAAAGATAGAAAAGACAGATGTGTTAAATCATAGTCAAGTGACTTACAAAAATATATTGAAAAATACAGATATTACATACGATATCTTTCCGGAAAAAATACAGGAAATTATAACTATTAAGAAGAAACAAAAAAATGATAATATAGCTTTTCAGATAGACTGTGGCAATTTAAAAGTTAAAATAAAAAATAAAGAGGTCTACTTCCAGACGGCAAAGGGTATAACAAAGTATACCCGCTTAAAAACAACTATTACGGATGACAACGGAGTATCCACCACTAATGTAAAGGTTTCCTACAATAAGAAAAAGAAGGTGCTTACGCTAACCCCATCTAAAAAATGGTGGAACAGTGCAGAACGAAAATTCCCATTGGAGGTGCGGACTTCCTATACTACTTCGAATCATAGCAGGGATATCAAGGTCGGAGCTGCTTATGCTGGTGCACCAAACGGCAGCTTTGGATATGACAAGTCACTGCTTTTACAGTCAGGAAAATGTGTGGCATTTGTGAAATCATCCACTCTGCCAGAAATAAAGACAGCAAACGTAAAAATTCTCGCTGCTACATTAAATATCACAAACGAAACCAAATTGACACTTGGTGCAAGCAAGACTTTTGATGTGGGTATCCACAAGGTTAAGGAAAGCTGGTCGCAGAAAAAGGTCACATATAATAACCGGCCAGTATATGAAACTGTGGCTTCCTCAACAACTAGTATGCAAAAGAAAGGCAATTATCAGTGTGATGTGACAGACATTGTGAAAGACTGGTATGCAGGCGAGAAAAATTATGGTGTGGCATTAGTGGCAGACAATACAAACCGTACATGGAAAGCCAAATTAGACAGGAATCCATCTATTAGTATACGCTATGAGATTGTTGGATTTGATGGAGCAGCAGAACTAAAAGAAGGAGAGATACTTACACGGGATGTCTTAACATCTGGACAGGAAAATTACTATTATTTTGACCCAGAGCCAGGAGTTGCATACGAACTATATTCTGAGGGGAGATAGACACACAGGCTGTCATTTACGATAATGAGAAAAAACGTCTTGGCTACAATGACAACAATGGATTATTAAAAAATTTTCGATTCGTATCAGGTTATAACGGCAGGAGATACCTGAAAGTCAGCACAAAGGGGACAGAAACAGGGACATATCGTCTTATTTTAAAGAAACATTTTGCCATTGCAGATCCCCTTGGAGAAAAAATGCAGGATGGTTATCATATCTGTTGGGATGCTATTGAAAATGCAACCTCATATCTTGTCACAATCTATGATGCAAATGGTGTAATAGATACAATAGAGACTACATCCACATCCTATGAATACATATACAAAAACAATATAAGAGGAAAAACTCTTGCATTCACAGTTACACCAATGGAAAGTAAAGATTTAATTGGGGAGCCATCTGGGAAAATCTATAATACAGCAAGTAACTCAAAGTGGCAATATGCAAAACCTATGACACAGGCAAGAGAACGTTTTGCAAGTGCAGTTTGTAATGAAAAATTATATGTCCTTGGTGGTATAGATACTGCAAGTGGTGGTTCTGTCAGGACAATGGAAAGCTATGATCCAGACAAACAGGTGTGGAAAAGTATATCTGATTATCCGGAAGAAGGAATCTATGATGCCACCATGCTTGCACTTGGAGAAAAATTGTATATCTTTGGAGGACAGATTGGAACAGAAACAGATGGAAAGCTAATAAAAGCAACATACTGTTATAATACAGAAAGTGGATTATGGACAAAATTAGCAGATATGCCAGAGGGAAGGAGCAAGATACCAGCGGCAGCTTGTAATGGGAAAATCTATCTGTTTGCAAAGGCAGGCAGTACAGAACGCATTGACATATATGATCCGGCAGAAAACACATGGAAGACAAATGTAACAGCAGATACCAGTATAAACATTCAAGCACAGGAAGTAAATGGCAGAATATTCGTACTTCGTGAAGGAAATGGATCAGATATTAATTCAGACATCATTTCTGACAATACATTGACAAGTCAGATGTATGTTGCAGAATATTTGCCAGAAATAGGTGAATATGCTAATGCAGGAGCAGCCAGCACGATAGCAGATGCAGACAGTTATTTATCTGGCACAGTGGCAAACGGTAAAATTTATATGGTAAACGATAAGAAAACAGATCAGATCATCTATTATGATGTATATCTGGACAAATGGGACAAGCTCTCTGTGTTGAACTTAAAAAAAGAACACTCCAACCTTGCAGTCTTAGGCGGTAACCTCTACAGTCTAGGTGGAACCATGCAGGGCTTTGGAACGATAGATGTAACAGAAACTTATAATATGGGTAATACATCAATTACCAAACAATTAAAAGTGACAGAAAGCGAAAGCTATGAACTTCAGATCAATGCGGGTAACTGTGAGGAGGATACAGATTATATTGTAACAGTGCATGTTGACCCAGAGGTGATTGCTTTTTCTCAAGTATCTTCCTTCTTACAAAAAGAAGAAATGAAAAAAGGACAAGATGGTATACAACTTATACAATATGCACCTAAAGAAGGTGTCATTGTATTAAGACTTAGAGGGAAGATGGAGAATGATGGAACCATTGAGAGCTGCCAATCTATACCTGTGATAGGAGTAAAAAATGGGAATACCGTAATAAAAATGTTTGTTGAGAAGGATAATTAGTTGCAATATTAAACGAGGTATTTCGTAGAGTGTACTCATACGAAAAGAGAAATAGAAAGTAGGGATGTTAGATGAAGGTGAATAAAAAAAACATTAGAAGAAAAAGAAAAGTAAATAGTTACATAAAAAAATTTCAAAAAGGCAGACTGGTGAAATGTATTCTTATTTTGTCTGTACTCTCATTTGGCACCCTATTAAACCCACACATAAGTCGTGCTGTGGACAATGAATATGATAATGCAGAGGATGCCGTATATGCAACCACTTACAAAGACATTTCTTACGAAAAGACAACAGGTTCTCCTTTAGAATATGAGGAAGAAGATGGAGTTGATACTGCCACAGGGCATTTGAAGCTGTCACGAACTGACCTTATTCTTGATGGAACTGGTGGTATGGACTTTTCTCTTACACGTTATTACAATAGTAACAATGCAAATATCGGATATCCATCTGTGGAACATGTAGATAAGTTAGAGGTTAGTAATGCCTGGATTACTTTCCAAGGTGAGGACGGCAAGGAACACCAATTTATAGTATCCAATGATATTTTAAAAAACCACACAAATGCATTGAATGACATGTTTATCCAATATAAAAAAGGAGAGGCCTATGGTGAGGATAGTATCACTCCAAATACACAAAGGACAAAGGTCACAGACAATACGCCCTTTCATGTATATGGTATTGGTTGTGGCTGGGCATTTGATTTTCCTTGGATTGAAACCATAAGCATAGAAGAATCGGAAAAGTGGGCAGCAAAGCCAATCTATCTGCATCTTGGCAGCAAAGGTTCCATGGCGATAAAAACCAGTGCAGACAGCAGCACCAAAGCCTATGATATCATTGGCTTGGATGGCTATGATTATAATGATATGAAACTTGAAGATATCAATAAAACTGTAGATGGAATTAAGTGTCGTTACCTTCTTCGTGACAAGACAGGGTTACGTACCTACTTTAACAGTGATGGTGTTATTGTGCTGCAAAAAGATGCACATGATAATACAATTATATTCTCTTACCGGAATAAGATTTATTTTGATAAGATTATTGACTCTGTTGGCCGGGAAATTTGTTTTCATTATGGAGCAGAGAACAATGGGTTATGCTTTTTAGAAAATGTAACTGTAAAGGGTGAAAAAACCAAAGGTGGTGTAGCACAGAAGACTATCACATACAATGTGACAGGGACTTCCTATACACCAAAAAATGGTAAAAAAATCTATGGAAGTAAGCTGCTAAGTGCAACAGTGGATGGAACAGAAGAAAAGTATACCTATCGTACAGCGGAAACTATTGTCAATACTTCAGGATTCCATGTAGCCGCACAGCGGGCTGACACAAATCAAGCATACCTGATAACGGGTATTACCAGTGATGGAAATACAACAAAATACGAATACCGTGCCTCCACTATCCGTGGCAGTAAGAATACAGAAGGAGGACAAAAAAGGGATGTTGTCACACAGTTTTACTATGTGACACGTGAATATGAGCAGGATAGTGAAACGGGAGCAAAGGCAAATGGTATCAAATATGACTACTACCAGAAACAGGACGGCAAAAACGAACTGGTGTCCTTTGCAGATGGATTTGATGAGATAGAAATTAAGCGGTATGGGGAGGAGGGGATACAAAATGTTACCATTGTCAGTACCTATAATCCAGAAACATACAAGAATAACAGCAAATATTCCGACTATGCATACAAAAAATCTGACATTGACTTTTCTACCTTGCACTTAAAAAATAAACCCAAAAATAATGTAAGTTTGTATATCCACAATAGTAACAAACTTCTTTCTGCTGAGGTTTTGGATGGAAACGAAAAAAGCGAAACTCTTTATGAGTATGATAACAACGGAAAGGGTTCTCTTGTGGTGTTGGAAACACAGAAGGAGTATGGGGAGAACCAAAGCAGTAAACCAGTTACACGCAAACAGGGATATACTTATGATGCATATCGGAATATTCTGACAGAGATATCACCTAACGCATATCTTGCTAAAAATCAAGGAAAAGAGAAGTTATTTACGGCTAATTATACATATTTTAATATAAATAATGGTTATCCGAATGATATCACGAAATCGTATGTCCTGAACATGGAGCAAAGTCGGGAATATTATCTGGATGAAACCACAAAATCCAGAACAGAAACCATTTTAGGGGAAAATCAAGTGGATTCTGTAAAAACTACTGAAAGTTTGCAAAAAAACAATGCGGAATATAAAGTTATATCCGTATCGGAAACATCTTATAATGCCAACGGAAATGTGGTATCCGAAAAATATTATCCTAACTATGCAGAAAATGGAACAAGCGAAGTTATGGAATATAATTATACATACAACGCATACGGACAGCAGACAAAAGAAGAAAAAAAGATCCAGTCAGAAAAAGCACCAGAACAAAACTGCTCTCTTGTAACGGAAGAAATTATTTATGATTCTTTTGGAAACGAACTTACCATAATAGATGCAAATGGCATGAAAAACACATATACCTACAATGAGGAAACTGGTGAAGAAGAAAGCAGCATAGAGGCCGTGGGGACACAGCATGAAACAAAGGAAGATACCTATACCTCTGAAGATGCATTAAAAACCATGACAATAGACAAATATGGACGTTGTTCCGTAGAAATTATGGATGCATTCGGAAATACTATAACGGCAAAAGAAGAGAAAGATGGAACATGGACAGAAAGTGACTATGATTATGGGGAAAATAATGGTAAGAATGATAATTCCAATGCAGAAGGACTACTTGTGGAAGAAAGAGTCTATGAATTTCATCCACAAGAAGATAAAGTTCTGACAAAAAAGAATGGAGAAACCGAATATAATTATGATATCGGTGGAAAAGGTGAAAAGATACTAGCTGGAAACCGCTATATCTATGATGAATATGGAGAGGAAATTGTAACAGCATCCTTCTTGGGAGGAGAGATGGACGCAGCACATTGTGAGGAATGGACACTGACAAAAGAAGAAAACAAAGTAGAGGATGAAATAAGCATCCAGACCTCCTACACCAAACAGCTTGACCCATCTGCATACCAACAGGAAGTGGATAAAGACAATTATTATAACCAGTTTGATTCTGTAATGTTACAGGAAGATATCACAAAAACTGTGACAGACGAAGAGGGGAATATAAAAAGCCAGAGGAGCATCTCTCAGAGTGGTAATGACAGACAGGAGACAGAAACTTCCTACCAGTATGACTTATTCAACCGTAAAATAAAAGAAAATATTTTTGTTAAAAAATATAAGAATGGCAAGTGGCTGGAAGAAAAAGAAAGCCAGAATGAGTACCAGTACGATTGCTTTGGCAACGTGATCCAGATAACCAGAAAAGAACGAAAAGATAAACACAGTCAGTGGGAGGTGCAAGTTACAAAGGAAGTTTACAATGAAATTGGGCAGAAGATAGCAAGTTATGATTCCAAAGGTGTTATAGAAGGGTATGCTACTATGTATGAGTACGATCTGTCAGGAAGGTTAGTTAAAACTACCATACCTGTCAATATAAAAGATGGAGAGATAATTTAACAAATTGTAGAAAATATATATGACAACAATGGGAAACTTATCGAAACCAAAGAACAACAGACTGATGCAGTTTACATCCAGACCCAATATCAGTATGATATTGTGGGCAACCTTATACTGGTAGTGAACAGTACCAATAATACAGATGGCACAGCATCATCCCAATATACCCAGTACCTCTATGACAACGAGGGCAACAAAATCCGCCAATTTACAGGATTGACAAAAACCCTAACTCTTTCATTAGAAGAGGGAGATGGCAAAGATTCCTATACCTATATGGGGCAGAAATATCATGTAGAGATAAGTGGAAAGGCAAAGAAAGATACCTATAGCGAAACAAAATATGAATACAATGAAAAGAACCAGCTTATATCCGAAACCGATCCTGAAGGAAACACCCAAACTTATTCTTATGATATATACGATAACCTGATAAAGACTATAGACAGAAAAGGCAATATTATTAAGCAGGTGTATGATTATCAAAACCGCCTTGTGAAAAGAGAGGCAGTTGACAAAGAAACAAAAAATACAGTTACCCATACTTATGCATACAACAAATATGGAAATATTAGCAGGATAGACAATACTGTCTTTGAATATGATACACTATCAGGACAGGTAACAAAAGAAACAACCCATTTCACTGACACCAAAACGATAGAAAAGACCTATGCCTATGATACATTAGACAACATATCTGCTTTTGCGGTATCTGTGGATGGGAAAACAGAATTATCCTATGAATATGATTATGACCCATTTTCAAGGCTTGCTAAAGTCATTCAGACAGACAATGGAAAAAACACTATAGCAGAGTATACTTATGATGCAAATGGCAACATGACCACAAAAGATATAGGAGTAGGAACTGTTACATATACCTATAATGTTGCAAACCTTCCAGTCAGTTTAGAGAATAAAACTGGCAGCAAAACAGTATCAAGCTATCAGGCAGCCTACAACCGGAATGGGCAGAAAATGAAAGAAACCAGTAAGGTACTGGGAACAGACAGTAGTTATAACAGCGAGATAACTACTGTCTGTTCCCAGTACCTTACTG
>JAAVHR010000004.1 GCA_014799595.1 Clostridiales bacterium | reverse complement strand
CTATATATTCATTCTTTTTAGGTAGAACCTTGCACTCTGCTGCAAGGTTCGTAAAGCACCAAGTGCTGTTTTTGCACTTGTGTGCATCCTCGTTTATGAAACACTCATGTAAATATATTGTAACTATTCAGGTAGAAACACGCATTTACTGCGTGTTTCGTAAGAAGATTTAAATTTTACAGTGTTTAAGCCCCTTCGCCAAAGGCGAATTATTATGGGCTTAAACGTAACTGTTCATGGTTCTGAACAGTTACAATATATTTATGGTAATACCATAGTCCACAAGGCATGAGTGTTTTGTAACCATTTTNATTCTTAAACCNTTACATTTTTTTATAATAAGCAGCAGAGGCATCAAAAAGGCTTTTCACTCCCCATTGGTTATTGGCAGCTTTTACACCATTTACCATACGGGAGACAAAACCATTTAGTTTTGTCATATATTCTTCGGCAGTAATTTCCCCATTAGCAACATAGGTAAGCCCTTTTTCCCAACTGGCAGTAAGCTCAGGATTGAGAAGGGAACGGATAGAAGAGTTGACTACATCAAAAATCATTTCACCAAGCTGTGTTGGTGTAATAATTTGGGTTTTTTTATTTAAATTTATATACCCGATTTTAAAAAGTTTGTTTAGTATCTCTGCTCTGGTTGCACTGGTACCAATTCCACTACCTTTTATCTGGGCACGGAGTTCTTCGTCTTCAATAAGCTGACCGGCATTTTCCATGGCAAGAATCATAGATCCGGAATTATAACGTTTTGGAGGGGAAGTTTCCCCTTCTTTGATTTGCAAATCACTTACTGGGAGAGTAGATCCCTTTCTTAGTTTGGAAACAGCAGCAACCAAATTGGTATCAATGTTGGTAGCATCCTCTCCTTCACTAGTATCATTTTCTTTCTTATCCTCTTCTTTCTTCTTTATAAAGGAAAATGGTGTAACCCTAAGATAACCTTCTGATAGCATCATCTTAAAGGAAGAAAAGAAGAATTCCCTGCCTCCTGTTTCATCTGGGTAGGTGAGAGAGGCTGTAATGGATATCTTTTGATATTCTGCTGGTGGAAAAAATATACTCAAAAATCTTCGGACAATGACTTCATAAACTTTAGCAGCCGTTGGTGGAAGAGAGTTAAGAGCACTCAATCCCTGCCCAGTAGGAATAATAGCATAGTGGTCAGTAATCTGTTTATCATTTACATACCGGGTTTTTGCAAGTCCCTGATAAAGTTTATTAGCAAGAATTTCTTTTGCAAAATCCTGAACAAGAGAATAGTTTTGCAGACCACTGATATTTTTGTAAATCTCTTTACTTACAGCAGTAGATAAAACTCTGGCATCTGTTCTTGGGTAAGTAACCAGTTTTTTTTCATAAAGGTTTTGCGTAATTTTCAGAGTTTCATCTGGACTGATTTTAAATAACTTAGAACAAACATTTTGTAACTCAGCTAAGTTAAAGAGTAGTGGTGGATTCTTTTTTTCTTTTTTCTTTTCTATCTTTTCGATTAAAGCAGATAATTTTTCACAGGCAGAAAGGGCAGTAATAAGTTTTTCGGCTTCTTCTTTTTCTTTAAATCCATTTTCTTTATATAGAAGGGGTGATTGGAAATATCTGGAACCCTCTACGGCACGCCATTCTCCCTCAAAACTATTAGCATCTGTTTCTAAAGTAGCAAGAATACGATAAAAAGGAGTTTTTACAAAAGAGCGGATTTCCCTTTCACGTCTTACAACCATGCCAAGAACACAGGTCATTACCCGCCCTACCGCAATGGCACCATATTTTTTACCATCTAAATAATTTCTTACAGTATAACCATATTTTAAGGAAAGCACTCTGGAAAAGTTAATACCCATAAGATAATCTTCTTTGGCACGTAAATAGGCAGAATCGGATAAATTGTTATATGATGATAAGGGTTTTGCCTCACGAATACCACGCAAAATTTCCTCTTCTGTCTGAGAATCAATCCAAACACGGCGTTTGTCTTTGGAATCTGGAACTTTTGCCATTTGATCTACCAACCGGTATATGTATTCTCCTTCTCGTCCAGAGTCGGTACAGACATATATGGTAGAGACATCTTCCCTGTTCAAAAGGGATTTTACAATTTCAAATTGTTTTTTTACCTGTGGAATTATTTCGTAACGGAATTCTTCTGGCAGGAAAGGAATGGTATCATAACTCCATTTCTTTAAAGATGGATCATAAACCTCTGGATAACTCATGGTAACTAAGTGTCCCACACACCAAGTTACAATAGCATCTTCTGATTCTAAGTAGCCATCTTTTTTTCTTGCATTTAATTTTAGTGCTTTGGCAAATTCTTGTGCCACACTGGGTTTTTCTGCTATGTAAATACTTTTCGACATATAGATTACTAGAATCCTTTCTATCTTATTTGATAACAATCACGAATGGTATTCGTATTGTGGGCTGTCGCCCTTCATACTCATACAGTTTAGCCAGCCAAATGGCTACATTTTTTTACAAGCAAGCTTGTAAAAAATGTAGCCGTTTGTCAGGACTTTTGTAGTAATGAAAGTGTCGGTTACTTCGCACTGTGTGCTTTCGTAACCGACTGATATGTATTCGCAATATGAGCTACCACTCTCCTTGCTCATACATATCAGGTTCTATGATAAATATAATAGTTGATTTTTGTGCAAGCACAAACCAACTATTATATTTATCAATAACACTTTCATAGTAGATTATAACAATTATAAAATGTGAAAACAAGTAGAAAAGGTGGTCATTCATCCAATTTTGGTGGTTATCTGTCCTATTTTTAACATTTTAAATAATTTTCTGTTATAGTCATATATGAAAAAAATAATCATGTGTGTTTTCTATGCGAAGGAAACGGGAAAAAGACTGCTTTGTGGAGAAAGCAGTCTTTTTGGTAACTGAATCCATTTTATAAGTTAGAAGTATGTTATGGTTGCTGTTCATAGGTAGTACTTTGCACTTGCTGCAAAGTACGTAAGAACAGGTAGTGGTAGAGAAGAATCCAGCCTTTCGCCGAGGACAAATCATAAATAGGCTGGATTCCGTTACTGTTTGCACCGTAGTTGTGAACAGTAACATGTTATGCTATAATTAAGCAAGAGAAAATGATAAACAGAATAAAAAAGCGAATGAAATAATTGAAGCCATGCAGAAAGGATTGGAGAATTAGATATATGGAAATCATAAACAAGACAATAGATGACGGGAAGGCATTTGATTGGGGGAGGACTTCTGTTGATTATGCCAAATATAGGGATATTTACCCAGAAATATTTTATGAGAAAATTAAAAATCGCAATCTTTGTGTAAGAGGTCAGAAAGTTTTGGATTTAGGTACGGGTACAGGAGTACTTCCTAGAAATATGTATCATTTTGGTGTAGAATGGTATGGAATTGATATTTCTGATAACCAGATTATGCAGGCGAAAAATATTTCCGATAAAATGGGGATGAAAATTCATTACCAAACAATAGCAGCGGAGAATGTGGATTTTTCAGATGATACATTTGATGTAATAACTGCTTGTCAATGCTTTTGGTATTTTGACGATGAAAAAGTTATGCCTATACTGTCCCGTATATTAAAAAGTAATGGACGTTTATTGTTGTTGTATATGGCATGGTTGCCTTTTGAAGATGAAATTGCTGGTGCAAGTGAAAATTTAGTATTAAAATACAATCCAAAATGGACAGGTGCAGGAGAAACAAAGCATCCGATATATGTATCGGATTGTGTGCAAGAAGTTTTTGAAATAGCATACCACGAGGAATATAATGTTGAGATACCATTTACAAGAGAAACATGGAATGGAAGAATGAAAGCGTGTAGAGGTGTTGGTGCATCTTTATCACAGGAAGAAATTGAAAAGTGGGAAATTGAGCATCAAATGTTATTACAAAGTATCGCACCAGATAAATTTAATATAAAGCATTATGTAGCAATGCTTGAGTTAAAACAGAAAAATAAATAGTAAAAAGTGCAGTATCTGTTCAGATACTGCACAGATACAAAGTGCGAAAGTTAGGGAATACCTCCCTACACCATCAACGTACATTTCAACAAAGATACCAATAAGATGATTGCAGACAGGTGACGCTGTCAAGTGGCTCCTGTCTGCAATATATTTCGTGAATAATTGAGGTTAATAAAGTAATCCACACTGTCACTTAATAAATCTTATCAGAAGATAACAGATTCGAAAGAGAAGATTACAAACATAAGTAATACTCTATCTTTTTATATCTGTCACTATTAAGAATCTTCTTTAGGCATGTAAATGGATTCAGTTCATTAGAGAGAACCATGTTGCAGATATTGACAGAAAATCCACTGACCAGACCCACACCAAGCTCATTTTCACGAACTGGAATCGTATTGGTTCTGCTATTCACATTCCAGAACACTAATTTTGGCATTTTGTAACCATGTATTGAAAATTGGTGTTTTATTGTGTCGAATAATGTGTCCATATTGCGTCCATACATTGCTGCATCAAATTCCATATCAGAAATTACAAGAATAGTTTGTGGTAGTTCTTCTTGTCTTAAATGATTTTTCAATGCTGTTTCCAATACCAGACGGAATGTTGCTTCAATATTAGTATTTGAGCAGTCATCATTTGCAAAGGCCAGTGTCAGCTTTTCTTTTAACGTTTTACAAGAAGACAAATCTACATATTTTGGACTGCTGGAAAAAGTAATATATTTGTTGTGGTATGCACCACCCAATCTCTCAGCAAAATAAATACCAAGAGCATTAGAGACATGAAGGGCAGTAGTATTTCCAGAACCAACCGGACATAACATACTGCCAGAACCATCTACCACACAGAGTATATTTTCGGCACCTTCCACTACATCAGGAAGATTATTCCAGAGTGCTTCCAAAGATGCATCTTCTGGAGCAACCTGAATATGCCATCCATCTCTCTGTGTATATCCAGTTACAATTTCGTGAGGCATCAATACACCAGCATGTATCGTTGCATGGTTATTTTGTACCGCTTCAAGATAATTTTTTCTGCGTTCCTCGTCATGAAGTAGAAAAGCGTTCCTATAAAGAATATTTGCTTTGGATGTTACCTTGGTATAATCAATTTCATTCCAATGGTTATTGCTCATATACACCTCAGTTACATGCAGATATGCTCTTAAAGAAACCAACAGTTTTCTGTATTGTTTAGCTGTTAATCCAAGAAATTGCTGCAATTTTGCTGCCATTGTTCTGGAATCTTTGGAAGAAGTATTGTTACTTGGCATCCATTTAGCACAAAGGGAAATAGGATTTTTATTTTCCATGTTTTGGACATCTTCTTCTAATTGTACTTTTAAAACAGTCAAAACTTTTTCTTCTACAGGTGTACCAAACAGGCATAGCAAATCATCAAAACGGCCATATTCTGCCATGAGTTCAACGAGATTGCTTATCATATCTGGAAAGTTTTCGGAAAGATACCGGATAATAATGCGGAAAGTCCGTCTTTCGCCCAGCCCACCCCTTATATCACGCAGAAAGAACAGCCATTTCATGGCAAGTACTTTATCATCATAAAAAGCATGAATGAAACGGTTAATAATTTTTTTCTCCGTTTCGTTTCTAAGAGATGCTGCTGCAAAGTTTAAATCTACCAGAGATTTGCCTGTTGTCTCATAGCCTACGGCACCGTTTTCTGTTAATTTCTTATTATCATTTATAACAGTATGTAACTTTTCCATAAAACTCATGATAATACCTCCAATCTGATACAGTTCAGTCATGCAAAAGTATATGTGCAAATTGCACGAGGGAGATTGCTCACAGAGGGCAATTTGTACATATACTTTTATATGCTTAACGCCATACATGATGTATATTCTGGCAAAATATGAATGGCATGGCTGAACTGTTATAATCTGATTCATTAATAATCTTGGTTAAATTGTGGGGATGGGACTCGAACCCACGACAACGCACTTATCAGGTGTTAAGGGCTTGCTGTTAAGGTCTTTGGCAAGACCTGTTTTATCGTGCTCTACCAAACTGAGCTACCCCACATGATTTAAGGGAAAAAGCAGTTTTATAGGGGCAGGATTCGAACCTGCGATTTGCCACTTATTTTGGATTGCTGTTAAAAACTTTTTCAAGATTTATTCATCCACAATAAAACTGCTTTTTAGCTTGAGAAAAATTGGAAGATACTGCCGAGGTGGGATTCGAACCCACGACAACGCACTTAGAAGGTGTTAAGGACTTGCTGTTAAGGTCTTTGACAAGACCTGTTTTATCGTGCTCTACCAACTGAGCTACTCAGACAGTATCTTCCCGACGGNGTTTCCCTCGTCTAAATATACAATACAATTTTTTGGAAAAAAAATCATTTCAAAAAAGTTGCGAAAACAATTTTTGTAACAGTTCAGCCAATTTATAATATTTTTAGTTATGATGTATGTTCTGGCAAAATATGAATGACATGGCTGAACTGTTATCAATTTTTATAAAAAAACTATCGTAACTGCAAGCAGTTATGATATAATGAACACAAAGTATGCATCAAATTATGGTAACTGCAAGCAGTTACCATATAATGAAATAGGTGATAATATGTCAGAATTTAAAGAACTAATGAAAACATTTTCAAAAAGCCGGGAATATGTCCGGGATTTTTTTGTATATGGTTTTAAAACCAGAGAGGAATTTAGTGGATGGAGCAGCCGTACTTATGATAATGAACGACGCAGGCTGGAAAGCTGGTTGTCTGAATATGTCAAACAGGATTATACCAAAAAAGGTAAAAATATATATTTATCTATAGATAGTAATCTGCTTGACACAAATCCTTTGTATCAGGTATGGAAGGCGAAAAGTTTTACTGATAATGATATTATGCTTCATTTTTATATTTTAGATTATCTGCAAAAATTGGGAGAGAGGACAGCAGATGAGATAACAGACGGTATCCTTACAGAATATGATATGGTGTTTGAATTACAAATGGTCCGGCGTAAATGTAATGAATATACAAAGGATGGGATGCTTACAAAGAAAAAAAGTGGAAAGCAGGTTTTGTACAAGATTAATCCACCATTTCAGGAAATTCTTTGTAAGTATTCTGGGTTAGAGGATGCCATAAAACTGTTTCAGATTTTTTCACCACTTGGTATAATTGGTAATACCATTATGGAAAATATATCCTTAAAAAATGATATATTCCGAATCAAGCACAATTTTTTTGCCTACACCTTGGAGGATGAAATCTTAATGTCTATTCTTCAAGCAATTCATGAAGAAAAAACAGTGTTTATTACCAGTAAAAGTACCCGGTCAGAGCATATCCGGCAAATAGAAGGAGTTCCGTTAAAAATATTTGTCAGCACCCGTACCGGCAGGCGTTTTTTGTGTCTGTTTATTACCAATAATAAACGTAAACGTTTTTCGTGTATCCGGATGGATGCGATAAAGGGAGTGCAAATCAAAGAGATTTATTCCAATTATAGAAAAATCAAAGAAATATTTGAGAGAAACAAAGCAGGTATATGGGGTGTTTCTTTTCAGGGAGGAAGTAATGTAAATTTAGAGCATGTAAAATTAACTTTACATATTGATGAGGATTCTGAGTTATACATACTAAACCGGTTGAAACGGGAAGGAAAAGGGGGAACAATCCGTCGGATTGCAGAGAATACTTTTACTTATGAAATAGATGTTTTTGATGCAAATGAAATGCTTCCATGGATTCGTACTTTTATTGGAAGATTGTTAGACATTGAGTCAAACTGTAAAAGACTAAATAATTTTTTTCAAAGAGATTTTTTGGCAATGTATAAAATGTATTTTGAGGAGTAACAATTCAGATAGGGTTACTGTTCATTCACAAGCTTGACACTTGCTGTCAAGCTATGTGCCAAGAACATAGAGTAGCCAAGAATCCAGCCTTTCGCCGAAGGCGAATTCTAAATAGGCTGGATTCTGTTATTGTTTGCACCGTAGGTGTGAACAATAACCAGGCAGGTCTGCACTGTTACTTTTGAGGAGAAACAAAAGATGGAATTATTTTCAGAAATATACAATTGTTATTTTCAGGTAATCAAATCCCTGATAGAAAAGAAAAACTGCATATCAGAAGAAGAGTTAAACTACCGTATTAAGAATAGCGGATTTGAGGAAAGTATCCTATATCTGCTTCCAAAGCTTACAGAGAATGGATGGGGATTTTATGAAAAACAGGAGGGTTTTCTTTATTCAAAATTATCTACAGATTTTTATGTTCCACTTACCAATCTGCAAAAGTCTTATCTGAAAGCAATTTTACTGGATGATAAAATTACACTTTTCTTAAGTGATGTGGAAATTGAAAACATAAATACTGTATTTGCTGATGTGGAACCCCTTTACCAGCCAGATGATTTTTATTACTATGACAAGTTTAGTGATGGAGATGATTATAAGAATCCGGTTTATAGGAAACATTTTCAGACCATTATAGCAGCAATTAAAAAACATGAATATCTGGATATTCTTTACGAATCACGTCATAATCATAGAGTCCACCATTATTATCTGCCTTGCCGTCTGGAATATTCCATTAAGAATGACTGTTTTCGCCTGCTTGCGGTTGAATCACATATCCAGCGGGATTCAAAGATTGAAATTTTGAATTTAAGCCGCATCCAGGAAATTACACCTTGTAATAAAACTATAAAGAAACTTCCAGATATTAACCGCTTTTTGCAGCATTCTTATTATAAGGAGCCTGTGAAAATCTTAATTAAGAATCAACGCAATGCTCTGGAACGTGCCATGTTACAATTTGCAAATTATGAGAAAAATACACGAAAGATAGATGATAATACCTATGAGTGCCTAATTTATTATAATAAAAAAGTGGAAACAGAACTTTTAATTGAAATTCTGTCCTTTGGACCGATGATAAAAGTGGTTGGAAATGATTCATTTCTTAAGCTTATAAAAGAACGGCTTAAACGCCAAGCTATGCTGATAAACAATTTTCCGTCATAGGAATTTGATACAAAAGATTTTGAATCTGTAGATTGATTGGGAGTATTCGCATCAGAATGTATGCATAAAAATAGGGTAGAAGAGAATCAAATCTCAACTACCCTTATATAAAAATATTATAGTAGCATTTATTGCAAATAATAGTATTATTAGATAATTTTTATATTGTGATTTGGAAAAAATTTCAATTTTGCTATTAATTGATTATAGATAATTACAAAACGTTTGGAACTTAGATTAGTTGAGTCCTTTAACCTCCTTTAACTCTTCTTTTAGCTGTTTCATCTCTTCTAATAATAAATTAACTGTATGAGTAAGAGATTCTATTTGTTTTTCATTTTCTTCATTACGTTTTGTGAGAGCCTGTATGGAAGAGGTAAGCAGTGGAATAAATTCTTCGTATTTTAAAGACCAGTCAAGTTCTTTGTCATCTGCTTCTTCCCGGTAGTCATAGTCTGTACCATCTTTTATCCATCTGGCATTATATAAAGATAAGTCCCCAAGGTTCATATTTTGTGCTAACTTCGCAACTTCTTGTGCATAAAAACCAAAATGTTTTCTTTGATTAGTATTATCTTTCATGGTAAACATTGCGGGCATTAAGGCATTAACAAAATTTAAAGCAGTATTCTTATCAACATAAGAGATATGATTTTTCTTCTTCTTATCTGATGTTACATTTAGTGCTTTTGAAGAAGTAAGTTCTTCAAAGTATCCTTCACCCCAACGGTATAGGGTAGTGCCAATTGCTGAATCGGTAAAATTATTAAGAGTATTATTTTGACCTTCTGCATCAGCCCTAAAAACAATTCTTCCATGAGATGCTTCTCCAAATATAGTTACATAGCCTGTCTTTTCAAAGTCATCAAATCCTCCACTTCCTGCTTCGGCACATACAAGTTTTGCACGAAAAGCTGCATTATCATAAGAAGCTTTACTGTTTGAGAGGTATAGACAATTTCCAACATTGTTTACAATTTCTAGTGCATTATTATTAGATTGGCTACTGATGCTAACTTTGTCATTTACTGTATCAACAGCAAATAAATATCTTGCATAATTGTTTTTTAATGATTCTGTGCTGCACAAATAAAGTCCATCAGCAGACAAATCAGAATATCTTTTGCCCTCTGTCTGGAAAGAATCACCTAAGCCAAAAATCCATTTTCCACTATATAGTCTTGCAAATTGTTGATCCGAATACCCTTCGCCTTTGCTTAGTATTTGTCCATCTCTAAGTATTTTAATTCCAGAATCAGAAGTATCAAAATTAACGCTATATAAGCCATCCTCACCAATTGCCCATCCACCTATATAACCTTGACTTGTGTTGATTTGACCGTAAATTATAGCATTTGTCGCTTTGAGTAATCCATCTGTGCTAATCATGCAATATGATTGTTCGCCATTTTCGCTATCCGTGCCAAGTCCTACATCAGTAAGAATGTAATTTCCATTAGCACTTGTATATGTGGTACTTTCTGTATATCCGCCTCCACTTTTTGGCACTTTTATGGTTGTCTTAACAACTCCGTTTTCTTCATCTGTAGTTTCCGTTATAATATCGCCTTTGTAAATAACATTTGATAAATCAGAATTAATTCCATCTATTGTTCCACCAAAACCATCAACAATTCCATCTATTTTACCATTTAAATCATTAACAACGCCGTCTATTGTATCGTTTAAACCATCAATATGGGACATATTAATACTTGCATCAGACCCAAGTGTTAAACTTCTTGCAATAATATCACCTCTGAATACTCCGTCTTTTGCGTAGATGTTGCCATAGAAGTATCCGTTTCCTTCGTTGTCAATATAGAATATTTTTTTACCTAAAGGATTCTCAACATCTATGTTAGAATCATCAGATTCATCTTTATATAAAATATGCTTATAACCACCATTTCCATTAAGACCATCAATCTGGTTATGTCCAATAAAAAAATGTATTCCATTATCTGTTGCAATAGCTGGTAAAAAACAAGTTGAATAATTTTGTGTTTTGTCTGGCATATGCAAGCCGTCACTATAAAACACATCCTCTCTTTTTTCAAGTTCTTCAGTTTGAAGATTGTAGACAAAACGCTCTTTTGCCAAACATCCATTTCGGGAATAAAAAATATGTATGTCATTCTTATATTTTGTTATAGAAAAACCAAGACCAGTGCTATCCATATTTAAAATAGTTGCCAATTTAGTTAAAGAATCAGAGGTTTTGTTAAGCTTGTACAGACATGTGGTACCTTTATCTTCTGCTATGGAGTATAAATTTTCTCCATCATGTATGTTATTGGACAAGAAAGCAGTAGCTCTTTGATTTGTGACAATGGAAGTCCTTGTTTCTATGTCTACTGTGGTAGTTGATGTTCTATAATATACCAGTTTTTTTAATTCAGAATAATAAAAACCATATAAATCCAAAGAAGGAAGACCATATTGAAGACTTGTATCTCCTGTTGGATTTAATAAATCTGTAAGCGTTTCGGTTTCTAAATTATATTCCCATAATGTTGCATATCTGCTGGTACTATTTAACATTTGTCGAAAAGAAATATTTGTAAAATTTGCATAAGTGTTTGTTCCGATAAAATATAAACAATTTTCTGAATCAGATTCTACAAAACATAATACTTTCATTTTTTCTGGTAGTGTAAGCACAAGTTCCCAATTGTTATTTTTATTATTTGTATCCAGTTTTTTTATAGTAGCATTAGGAGTTGTATAACTATCGTAAAAAGCACATGCAGTATTTAAGAAATATATTATATTATTAAGTTTTACAAATGAATGTTGAGAACTCATATTAAAATCTTTTCCATTATCCAATTCCTCAAAATTTTTATTTATACTTAATGTATTTCCTTTTAAATCTGTTACAAAATGTTGCATATATGCAACAGATAAAGCATCAGAATAATAATATCTATAACTACCACTTTCTACTTTTGTTACATTATTTTCAAAACAACTTATCATATGTAATTTTTCATCATCATAAAACATTATGGTCCCTTCTGGGTATAAGCCCATAGAAGAAACAAAAGAATCTGGCAGATTATGTACTTCTTTTAAATCACCATCAGATTCATTAAAAATAAACATTTTTTTGTTTATTTTATTATATTGATTAATGATGATATATATATCTTCATTAACAATTGTAAAATCAGCGTATATATATACTTGACCACCATTTGCAACGTCATTTGAACTGCCCATAATCTGATAATTAAATTCAGAAATAAATTGTATGGTTTGTGTTTTGAAATCTTTTACCATAACCAATTGCAATGTAAAGTTGTTATTAGTGTTAATCAAATTTATGAGGTATATTTTTTCATTATGTTCTAGTATTCCCACATTTACAGTATTATTTTTATCGAATGTATTTAAGTTTAGTTTTTTGTCCGTTGTGTCTGCTGTTATTGTGGTAATATCTCCATAAAATATCATGCCCTGAGTGTAATAACTTGTGTATACATATAACATGTTATCAAGAAGATATGAATTTCTATAATACCAACTACTTGTTTTAACATTTTCTAAATTAGAAATAGTAGTAGTAAACAAACATACACATTCATCTGTATCAATATCATACACCCACATATTCAAATCGCTACAGTTCTTATATTGACTGATAATATATAATTTATTATCATTTCTATTTGTATTTATAAAATAAAAATTGTTATCTCTATCAGTGTTATTATACTCATTGGTAATATCGTGAATAACTTTCCAAATTCCAGAATTTTTATCCCATTTTTTAATTTTTTTGTTATACAGTAAATAAATTTCTTCATTTTTTATGCAAAGTTTTCTCTGTTCAAAATATTTATTTTTTATGTCTGTACCATATTGCCCCCAATTTTGATGATAATCCCAAGCATAATCTGTGACATTTAATCCGTAAGGAACTCTTTCCCATGGAATTTGAATTTTTTGTAAATTTGTATTTCCTTTACCTATGCCAATTTCTATAATATTATTAGAATTCATATCTATATTACAGTACATGTTGTTATTAGTAACATATAAATTACCATACATAGAAACATTTCCATTCTGATCAATGAAAAACACCTGCTCATCTTCATTGTATATATTAAATATACTTTTTAGGGCAGGATCAATTAGGATACGGTGTTTGTTATCTTGGCTGTACATATCCAGTTTCATGTTTTTTACAATAATGCCATCTTTATCTACAATAAACGTTTGGTTTTTATTGGATATCATTAGTGTTTCCCCAGCTATAATATCCCCAACAAGGACATCACACCAGATACCATATTTTTTTTGTCCATTAAACAGTCCCTGTCCAATAGCCAGTCTGGCAGTTTCCCAGTCATCATCTGTCATCACCATATTTTTTCCTGTAATTCTAAGCTGGCAACCATCATATTCATCATTTACATCTTTGCTTCGGCAATTGATACCACAACTATCTATCACAATCTCTTCATTATTTGAATTTTTAATATTCATCAATGCAGAGTTTATTCCTTCTTCTTTTAATGTTTGAAAATCTGAATAACTCTGGCTGCCTTGTGCAGCTTGTCTGGCAGTAGAAGAGTAGCTTGTTGCCATAGACTTGGCTTGAGATAAAATACTTTCGATATCCGTTAAGCCATCTGCATTTTTGACCTGTTCGGAAAACTCTACTTCGATTTGGTTTATATTGGCAAAATCGAATGTCACACCAATTAGTCTCAATAAAATGTGCTTTTCATCCACTTCTGCATGAATCCAGTTAAATAAATCAAACTGGTCATAGAAAGGCTCAAAATTGAGATTATGAAACAGATTGTTTAAACTGGCAGTATAGGTATATTGGAATGTGCTTGCCCTATATAATTCTTTTGTGGCTGCCTCCACTAATTTTTTCGCATTTTCTATACATTTTGCATCGCTTAACCCATCTGAAATATAGTTGTTATTTTCATAAGTGTCTTCACGGATGTAACAGATTAGTTCTTTAAACAATGTTTCCCCAACAAAGTTTTCAAAATTTAACAACTGGTGATAATCATTAACAGCCTTTTGGGCGGAATCCAGTTCCTTTTCTACTGTTTCAATCTCACTTTTTCTTAGGGTGATTTCATTTTCACAGGCTTTTTGTTTCTGCCAGTATTCCTTGTATAAATTATAGAACTTACTTGTTACAACACCATATCCTTGTTCTAATAAGACGGTGGTACATTCTTTATACATGGCTTCATAAGTTTCCAGATAGCTGAGGCTATATTGTTTTAATGTTTCCTGTAAATCTTCAAGTGTCTCGTCTTCAAAATCCACATCCCCAATAATCTTATTTATTTTATTCTGCAAATCCTCTTTTTCATCTTCTACAATATTTAAAACTATATTATTAGGGGATTTTGCCATGTCACTTGGATTACTTTCATTGGCAACCTTAAATGTTCCAGTCCATTTTTGTGTAGAAGAGTCATACACAGAGTTTTCAATGGTTACAGTATACTTATAATCAACTAATATTTGGGCAATAGTTAATACTGCTTTATCTGCACCTTTTTTATAAAGCTGGTTTATCTGGGAAACAGGAACAGTTCCTATATTGGAAGAGGTTAACTTTTGAATTTCTGCCTCAGCAGTTGTAGATATTTTTTCTGGGACAGGTGCTTTAGTGTATTTTAGATAATTTAATTCATCTATTTTGTTGTATAAAGTAGCACTTGCTTTCTGGTATGCTTCCCTGTTTGTTTCATACAGTTCATCATACTCTTGAAGTTTGTCCACCAACTCTTGGGACATATCCGCTTTTTGGTCATCCGAATAAAAATCAATATATTGTGTTCCATTTGGGTTTACGGTTGCAACATAAGAGGTTATAATGTCATCTCCACCAACGATTTTAAAACGGTTTTTTATGCTGTCTTTATTGCTGGAGCAGGTAAATTGATTTGCCAGGTTTTCTTTATTTATAAATATAGTGGTGTCATTGCCTATACTGTTTAAGTCATACATATTCACCAAACGGTTAGCGGTATCAAAGGTAAATACAAGGTCTAACTCTGTTGCAATTTCCTGTAATGCATCATATATGCTTATATTGTCAAATTCAAATTTTCTTTTCACAGCAGAAGTGGAAACCTTTATATCATTTTCTGTGATTTGGCTGTCTATGTGACCGACAGACCAGTGTGGGGCTTTGCTTAATACTCTGTGAAGTAAACTGTGGGATGGATCATTTTCATTATATAAAACAGTAGGTTTATAGGATGTTTTACCGTTTTCTGTAAAAAAGTTTTCATCCTTATTCAAATCATATTCTCCATTGACAGACAAATTTCTTAAGATGATTTGTGCCAGTTCCGCTTCTATAGATATACCTGTGATTGTTTTTATGGTATCTTCTTTATCATCCTTGTCAACAGCTATTTCAAAGTATCCAAAGTTCTCCACATAGATTACTTTTAGATTTTTTATTTCTTCCCAATATGGAAAAATCTCTCCATTATTCTCTTTATGAAAGGTAAAAGTAATTTCATCATAAGAGTTTGCAGCTACATATACCTTTAAATCTGAGATAGGAGAGAGGCTGCAAATTTTATTATAATTACGATGGCACAGCCATACACCAGGCTGCTCTATCGTGTTGCTGGTTTTATCTAATTTTATATTCATTTATATAGTCACCATCCTTGTAAACCTGTAGGTCATGTCAACACTGCCATTTGCAGAAGTTATCCGGTTTAAGTTATTCTCATAGGTGTTTAAAAACCTGAAAAAGGTAAAATTGAAATCTTTGGATAAATCATGGTTTGGTTTTGTTGATTTTATGGTTTTGTTTTCACAATCTATGGTTATCACTTCCCCGGCAATGCAGTTGCTGATGCGCAGATAACGGTCAGGTTCTAAATCATTTGTGAGAGTATATGTTCCGCTGTCCACTATGCTTATTTTCAATTTTGGATAAGTATATCCAACTAAGCTGGAGGCATCTTCTAGGTAACCCGTTCCATGGTTTCCAATACGGGTTATGTATTCTTTGGAATATCCATAAGCACTGTCATTTGTCAGTGTTAATTCAAAACCATGGAGGATGCTTCCAATCTTTATGGCATCTACCTTTATTTTTACATGAAAGAATAAATCATTATCTGTATCAAAAGTTATGTAATTATAAGTTGGTCTGACTAACCAACGCATAATATGCTCAAATTCCGCATTGGTGACAGGTGTAGGAACATGGGACAATTTATCAATTTTTACAATTTGAAATGATATGGTAATCCCTTCACCATATTGAAAGCCATGAGAAATATCTTTTTTACTTAATACAGGTCTTTCTGTCAGTATCTCTAAATTCCCACAACTGGAATTTTCCACAGAAGAGGAGTTGTCAATGGCAGCAATTATGTAATCAAAATCTGATAGTTTACTGCCACAAAACGTAAAATCATTTGCGTGTATCATAGTTTCACCTTCTTTTTTGTTATATTTTTATACTTTATTATATTTCTTTTTTATTCCTTCCACTTCCATAATCAGGAATTTATATCTTTCCTTACATTCCCTCATATTTTGTAACTATTCAGAACCCCTCATTCGGATTTTTCCAAAATATACATAATATCTAATAATTTCCTATAATGGCTGGTAAAAATCCTCATGTGGGCATCAGCCCAATAAAAGTGAGTATACAAATTGCATTTAATAAATAAATTTATTTATTAAATGCAATTTGTATATCACTTTTGCAGGTTCTGAATAGTTACCATATTTTCAATTTCCCTCTCCAATTTTTGGTTCAATCGTTCAAACTCAGCCATAGGAGAGTTGTCATTTCTAAATGTTTTGTATTATAAGGAAGAGAAGAGTAATGCATGATTATATAACAATAAGACGTATGGCAGCCCACACGCCTTATTGTGTATCATAATCCTTATAATTTGTTTACACCAAATTTGGTGTTGCCATTTAATTTTCCTACAGTAGCATTTTGTAAAGTTCTTTGTACTTGGGTGTCAGATTGGATAGTTTTAATGAGTGATTTGCTATCCACAACATTTGGTAAATTAAATGCAAAGTTTACATTTTCAATATTTGCAGGTGCTACATAAGTACTTCTGTCAAAATTTGGTAAGTTTGGTTTTTGGATAATATCAAGAGTATTGTTGAGAGGATTTAACTTTCCAACTAACTCCAAGAAAGCATTTGTTTGTAATGGTGTCAGTACAGACTCACCTGCTTTTAATGTTGCAAGTCCAGAATCTCCATTTTGATTAACAGCTTGTACGATACCTCCACTGGAAAATCCTGCCTGTTTTAACTTTTCTACAAGTTCTTTTCCTTCTTTGCCGTCTATCATACCATTCTTATTTGCATCTGACACACCAAGCATTTTACCTAGTGTAACAGCATCTTCCTTACTAAGCACTTTACCATTCTGTGTCTGGTACAAATATCTGTTCAGTGTTCCATAGTTGTTGTCAGCATTCCCTTGTTCTAAATGGCTGTCCAGAAATTCTTGTATTTCGGTGTATTTCATTGTATATTTCAATGCTTTTAATAATGCATTTTTATTAGCACTTGCATTGATATCTTTTTTACTGTTAAGCTGGCTGGCACTGGTAATGGAAGATATGGTTTCTTTTGTCGTTGCATCCAGCTTGTCAAAGGATGAAGAGGAACGGAGAGCAGAGGCAAGGTCTGCCATGTCACTTGTGGACATCGGTTTGTAACCCTGGCTTACAAGATATTTGTTTAATGCATTCATTTTGGATGTGTCAGCTTTTTTATTCTCTTCACTGGCTTTTCCCAGTACATCAGCAACGGAAAGTTTGGTTTTTTCTTTTCCAGTTTCTTCATCATCTGGTATTTTCTCATAGATTTTCTCCAGATAACCGGTTTGCTGTTCCAGTCTTTCTGATATAATACCAGTCCCAAATGTATCTTCCTTCATATTTTTGTTTCCAGCTAAGGATTGCATATATTTAAACCAGTCGCCTGAATCGTTAAGATTGATACCTCTTTCGTCAAATACATTTTTTACGGATTCAAAGATAGATCCCCTGTTATCTGAAACCAGATCATATATATTGGATTCAATGGTTTCTACATGATTGAGGGTTTTGGATAATTCATCTATTGCATTGCTGAATCTTTCACTTAAATCATCCAGTGCATTTTCCATTCGTTCTATGTATTTGTCATACTGGGTATCGTCTAAGTCTTCCTGTGCGTCTTCTAACTGTAGCTGTATTTTCTGACGTTCGGCATCAGCTTCTTCGTCATTTCTGCCTTCCAGCATGGCAAGCTGTTTCTGGAGGGTAGCAATGTTTTTGGTTTTTTCTGCAATGGATTTCTGGTAATCGTATTCGGACTTATCCAGAGATAGAGATTTTTTCTTTGCATCAATAATCTCTTTTAATCCATCCAGTTGTGCCTTATAACTGTCTGTAAGCATGTCACCAATGGCATTTTGTGAACTGATGATTTCTTTATCTATGTCCTGTGCTTTCTTTAGCCATTCATCGGTTAGCTGTGTCATTTCTGCTTCCGTGATTCTGCCTTCCAGATATTTCCTGCTGATTTCTTCCCATTCTTTATCGAGATTTTCCCTTTGCTGTCTTTTGCCTGTGTATTCCAGATATTTGGCGGCTAATACAGACTTACCGACATCCGTCATACCGTTTTTGTCGTAATAATCTTCACCGTCTGTCAGGGAAGTGTAGAAATCACTGCCTGTATGCAGGTCTATGTTATTATTGATGGCATCGGTTAAGTTGCTTACAGCTTCTATCTGTTTGCTGATATTCTCTACAGCATTTTGTGTCTCTTGTGCTAACTGTTCATCTACACTAAGGAGTATATTTTTTACTTCATACCATGCATCGCTGTATTCACTTAGTCCTTTTAGCTGGCTTTCAAGTGCCTTTTTCTCTGCTTTCAGTTCGCTGATTCTCTGTTTTGAGTTCTGGTTTAATAACTCATAATACTTTGCGGATGCTATCTGTCCTTTTGCTTCTGCTAAGGCGATTTGGGAATCTAACTGGTTTTCTTTGGCATCAATCAGTGACAGCTTGTTTTCATAATCCTGTTGGATATTGTTTGCTTTTTCAACTATGGATTCGTTCATTAATGTAATGTATTCCTGTTCACTGATTGCCAGCTCTTTATTGATTTCGGACAGCTTCTTTTTGTATGCATTACTTTTCTTTATTTGCAGGTTGTATTGTTTGATAAGGGTTAGCTGTTTTCCTGTAACATTTTTTTCGCTTAATGTGCCGTCAGCGTTTGTCCTTTTGCTGGTCTTGTATTTGCTGTCAATCTTACTTTTTGTATTGAGTGCTTTTTTATCTATTGTATCTTTATCTGACTGGGTTTTATTGACTGCACTTTGTTGTTCTTTTACGATTTTATATTGTGCTTTCACTTTTGCGTCTAAGTTTGAATTTTTAGACTTGTACCCATTCAGGTTAGAAGCTTTTGCATCTAATACTTCTATATTTTTATTCAGTTTTTCAATAGATTCATTTGCTTTTTCCCAGCGTATTCCTGCCAAGGTTTCAATATACTCTGACAGTTGCTGCTTTGCGTTTACCAAATCCGTCTGTGATTTAAGATATGTGTCCCTTGCTTCCAGTGCAGACTGGATGTTGTTGTATCGTTTTTCTGCTTCGGATTTTTTACCTGATTTTGCTTTGCCTTTAAAGTCTTCAATGGTGTATGTTCCATTTTCGACTTTTTTACGGTCTTTCTCTGATAGTTTGTTTAAGGATTTGTTATAGGCTTTTTTGTAGGTATTTTCTTCTTTCGCATAACCTTTAATCAACTTTTGTTGTGCTTTGATTAAACTGTTGTAGTAAGAAATCTGTTTATTCAATGCTTTTGTATTGTTAAGTTTGCTGTTCAATAAATCAATCTTGTTTACCATGTTGGTTATGGTCTGCACACACCAGTCTATGGTTTGGGCAAACTTGGAGTAGGAATCTTTGGCTTTCTCAGGTGTTTTTGTAGAGTTTTTCTCTATATAATTAGGAGTTGTATTCAAATTAGAACCTTTTGATCCAAATTCCTTTATTAATTTATCTTTTCTTGCTTCTAATTCTTTTAATTGGCTTTCAAGATTTGCCCTTCCACCTGCTTCACCATGTGCAATATTTCTTTTAATAATTGCAATGGAATACAACACCTGACCAAGTTCGGAACCTGTAATAGCTAGATCTGCAAGATTCTGAATATCTCCATCTGTAGAGAGTGTAGTCTTATTTGCATAATTTTTCATAGCCACATAGTCGGCTAATTTTTTCATTGTTTCCTTGGTGATTTCTCCTGCATTGTAAAGACTGACTATTTCAGTAGCTGTTACATTAGATACATCTATGGTTTTACCTTGTAATGTGGTAAGAGTATTGCCAAGATATAAATAAGAATTATTTAATGCATTTGCAACAATTTCTTCTGCATTTGTTATTCCAAGGTGTTCTAACTGTGTTTGTACAAGACCTTTGTTTTGTTCATTAAGAATGGAAAGAATACCTGTTGCATTTAAATATTCATCCACAAGGGTATTATATGCTTTTTGAATTTGCTTTGTACTTGATTTTGCATCACCAGCTATCTTAATGAAACTTTTATAAGATGATAAATTACCAAATGCATTTTTTAATCCTGACAGACTCTCCATGGTATTATAGCCATTGGTTTTAAAATCTGCATAAGCTTTATCAAGATTCTCCATGTTTTGAGAAAAACCAGATAATCTATCCGATTGGCTTATAAGGTTATAAATATTTTGCGATGCTTCATAGGCGGTCATTCCTGTTTTCTCAAGTAAGGTTTGATACTTCTTGGTAGAAGAAAGCGTATCAGAGGATAACTCACCTGCTTTGGCTAAGTTTAAAAGTTCTTCTTTGGATTGTCTGAAATCCTCGGAGTTAAAAACAGATTTGAAGGAAGGTGTAGTATTCTTCATTTCTTTCGGAAGTGCTGCTTTGTACTTAACAATCGCTTCTTTTGCTGAATTTGTTCCTAAAGTAGCCTGTTCCCATATATTAGCTTGATCTTCTGTAAAATCTTTTGTAAAATGGTTCAAGATACTAAGTTCAACAGGATTTTTACCTGCAATATTTTTGATAGAGTTTTGTAGCTTTTCGGAGGCTTCTTTTTCCTCTGAAAAAATAGGAGTAATATCAATTTCTATATTTTTCTCATCTAGTGATTTTTGTAATTCTTTACCAAAGGAAACAATACCTAAATCCCCATCTTCAAACTCTAACAGTCTTGATAAGCCCTCAGTAACTTCACCCTTATATTTGTCTGGCATGGTTGCAAGAGGTTCTATGATATTTTCTTTTATGTAATTCTCATAATCAGAACCTGTTAAGCCTTTTGCATCAAAATCGTTTTTATTAATAGCATCCCAGTCCAGTGTAGGGATGATACTATCAACAAAAGTTTTGTTGGTTTTATCCAAAGATTGATATAGATATCCTTCTTTTACCCAGACTCCAAGATTTGGAGACATTTTTGCATAGTAGTTATCAATCAGCCTTTCTTTTTCAGCAATGCTATTCTTCAAGCCTGCTTCTTCGGCGGTATATCCTTTTTTCTGGATTTCTACCATGTCATTGTAATACTTCTGTGCTTTTTCTATGTTCTCCGATGTTAGTCTGTCGTTATTTTCAAGTGTTAAAAATTTTCTGTTTATATTTGTGTCAACAGAGTAACTAATTCCGGCATTTGTAAGAGCTTTTTCAAATTTTTTGCCATATTCACGATATCCTTCGTCATCAAAAGTAAAAACACCTGTATCCTTTAATGTTTTACGGATATCTATATTAGTGTAAGCTGTGTTCTTGCTAATATTCCCATTGCTGTCCAACTGGAATTGAATATTTTCTATTTCTTTTTCTGCTTGCTTTACACTTTCATATACACCATTTGCAACATCATCTAAGTTATCTACTAAGGTTTTATCTGCTGTTGCCTTTTGAACCTCCAGTATTTCATCTAACATTGCACTGGTTTCTTTTGCATTTTTACCTAAACGTAACAGAGCATTTCCCTGTTCATCATAACTGACTACCAAATCAGGAGAAATATCAGCTAACTGTTGTGAAATGGATAGAAACTCGGAATAGTCCGCATCAGA
>JAAVHR010000003.1 GCA_014799595.1 Clostridiales bacterium | reverse complement strand
TAAAGCACCAAGTGCTGCTTTTGCACTTGTATGCATCCTCGTTTACGAAACACTCATGCAAATATATTTATGGTGATGCCATAATCCACAAAGCATGGGTGTTTTGTAACTGTTCAGAACCATGAACAGTTACGTTTAAGCCCATAATAATTCGCCTTCAGCGAAGGGCTTAAACACTACAAAATTTATTTTTTTTTTAAAACACGCAGTAAATGCGTGTTTCTACCTGAATAGTTACCCTGTTTTTTCATTAAAAATTATTTTAGATAAATTTTCCTTTTCTATACTAATTAACAACATTCCTTTTTTTATGGAAACAAAACTCTTTTTACCAATAAATTCATTACTGACACCTAATGGATAGTTATTTGTAAGAGTTGCATTTTCCAACTCATATTTTAACCCCTTCTCCCAAACACCAGTACTCTCATCACTTACAGATAATACAGAGAGATATCCTTTACATTCTTCCATAAAAGTTACCTGCCCATTTGCCAATAAAAAAGTTACCTCATCCCTATCAAATAAAAAGCAATGCAGAAATGGATTATGTGACAATAATTGTAAGTTCGCAATAGTATGTGAAATACGGTTTCCTCCAGTTCCACCATAAAGATAAAAAGTTGTATAACCAAGTTTTGCTCCATAATTTACGGAATACAGCATGTCAGTATCATCTTTCTCTGGCTTTAATTTTATCACTTTTTCTTCTGTTATTACAGATTGCACCGAATCAAAATCCCCGATTATTACATCTGGCTTGATCCCTTGTGATTGTAAGGTGTCATATCCTCCATCCACCGCAATTACATAGTCCTTGTCTGTTGGCAAAAGAATTGGCTGGTAACAGTCTCCTGCACCAACCACATAACATATTCCTGTTTTCAAAATTATTTCATTTCCTTTCCAGCTAAATAATGTATAAACTGCTGTGCTGTTCTTCCAGAAATTCCTCCATGGGACATTTCCCACTTATTCGCCTCCCTGCAAAGTTCTTCCTCTGTAAGTGTAATATTATCAAATCTTTTTGCAAGCTGGCAGACAATATCAAAATATTCTTTCTGGGTTGGTTTGCCATAATAAATGGACACTCCAAAACGGTTTACTAAAGATAATTTCTCCTGCATGGTATCCGAACGGTGTAATCCATTATCTGTTGTCATGTCCGAACGGTCATTCCATGTCTCCCGGATTAAATGCCTGCGGTTAGAAGTAGCATAAATCAAAACGTTATCCGGCTTTGTCTCTAATCCCCCTTCGATTACTGCTTTTAAATACTTATATTCTATCTCAAATTCCTCAAAGGACAAATCATCCATATAAATAATAAAACGGTAATTCCTATTTTTAATCTGGGAAATCACATAAGATAAATCTTGGAATTGATGCTTATATATCTCAATCACACGAAGTCCTTGATTATAATAGGCGTTCAAAATCGCCTTGATACTGGTAGACTTACCAGTTCCACTATCTCCATACAACAAACAGTTATTGGCCTTACGCCCTGCCACAAAAGCTTCTGTATTTTCTATTAATTTTTGTTTCTGGATTTCGTATCCAATCAAGTCGTCCAGATATACTTCCTCTGTGTTTGTAATTGGACAAAGTTCCACTTTTTCATTTCTATGTTCAATACGAAATGCCTTATTCAGCCCAAACTTTCCTACTCCATAATTGCGGTAAAAATCTGTAACTGCCAGAAAAACCTCTTCTTCATCCTTTGCAGCTTCAATCTGTTTGCTAAGACCTCGCACCTTCTCGCTTACATTCTTGTTATATTTTCTCTCTGTCTTCTCTACTGCCTTGTAATTTAAAATCACTTGAAAACAGTTGATGCTAAGAGTTTCTTCCATCTTACTGAAATCATAATCAAATAAATTTTTAAAAATCCGGCAATCACTCTTTGCAAATTGGTTGACTGTACCTTCTGTTCTTCCTACTTTTTCACAAGTGATACTAAATGGATTTTCATTTGTTGCCAAAAGAAATGCCAGATAATTATGCCATAAATTCTCATCAAAACCATACCAAGTTGCTACATCCAGCAATTTATGTATCTCTTGGTAAATTCTGGTAACCAAATCCTCTTTTTCATAAACACCACTCTCAAATTCCCTGCAAATTTCTGCTAAGGACAGCAAAATGCTGTCCTTGGGAAGTTTGCGATAAATAACAAGTTTTGCTATCTCTTTATACATCTTACTCACCTTACATATTACTACATAGTAACAGTTCAGCCATATCATTGATATTATGCATGACTGAACTGCAACACTACATATTTTTATTAATGATATCAACAGTTTCCTCATAAAGTTGTGTCAATTCTTTGTTCCAACCTTCAATTTTCTTATAATCACATTCTCCACGAATCTCGTCTACAATAAGCTGTGTTACATCTGCAATCTTTGTAAGTCCAAGGTTACTTGCCACACCCTTTAATGTGTGTACGCTTTGCTCTGCATCCCTATAATTTTGCACTTTAATTTCTTCCAGATAATTTGCATAATTCTCATCTCCTGGAAACTTCTTCACCAGTTTTATACAAATTGCTTCATTTCCTGCAAATCGCTTTAGCAATCCTGGTATCTTATTCCCTGCTTCCTCTAATTGTATTAACATTGGTTCTGTCATGTTTTTTCCTCCCTAAAAAATATCTTTTGAAACAAAACAAATTCAAATATTTCTATTCTCCTTTGTATTATATCCTTTTAAAACAAATCTTTTCTCCTTAATATCAATGCGACTATAGCACATAATAATGCTGTCAACCCACAAATAATCTCAAATCCATAAGGACTGTCTGCAAGAGGCAGGCTGTTTGCAGTATTCATCCCCCACAATCCTGATGTTATTGTAGGAATGGATAAAATAATAGTTACAGATGTCAACACTTTCATCACATTGTTTAAGGAATTGTCAATGACCGAAGAAAATAATTCTCTTGTACCATTTAAAATATCTCTATAAATATTTGCCATTTCAATAGCCTGCTTATTTTCTATGATAACATCATTTAACAACTCTTTATCTTCCGGGTACTGCTTAATTCTTTCATATCTGGTAAGCTTATCCAATACCACACCATTCACCCGGAGCGATGTAGCGAAATACACAAGGTCAGATTCCAACTCATGCAATTCAATTAAATCTCCCTTTGTCGTACCTTGTGTCAAACGGGATTCCATCTCTTCCCTCTTTTTATCAATTCTTCGAAGATAATGCAAATATGCTGATGTATTACTGTACAAAATCTGATATACAAATCTGGTCTTCATAAAAGTATGAAACTCCCTTACCTTTTCATTAATAAAAGGTCTAAGAACTATGGTATCTTCCAGACATACGGTCAATATCATCTTATCCATAAGAATAATAGCCAGAGGTATTGTGGTATATGCTTTATTTCCATTTCGAATTTCTTTTGCAGGCACATCTACCAGAATCAAAACATAATTATCTGTAATTTCTATACGGGAAGCTTCTTCTTCGTCCAGCGAAGCACGAAGGTCATCTGCGTCAATATTACAATGCTCTGCCACTTCCATAATTTCCTCCGAAGACGGATCCGTCAGGCATATCCAGGAATTCTCTTCTATACCATCTAATGTATGTAATCTTCCTTCCATGCTTTTAAAAATACGCAGCATTCCTGTCACGCTCCTTTCCCATTTACAAAATTTGTGTTACTGTTTACACCTATGGTGCTAACAGTAACGGAATCCATCCTATCTATAATTCGCCTTCGGCGAAGGGCTGGATTCTTATCTGTTCTACGTTTTAGCACATAGTTTGGCAGCAAGTGTCAAACTTGTGAGTGAACAGTAACAAATTAGTCTATCTGTTCTAATATGTCTTTACCTGCAAACAATACATTCCTGTCCCTTTTGTTGTAGTCTTATTAATTTTAAAATAATAGGTTCCTGCTGGCCATTGTGTGCCTGATTTACCAGATCCATTCTGATCTATCCCTGAAAAATTCAAAACAGCCTTGTTTGAAAATTTTGCACTAGAAGGTGGAACTACCTCTAATTGCAGCTTTTCTTTACCAGATGTAGAACCTTGAAAACTAATTCTTACTCTGTCACTTTCCTCCAAAGTAAATTTATACCAATCATAATTAGATTTCTTATCCTCAGTAAGTATTACGCCTTTCACTGCCTTGCCGCCTAAAGTTAATTTTTTTGCCTTTAATTTTTTCTTTCCACTATTGTCTGTAATTGCTGAAAAATTAGACTGAATCTTATATGTACCCTTCACACCAGATAATTTTAGGTAATAAGTTCCCTTTGATACTGCAAAAAGATTCTTTCCTGCTGGTGTTTCTTTCTTTTTCTTTACTTTTGCAGCATTCATAATGTGAATCCCGCAATTTGCACTAATAGCTTTCTTTTTATTGTTGCATAAAGTAATTGTTGGTGTTCCATAAGAAAACTCATCATAATTCATATCAATAGTGAGTATTCCTGTTTTTTTTGCCTTTACTTGATAATATATGGTGGTTCCCTTTCCATTTTGATAAGCATAGACAGCTTCCTTATTTTGCAGGGTACGGTTTTCGCTGTTATATTCTTGTAGCAAAAGGCAAAAACGATACTCTTCCTCTTCTGTCACAAGTTCATCGGAAACTGCAATTTGAAAATAACAATTCTGTCCCTTCTCTAAATAAACAGAGTCTGTTATGGATTGCTCCAGCTCTGGTTCTATTTGGTATGTTTTCTGTTCACTTAATGGCTTTTCACACTCTGCATCCTCATATATTGTTACTGATATACTTCCTTTTGTAACTATATTTCCAAGAAGCTGCATATCGTAAACCATCAAACCACTATTCGTTGCCACAACCGGAATAATAATGTTTTCTTTTTCTTCTTCGCTTGCTTGTATCTGATATGAATTGTTATAAATCGAGATTGCACTTCCTGTAGTTACTTCATAAGGTTCTACTGCCAAGACTTCATTTTCCTTACTTTCTTGGGAAATCTCTGCTGCTTTTCCTTGTACACCGCCAAAAAAGCATAATATACCAGTTAATGCCAAAGCACAAATTACACTCTTCTTCATAATCACCTTTTCCTTTCTATTTTCTTCGCCTCCATTTATCCTATCCATTTCACCGAAGAAGTACTCCTTGAGGCTTATACTCCTTCGGTTATTTTTTCACATCTATATAAGTATAGCATATCTTTCCATATATCTCTAGTCGTTTCTTTAAAGTTATCCAATCTTACTTATTTTTATGTTACTGTTCACACCTGCGGTGCAAACAATAACGGAATCCAGCCTATTTGTGATTCGCCTTTGGCGAAGGGCTGGATTCTTGGCTATCCTATGTTCTTGGCACATAGCTTGACAGCAAGTGTCAAGCTTGTGAGTGAACAGTAACAATTTTATACTTTCATTTTAGGTTTAAATATCCAAGATGCAATATAGCTTATGACTAATGCGGCTGAAATTCCAACGGCGGAAGCTGTAAAACCACCTTCAAACAAACCTAAGAAACCTTTCTTATCTATGGCATCCTTCACTCCCTGAAATAGTACATTTCCAAATCCTACCAGTGGAACAGTAGCTCCTGCTCCTGCCCACTTTGAAAATGGCTCATAAATTCCAAAGATTCCAAGAACAGCACCAAGACAAACTAAAATAACCATAATTCTTCCTGGCATAAGTTTCGTTTTGTCCATTAAAATCTGCACTAATCCACATATCGCTCCACCAATTAAAAAAGCAATTAAATAATCCATGACTTAATCCTCCCTTTCTAATAAAATGGCATGGCATATTCCTGGAACCGTTCTTCCTTCATTAAAACTTACTTTTGACAACAATGCTCCTGTTGGCACAAACAAAACTTTTTTCCATTGTTTCTTCTGAAACTGTTCCAGAATATATCCTGCTAAGGTAATTGCTGCACATCCACACCCACTGCCTCCAGAATGTACATCTTGTTCCGTTCTCTCATATATTTCTATTCCACAATCCATATGCTGTTTTTCAATGTCAAATTGTTGTTGTTTCAACAAGTCAAATAAAATTTTCTGTCCTATAACTCCCAAATCTCCTGTAATAATTTTATCATAATCCTCAGGTTTTGCTGCAAAATCCCTAAGATGTACTCCTATTACCTGTGCCGCTGCAGGTGCCATACAAGCCCCCATATTCATGGAATCTTTCAATCCATAATCTACAACTTTTCCTGTACTTACTCCTGTAACCCGCACATAAGGACCACTACTATGCTTTTGGTTTCCCACTACAATTGCTCCACTTCCTGTTACCGTCCATGTTGCAGAAAGAGGTTTCTGGTTACCATAAGATACAGGAAACCGGAATTGCCTTTCTGCAGATGCTGTATGACTTGATGTAACTGCTATTGCATGCTTAGCAAATCCTCCCTCAACCAAAATAGATGCCAATGCCAAGGATTCTCCCATTGTAGAGCATGCTCCATATACCCCAAATAAAGGGATTTGAAACTGCATAATACCAAAAGTACTTGCCACCAACTGATCCAGCAAATCTCCTGCAATCAGATATTCTATATCCTCCGCTTTTATTTCCCCTTTTTTTAAAGCAATTTCCACTGCCTTTTTTTGCAGATTTGCCTCAGCCTCTTCCCAACATTTTCCTCCACACATAGGATCCTCTTCAATAAGATCAAAATATTTTCCCAGTGGTCCTTCCCCTTCTTTTTTTCCAGCTACACATCCACTCCCAATAATATATGGCGGTTGTTCAAAACGAATGCTTTGCTCCCCTATATGTTTATATTTTCCCATAAATGCCATCTCCTTGTTTTCTGCTTTGGAGATAGTATTTACAAAAAATATATTCTATATACGATTTCTTTATTCTTTATGAAAAACTTCAATGTTTTTCCCATATCAAGCAGCTTTGATACATGCAAAATTACAAAAAAGCTGACAATCCCTGTACAAATACAGAAATCATCAGCTTAATAAATATCTTTTAATTTTATATTTTTGCTAACTGTTCTCCCAGAGTACGGCACTCATCTAATCCTTCCTCATCTGGCACTTCATGACACATAAGACCTTCTCCATTCAATACTTTAGCACCTGCAGCAGCCATTCTGTCAACCCAGTCACGCATCCATTCACCATCGCCCCATCCGTATGAACCAAATAATGCAATATTTTTGCCATTCACCATAGTTTCCAGTGCTGCAACAAAAGGCTCCATCTCACCTTCTTCTAAAACTTCTGCCCCCATTGCAGGACATCCAAGTGCAAATACAGTATCCTCTTTCAAATCTCCTGGCTGGATATCCGAAACAAAAATTGCTTCACCTTCTTTTCCTGCACCTTGAATTCCTTCTACAATTGCATTTGCCATTGCTTCTGTGTTTCCGGATTGTGACCAGAATACTACCTTAATCTTACTCATATCTTATTTCCTCCTTTTTTTGATTACGCTACATCCCTTTACAGCTATACCTATGTTTCGCCTGGTGACGAAGTGTATTTACATTTGATATAATTGACCAGACTTTAACAAATTTACTGCCTCTAGGAATTCCATACCATTGGAAACCAATAGAATCATCCATTCCTTTGCTCTTTCAAACTTTTGAAACAATTCCAGCTTTGCTTGTCGGTTCTGGTAAACTTTCCAGTATCCCAGACATAAGAAATTCTCTCCATTATTTTCAATAAAACCTTCTACATCCTCCATTGGATATCCCAGAAACACACCCAATTCATGAGGAAAACCTACTCTTTTTTCCATGTGTGACTGATACCTTTGGGATAATAAGTGAAGCATTTCTTCCAGACTCATCTCTTCATAGCCTTGTTCTGCTAAAAAAGACCGTACCCTTTTGTCTGCTAAATATGCTTTTAACATTTTTTTGTGATAAATTAAAATAGTCATTCGATGCCCATTTTTTAAGAGTACATAACAAGACAACTCTGTAGCTGCTAATAATTTTTGAATCAATGCTCCTTGCTTACTGTTCACATTTAACAGATTCGATATTTTTAATCCAGCTAAAACCGGTGCACACTGTAGAGCAAGCTGTGTTTCTATTAATTCCAGGTCCATATTTTTTACAATCTCAAAAATTTCTTGACTCATGTCAGCCCTCCGTAGTTAGTTTTAACTAACATAGTATTATCATATACATTTCCATACACTTCGTCAACCAGGTTAATTGTATTATTTTCTCAATAAGAAATTTTTATTACATTTTTAAAGTTTTAAGCAAATGGTAACAGCAAATGTACTTTTTCCTCAACATTCACATTCACAGGGAATTACATTAACCGAACGGATTTCCTGTTTTTTCATATAACCAAACTGGGATAATCCTGCCTTAATCACTTCATTCCACTGCTTTGGAGACAAATGACAAATTGTATCATCATCTAACTCTATCTGACAGACTTCCGTACGGTCACAATCCATGCTACAAGAAATTTTATACATATTTTTACGATTAATGGCACCTATTTCCTCTAACAGGCTTATCATGCGATATACGGTAGATTGTCCAATTCCTTTATCTCTTTTGCTTGCCTCATAGAAAATCTCTTTACAACAAGAACATTCTTCAGACAAAATAATATCTAATAAAATCAAGCGTTGCTTTGTAATTCTACAACCATCTTCTTTTAAACGAGCTAGCACCATTTCTTTCTTCATCTTGCTACGCTCATATCTTAAATTCTCCTTTTTCATAACCATGCCCTCCAAATACCGATAGTTAGTTAAGACTAACTACATTTCAAAAAATATAACTATTCTATCAGTGAATAGCTATGTCTGTTTATGTTAGTTCTTCCTAACTTATTCTAACACTATTTTTTTACTTTTGCAAGCACTTAATGTTAGCAAAAAAACATAACAGTCCAACCATAGTTACTGTTTCCTCACAAGCTTGACACTTGCTATCAAGCTATGTGCCAAGAATGTAAAACAGCCATACATATAGCCGAACTGTTACTCAATTTATGCATGAATATATGCTCTTTTTAACCTAATGCAACATCTAACATCATCATAACCAAAAATCCAAAGCCAAATCCTATGGTTCCTATTTTTAAAGCATCTCCTTCCGCTGCCTCAGGTACTAATTCTTCCACCACCACATAAAGCATAGCTCCTGCTGCAAATGCCAGAAGATAAGGCAATGCTGGTGTAACAATCTCTGCAAATACAATTGTCAATCCTGCTGCCACAGGCTCCACTGCTCCTGACAGCATCCCGTAAAAAAATGATTTTCCTTTTCCCATACCTTGAGCTTTTAGAGGCATAGAAATGATAGCTCCCTCTGGGAAATTCTGTACTGCAATCCCAATAGACAAAGCCACTGCTCCTGCCAAGGTAATGTGTGTTTCTCCAACAAGTAATCCGGCAAACGCAACACCCACTGCCATACCTTCTGGGATGTTATGTAGTGCCACAGCAAATGCCAACATACTTCTCCGACCATCTTTTGTATCATTTTTTTCTGTACAACTGCCTTCTAAATAGCATTCTGGAACTAGTTTGTCAATCAATAACAGACATGCCATTCCCAAAACAATCCCTACAGATGCTGGTAAAAAAGACCATTTTCCCATAGGTTCAGACATTTCAATTGCAGGAATAATCAGAGACCATACAGAAGCGGCTACCATAACCCCGGAAGCAAATCCAAGTAAAGCCTTCTGCAATCTGTCTTGTATGGCTTTCTTCATAAAAAACACGCACGCCGCTCCCAGTGTCGTACCCACAAAGGGAATCATTACACCAATCAACACGTTATTCATAACTTCTCTCCTATTCTAACACTTTGCATTGCTCCTATCATTATTATAATATTAGCAGTGGCACTATTGTTTACAGAAATACAGAAATTTTTAGAACAACTTCTCTTCATGGCATTTATGTGGGCACTTTTTAATTAAACTATTCCTCTTCGTTTTCCTCTTCCTCAATCAACTCCCGTAAATCCTCTGTGATAATTAATGATGTATCCAACATTTTATCATATTCCTCATTTGTCAAAGGTACAATTTCATCTCCATGCATATTTCTTACAACTTTTAAAAGCTGTTCTTCTGTTGTACAATCCTTTACTTGCTGAATAAAACTCTCACAATGAGCTGGTGTAATCTCCAACATAGATTCTATCTGCTCTGCAAAATTATTCCCGTGAAATCTTAAAATACTATATAATCCATAAGTACGGGCAAGGTAAAATTCTCCACAATATGGACAAATATGTTGTTCATATTTTTTTCCATCTAATCTATGTACTTTTGTAATTTGAGAAACAAACTTATCTTTTCTAGAGCATTTTGGACACATTGAAACAACTTCTTTTTGTAACATAATCTTCTCATCTCCCTTTGATTTTAATTAGAATATACCATACTTATCATTAGTGTTGCAGTTCACACCTACGGTGCAAACTGTAACGGAATCCAGCCTATTTGTAATCCGCCTTTGGCGAAAGGCTGGATTCCTGGCTGTTCTATGTTCTTGGCACATAGCTTGACAGCAAGTGTCAAGCTTGTGAGTGAACAATAACTCATTAGTTACTTTGTATCAAATTATTTTTTACTCTTTTGACACATCTATATAAAATAGGATATAATAAAATGTAACTTTTTTCAAGAAAGGATGTTAATTTGATGGAAACAAATTTAATTTTTCATACATTAGGTATTGCAAGAACTAAAAACGAAGATGCCATTCGTGATGCATACCGATTAGCTCTAAAAAACAATAACCCTGAAGATAATCCGGAAGGATTTAAGGAACTTCGTACTGCTTATGAAGAGGCACTGGCTTATGCCAGAACTCCCGATGAAGATCCAGAGTCCGTTTCTACAACTGCTTCTCTGGAAGTAAATGACTGGTTAAAAAAGGTAACAGCCCTGTACCTTGATCTGCCTTCCCGTTGGGACTTATCCAAATGGAAACCTCTTATGGAGGATGATTTATGCCAAAGCATTGATACTGCAGAAGAAGTCAAAGAACAATTTGTCAATTTCCTTCTGGATCACTTTCGTTTCCCTTGTGAGGTTTGGCAATATTTTGATAAAACTTTTTATTTACTAGATGATATGGATAATTTAAGAGAAAAATTCCCTTCTGATTTTCTTAACTATATGAAATATTATATGGAACATAATGGTTTTCTTGATTACACACTGTTTTCTTATCGTGATTCTAAAGATAACACCTGTGAGGGAGATGCCTATATTGAACATTATCTTTCCATTAAACAAAAAATAGATATGGAAGATACCAAAGAATGTTACCATTTACTGGATCAACTAGCCTCTTTTGGTATTTATCATCCATACGAAGATGTGGAAAGAAGTCGTCTTCTGCTTCTTTCAGGCAAAAAGTCAGAAGCTCTGTCCCTTATTTCCCAACTTTTGGATAAATATCCGGAAGATTTATATATTCAGCTTTATGCTGGTGTGTGCAAATGGAAAAATGATGACAAAGAATCTGCTGTTAATCTGTGGAAACATATTTTAGAAGAAGATCCTCAATCTTATCATGCTCTATACTATCTCTCTCAATATTATATAGAGGAAGAACTTTACTATGATGCGAAAGAGTCCATTATAAATCTACTTGAAGAAGATGGCGACAACCCAAAAGTCCAAGCCTCTTTGACCAAAGTAAATGATGCTCTGATTACTATTCTGACAAAGGATATGGAATCAGGAGACGGAAATGGGCACTTCTCTGCAAAAGAAATTCCAGTAGAAATTGGATGGTGTCTGTTTCAAAACCATCGCTTTGACGAAGCCATTTCTATATTACAGGACTATGTACCAACAGAAGATACAAAATATAGCTACTATAACCTATATGGCAGGCTTTTGCATTATGTGAAACGCTATTCTGATGCTCTGCCTTTTTTAGAAAAATGGTATTCTATGATTTTTTCTTTGAAAGAGGATGGAACGGAAGAAACCAGAAAACGTATGTCACGTTTTGGAATGGCATCGTATGTTCTTAGCGAATGTTACAGTGAGTTAAATATGTTAAAGGAAGCAGAACATATTATCCAAACCGGAATTTCCAGATCAAAAGATCTTATGGAAGCATTGGAATATCAATACCATCTTGCGGACATCTATTTGAAACACCAACAGTATGAACAATCCATTGATTTGTGTGATATCTGCATAAACAAGGATACCAGTTACTATCCTGCTTATGTTATCCGACAGGAATGTTTTTATCACTTAAATAAAGGGCAGGAAGTTGTAGATGATTACCATCGTGCAATTAATATCTATCCCGAATATTATAAACCATATATGTTTGCATGCGAAATTTTCTGTTATTATGGTCAATATGAAGATGCAAAAGAAGTTCTGGAACTTGCGAAAAACAACCAAGTTACCCTAACTCCCCGTATGCGGTTGTTTGAAGCAAAGATTCTTCGGAATCTAGCAAAAAATAAAGAAGACACTCTTGCCATTTTTCCAATTTTAGAACAATTGAAAAAGGAACACCAAAATCCTGACTGCGACATTGAAGATTTATCTGAAATTGACTATGAATTGGGGCTTCTATATTGGGACACTGATCAACTTCGGAAAGCTTATACCTTTGTCTCCTATGCAAGCAAGGAAAATCCTGAACGGATACAGTATCAAATGATTCTTGGTGATATTCTTGTGCAGATGAAAAAATATTTACGAGCTTTGGAAACATACGAAACCGGAAAAAAAGAGTATGCACATCTTCCCGTTTATCATTATAATGTTGGTATCTGCTATGAGAATTTAGCTCTTCAGGGAATGTATCCAATAAGCAAGGCCATCATTTCTTATCGTACCGCATTAGATATGGATGAATTTTACAGAGACTGNAATGAAAAACTTGCAGACATATATAACAATTTATATCATGANGATGAAGANGNANTGTATTTNGATCTTGCCATTANGTATGCCACAAAAGAGATNGAAGCAAATGATTGCTGCTANTANCGNGTAAACCGTGGTCTNATATATATGAATTCCATGAATACANAATTTATAGAATTGGCAATNNAAGATTTTCATNNTGCNATAAAATTNGTACCAGATGATTGGGCTGCCTGGAACAANCTTGGATGCTGTTATAAANATTTAGGGGATTTTAACCNTNCGATAGAATGTTTNCAAAAAGCNGCCCAGTANATGGANGAAANTAAATCTCCTNNTCCTTATGGAAATATGGCAGATTGTTATGAAGCNATGTTTGATTTTGAAAAAGCTATTTCCTGTTATAAAAAGAATTTAGAACTTTTNCCAGANGATTTATCTCCATGGGAAGAAATTGGNGATTTATATTCCTATATGGNTNATTNCAATNAAGCAATANANGCATACCANAATTCTAAAAATTTGAAACTAATTGCCGAAAAAGGAATNCGTCATTCTATAAANANTNNAAATAATAATTCTTCTTTGTCTGCTATACAATCTTACATACAAAATGCAGAGAATGAAGATCCTGCAAAACATCTCCATTTNCTGGGTGANATTTTTTATGAAGAAATGGGGGATTATAAAACAGCTTTAACTTATTATCAAAAAGCTTTAAAATATCCTTTGGATTCCTATACACAATTCAAATATGAAAAGGATTGTGCATTTGCTTTTTACATGCTGAAGCAATTTGATGAGGCAAAAGTTCATGCTAAGTTAGCCCTAAAAGCTTTTCAAAATACTTCTCATGAATCTGAACAATTTTATTATAATTATCTGCCTTATTCCCCTATACGATTGGGTATTATGGGTATTATTTATATGGCTATGGGAGATAAAGAACATGCATTATTTCTATTCTCCCAAATGGAATCTAATCTTCGTTGTAAAGGCTGCCGCCATCCTGGTTGCTTTGAATACCATTTGTGCCTTGGACATTTCTACAATATGGAAGGGGATATATCCAATGCACTGCATCATTACAAAGAAGTTATTGCATTAAATCCTCATTGTAATATCGCAAAAATAGAAATAGATAAATTGTAATAGTTCAGCCATGCTATTCATATTTTGCCAGAATATACAACATTACTAAAAAATATAATAAATTGGCTGGCAAAATATTCATGTATGGCGTTAAGCATATAAAATTATATGTGCAAGCTTCCCTCTGTGAGCAAGCTCCCTCGTGCAACTTGCACATATAATTTTGCATGGCTGAACTGTAACGACAAATTAAAAAAATAGAAAGGAACAATATTATGATAATTGGAATTGATTTAGGAACTACAAATAGTCTTGTTGCCTATTACACCAAGGAAGGACCAAAGATAATTCCGAACCGTCTTGGCAGACATCTTACTCCTTCTGTGGTCGCAATGGATGAATCAGAGCAGATTTATGTAGGTGATTTGGCAGTAGAACAGAATCTTTTACATCCTGGTTCTGGAGCAAGTGTTTTTAAAAGAGATATGGGAAACCAAAAGAAATATTCCCTTCTTCATAAAGAATTTACAGCAGAGGAGCTTTCTTCTTTTGTTCTCCGCAGCTTAAAAGAAGATGCCGAATATTTTCTTGGCGAAGAAGTAACAGAAGCTGTCATTAGTGTCCCTGCTTACTTTAATGATGCCAGAAGGCGTGCCACCAAAAGAGCCGGAGAGCTTGCCGGATTTAAGGTAGAACGAATTATAAGTGAGCCAACTGCTGCTGCTATTGCCTATGGTTTATACCAAAGCAAAAAAAATGCTAAGTTTTTAGTATTTGATTTAGGTGGTGGAACTTTTGATGTTTCCATTTTGGAACTATATGATACTATTTTAGAAGTCCGTGCCGTAGCTGGTGATAACTATCTTGGTGGAGAGGACTTTACAAATATACTAGAAGATATTTTCTTCCAAAAATTTCCAAATCTAAACAGAGCTACAATGGATGAAAAGACGCTTCGTCATATTCACAAGCAGGCAGACCTTTGTAAACTAGGATTTTCCGAGAACCGGAAATCTACTATGCAGTGCAAGATTGAAGATGAAGTTTATAGTATAGATATTGACTTAAACCGCTATGAATCTGCCTGTGCCGATTTGTTGGAACGAATCCGCCACCCGGTAAAGCGTAGTTTATCAGACGCACATATTCGTCTTTCTGATATTGATAAGATTGTATTGGTAGGTGGCTCCACAAAAAGCCCAGTTATCAGGCGTTTTGTCAGTAAACTCTTTAAAATGATTCCAGATACTACCATTAATCCTGATGAAGCTGTTGCACTAGGTGCTGCAATCCAAGCAGCCATGAAAGAACGTAACGAAGCTGTCAAGGAAGTTATTTTAACAGATGTTTGCCCATTTACTCTTGGTACCGAAGTATGCCGGGAACGTGAACAAGGACGATATGATGATGGTATTTTCTGCCCCATCATCGAACGTAATACTACGATTCCTACCAGCCGTACAGAAAGATTTTACACTATACGGGATAACCAGGAAAAAATCCGGGTGAATGTATTACAAGGAGAGAGCCGTTTTGCCGCAAATAACTTATCACTTGGAGAATTAGAAATCCCTATTCCAGTTGGAAAAGCAGGTGAGGAATCTGTTGATGTAACCTACACATACGATATTAATTCTATTTTAGAGGTGGAGGTAAAGATAATCTCTACCGGAACAGTAACAAAGCAGATTTTCCGGGGACAGCATGTAGACATGACAGATGAAGAGATTGCAGAACGTTTTCAGACTTTGTCTTATTTGAAAATTCATCCAAGAGACAGGGAAGAAAATAAATATCTCCTGCTTCGTGGAGAACGTATTTATGAAGAAAGTGTAGGAGAAAAACGACATGTTATAGAACATGCTCTTTATCAATTTGAAAAAGCTCTAAATACTTATGATCCTGGAACTATTGAATCAGCAAAACAAGAATTTCAAGCTTTATTAGATGACATGGATTCTTATTTTTAATTTGGGAGGTACTTATGGAAGAAAAAATTGATTTGCGAATCCAACGTACCTACAAAGCACTTTATGATACCTTTTTTATAATGCTCAATGAAACTACTTTTGAAAAAATTACGATAAACAGTTTGTGTACAAAAGCTAATATCCGTCGTGCAACTTTTTACAAACATTTTGCAGATAAGTATGATTTTTTTGGATTTTTTATTCGTAATATTTTAAGTAATTTTCTTTCTCATATTCATGATTATGAGAAAAGTGGTACGCCTTATTCGTATTATACCTATATTTTTGAAGAATGTATTTATTTTATGAAAGAAAACCGTTCTCTTATTGACAATGTGGCAAAAAGCAATATGTTTTCCACCTTGTTAGATATTTTTGCTGATGAAATCTACAAAGATGTATATGGCTATGTGGAAGAACATCCAGAGGATGTGGACAAGCTCCATATTCCTCATGATATACTGGCTGCATTTTATACCGGGGGCATTGTACAAAGTATCCGCCTCTGGTTTACTAATAATGGTTCAGACTCTGATAAAGATTTTATTCAGGGAATTACCACTTTAATAGAGTCTGTACAGCCTAAAAATTAAGTTACTCTCTTGTTACTGTTCACTCACAAGCTTGACACTTGCTGTCAAGCTATGTGCCAAAACGTAGAACAGCCAAGAATCCAGCCTTTCGCCGAAGGCGAACTATATATAGGCTGGATTCAGTTACTGTTAGCACCGTAGGTGTGAACAGTAACACTCTCTTTAGAATATGAACAGTTAGAAAAATAGTTACTTGCATGTTTTTATTATCCTATGTATAATGGGTTGGGTAACAATACAAAAAATGGAAAGGAAGGTTTTTATTATGGCACAAAATCCAATAGTTACGATTACTATGACATCTGGGGATATTATAAAGGCAGAACTATATCCTGAAATTGCCCCAAATACTGTAAATAATTTTATTTCACTTATTCAAAAAGGGTACTATGATGGACTTATATTCCATCGTGTTATCGCTGGCTTTATGATTCAGGGCGGTTGTCCAGAAGGTTCAGGAATGGGTGGTCCTGGTTACTCCATTAAAGGTGAGTTTTCTCACAATGGATTCCAAAATGATTTAAAACATACACCTGGAGTTCTTTCTATGGCACGCTCCAAGATGCCAGACTCTGCAGGCTCACAGTTTTTCATTATGCACCAAACATCTCCACATCTAGATGGAGAATATGCAGCTTTTGGTAAAGTTACAGAAGGTATAGATATTGTAGACAAAATTGCCCAGACACAGACCGATTATTCTGACCGTCCACTAGAAGAGCAAAAAATAAAAACTATGACAGTAGATACTTTTGGTGTAGAATATCCAGAGCCAGAAAAATGTTAATTCCAAAATTGTAACTGTTCAGAACCATGAACAGTTACCCAAAATTTGCAGTTCATTTATTCATTGCAAAACAGTTAGATTAACACCATATAAAAAAGTCAGATTGCTTATACTTACAATCTGACTTTTTTACTTTATAGTAAACGCATTTATTTAATGTGTTTACTATAACTATCCAACTTATTAAACAGTTACTTTAATACTTTCTTTAAATTCGTTCGTTCTTGTTTTAACTTGCCAGAAAATAAATTATCATACCGATAGAAAACAAAACCATTCACCTTACTCACTTTACGTCCAGCAACTACTTGTTTCTTTAATTCTTGTTTACTTTTTGTCCAACCAGTATCACCAATGGCTCTTGCTTCTGTTTTGCTGATTCCTGCCCGATATGCTGCAAGACCAATATATAAATCCACTTTATTATTCTTCTTTAAAGCTGCCCATTGTTTCACTGTATTCGTATAAGGACAAATGGAATGGGTAAACGACCAATATATCTGTGGACATATATAGTCCACATAATTAGATGACTTCATCCATGTTTTTACATCTACATAATAGCGGTCACTAGCATATAAATTAGATATATTTCCTGCCGGGCTGACACCAAATTCTACATCCTTGTCAACAGACTTGAGCCCTTTATATACTTTCTTAATTAAATTGTTGATATTACTCCTTCTCCAAGAAACAATAGATTTTGCATTTTTCTTCTGTTTTTTACACTTCTTAACATACGACTTATATTCTTTTGCATCAAAATTTGACTTATATTTATTTCCTAATGTAGGATAAAAATAATCATCAAAATGAATACCATCTACATCATAATTCTGTACAATTTCCTTTACACCATTTACAATTAAGTTCTGCACATCACTTTTTGCTGGATTGTAATAAAGTGCACCATTAAAGGTTAAAACATTTCTTTTCTTAGAACTACTAGATGAACTTCTCCACTTTCTTGCCTGATTATTGGAAGACAATGCTTTGACATTAGTTCCTGTTATTGTCACTCTATAAGGATTCAACCATGCATGAATCTTTAATCCTCTATTGTGTGCTGCCTTTACCATATAAGCAAGGGGATCAAATCCAGGACTCTTTCCCTGCTTTCCTGATGCATAAGACGACCAAGGAAAATATGAAGACGGATACAAAGCATCTCCCATTGGTCTTACTTGCACAATAACCGTATTCAATCCAAGATTCTTCGTGTTTGTAAACAGTTTATTTATATAAGACTGGAAACTGTTCTTTGACATCTTACTCATTTTGGCACCACTAAATTCCAAATAAGATATCCAAACAGCCCTCATCTCTTTTCCAGCATCTATACTCTGTGCTATAACCTCTTGTTTATCTACTGTATTGGATAACTGATTAGGAATAAATGATGTTCCTTTCCATACTGCTATCAATAAAGTTAATAGCAAAACCAGACTACAAATCCTCTGAAATTTTGTACTTTTCACTTTTACGCATTCCTTTCTATTACTAACTAATCCTCAATTATTTACGTCCTGTTGGATACTTTTTGAATATCTCCTCTGTTGTTTCATAAATCTTCTTTGCTGCCTTTTTCTGATAGCTTGTATTTGTCAATTTAGCTCTCTCACTACTATTAGAAATAAATCCCAATTCAATCAAAATAGCTGGTACTGTATTCTTATGAATAACCACATACTTTGCAGTCTTTACACCACGATTTGTTGTTCCCATTACAGAAACCATACTTTTTAAGAACATACTTGCCATGGTCTGGCTATTTAATCCATTCTTCAATTTGCTATTGTTGGAAAGAGAATAAAAAACTTCTGTTCCCTTTGCAGATGGAGATGCCGAGTTCATATGTAAGCTAATAAATAAATCAGCACCAATACTTTTAGCGTATGCAGCCCTGTCATTTAATGTAACAAAAGTATCATCATGTCTTGTCCAATATGCTTTTACATTAGAAGAAGCTTTATTAAAATAACTCTTAGCATACGTGTAGAGAATTGTATAAGTTAACTCTTTCTCTTTTGCTGTACCTCCTAATGCTCCAGAATCATATCCCCCATGACCGCAGTCTAAAACAACAATATTCGGATAAATGTCCTTTGGATTACCTACATCAATCCATACCACATTATCTTCCATATTTACTTTATACCCTTGTAGTTTACTTGTTGTAAACGTAATTTGTGTATTACCCGACGCATTTAGGGTAATAGCATGTTTCGTAACTACCTTATTCCGGATACTAACAGGATGTTCTTTTAAATATTGCCTACAATCACCATTAATTGTAATGGTGAACTTTTTATTCCAATATTTATCTGCATTTTTCACCGCACTAGATGATACCTCCTTTGGCAAAGTAAAACAAATACTTGCATTGGCTGCAGCTGCTAAAGCAGGAACATTTCCTTTTTCGTATATTTCAGATGTTATAGTATTACTATTCCAATTATACTCATAACCAAAAATCTCAGCAATATATCTTGCAGGTACCATAGTATATGTGCTGCCATTTGCACAATTTTTAATACGAAATGGAGGTACAGTCACTTTATCTTCTACTCCATTTACAAGTACCTTTTTACTATCCATGGTAAAAACAACCTTGGTACTATCATTTTTTAGGGTAAGTGTCTTCTTTGTACTATTATATGAATAAGACAATCCTATTGTAGTGGAAAATACTTTCTTTGCATTGACCACAGCACTTCCGCTTACTATCAAGCCTGGCATATTTCCATAAGAAATATTCTGTCCATTATAGCTGCTCTTTACTTTACTTCCTGCATACTTGTAAAGATTGCCATCTTTTTCAAATTCCATCCAATTACACTTGATTGCTCCTGTGGCCTTAGAATTCGTCCAGGTATAAGAATACCCTAAATTCTCGGCTACAAAACGTACAGGAACCAATAATCTTGTAATCTTTGCTTTTACATAAGTTACTTTTCTAGGTGCTGTTTCTAATGTTTTCTTTTTTCCATTTACATAAGCCGTCTTACTTCCTAACGTCAATTCAACGGTCTTATCAAACTTGCTTATGGTAAGTTTCTGCTTACTACTGTTCCAAATACAAGTAGCACCTAATGCTTTTTCAAAAATTGCTTTATAGTATCCCATAGCTGTATTATCAATAATTAGCCCTTTTGCATTTCCTAGAGAAACTTCTGTCCCATTCATAGTGAACTTTACTGTTGATTTTTTGTAAGTCACTGTCTTTCCATCATACTTTAATTGCAGTGAACTTGCAGCATTTGAAGTTGTCATTGGTAATAACAATAAACAAACCAAACAGATTACTCTTACAACATACTTTCTAATTCTTCTTGTTTTTTGCATATTTTCACCCTTTGCTATAATAATTCTTTTTTTGCAGTTCTATGATATTATACAAAAATGTTGAATTTATGTCAAACAAAGGGTGATTTTTCAACCAATTTTATGTAACAGTCATCACTGTTCACTCACAAGCTTGACACTTGCTGTCAAGCTATGTGCCAAGAACATAGAACAGCCAAGAGTCCAGCCCACAGGCTGAACTGTTACAATTTTACATCTTTTACAGAATCATGTATACTATTGTTATAATAGATTGCTGACCGTTGATACTGATAAGTGGCTTCTATTGTAGTGGCAGTCTTCGATATATAATTGCTCCGCAAGGATGCACATAGGAAGTATGCCGCTTTGCGGCGTGCATCCAGCACAGGAAACGAATCAAAATGCAAGCGTTTTGTTCGTTTCCTATAAAACACTCATGCCTCGCAAGCGAGGCACCACCATGAATGAAAGTATTGAAAGGGTATGGTTAAGACATGAAATTACAAAAATTACTAAGTCTAACAAGACAAGCTGTTGAAAACTACCAATTAATTGAAGAAGGTGATAAAATTGCAGTAGGAATATCTGGTGGAAAAGACAGTCTTGTACTATTGTTAGCATTATCAAACTTAAAAAAATTCTATCCAAAAAAGTTTGAACTTTATGGAATCACGGTTGATTTAGGCTATGGCTCTTTTGACACTTCTAAAATTTCCAAATTATGCCAATCTTTGGATGTTCCGTACCATGTTGTAAAAACAGAAATATCTACTATAGTAAAAACAGAATCAAAACCTTGTTCCTTATGTGCAAAACTCAGAAAAGGTGCTCTCAATCAAAAAGCCTTAGAACTTGGTTGCAATAAAGTAGCCTTTGCACATCATGCAGATGATTTGATAGAAACTATGCTTCTTTCCCTTTTATATGAAGGCAGATTCCACAGTTGCTCTCCTGTCACTTACTGGAGTCATACAAAATTGACTTTAATCCGTCCACTCATTTATCTTAAAGAAGCTGACATCATTGGTTTTGTCAACAAAAATCCACTTCCCATTTTAGTAAACCCCTGCCCTTACGAAGGACATACCAGGCGTACTTATGTAAAGGATATGTTACAACAACTAAACAAAGATATTCCAGGCTGTAAAAACCGATTATTCCATGCTATTTTAAATGGTAATTTTGAAGATTGGCCATCTCTTCAAATGGAAAAGAAACTTCCTAAAATATAATATCATGAAGCAAAAAGTACAAAATTTTAGACCTTTATCAATATGGAGGAATTATTTCACGATTAATATAATGAGGAATAATCAAATATGCCCCTTCATGAATGATATCTTTTTCTATTCCATTACTTTTTTTAATCTCCTCTATCATGTCATTTAAATCCTGATATTCTTCTGTATAGTATCTTGTGGCAATGTCCCATAAGGTACTATCCTTTTCCACACAAATAGTTGTCACCACTTTTTCCCGCTTTATCTTTGCAGATTCTTCTGAATTCTGTACAGCCTTTACCAGATTTAGATTCATTAGTAGTGTAGTAAGAACAAAAACCATTATAATAAATAAAGTTGCTATAAAAATAATCTCTTTCTGTTCCCATATTTTATTCATGTATGTCTTCTTTATATCTTTCATAAATGCACCTCCATCTCCGAACAACCGTTTGTATTTATTATAAGAACAGTTGTTCTGTTTGTCAAGCATTTTTTAAACGGATGTTCGAGAACATTTGTTTGACATATCTGTTCTTTTCTGTTATAATTAGTATAGGTTTATAATTCCTAAACAACTATCCAAGATTATTTATAGTCTTATGAATAATTGCGGATTGCAAAAAAACATAGATATTCAAGGGAGGTCGTAATAGTGAGTTATGGAAAGATTACCAAAAAACAGATGGAGATTTTAGAATATATAAAGAAACAGATTCTAAACAAAGGATACCCGCCAGCCGTTCGTGAAATATGCGAAGCAGTACAACTGAAATCTACATCCTCAGTTCATGCACATTTAGAAACTTTAGAAAAAAATGGGTACATCCGCCGAGATCCTACCAAGCCTAGAGCAATTGAAATTGTAGATGATAGTTTTAATTTAACCAGAAGGGAAATTGTAAATATTCCTATTATTGGAACGGTAACTGCTGGGCAACCGATTCTTGCCACAGAAAATATCGAAGGTTATTTTCCTCTATTATCTGAGGATATGCCTTCTCATGATACTTTTATGCTTCATGTAAAAGGCGAAAGTATGATTAATGCAGGAATTTATGATGGTGACCAGATTCTGGTGCAAATGCAGCCAGTTGCAGAAAATGGGGATATTGTAGTTGCTTTGATTGATGATTCTGTTACAGTCAAAACCTACTATAAGGAAGACGAACATTTCCGTCTCCAGCCAGAGAATGATCACATGGAGCCAATTATTGTTTCTGATTTAACTATTGTAGGAAAAGTGATTGGTCTATTCCGTAAGATTCTTTAAATTACAACTGACCTAAAGTTTACTTTTATAAAAGGACTATCACAAAATAAATATTCATTGTTAGAATATGCTTTATTCGTGATAGTCCTGTTTTGTTTATTATAAATATTCCAGATTATTATTGTTATATATTCACTCTTTTTAGGTAGAACCTTGCATTCTGTTGCAAGGTTCATAAAGCACCAAGTGCTGCTTTTGCACTTGTATGCATCCTCGTTTACGAAACACTCATGCGAATATATTTATGATGCTGCCACAATCCACAAGGTTTGGGCGTTCTGTAACTATTCATGGTTCTGAACAGTTACTATTTTTCATAGAATCGAAATACCTTATTATAATATGGAATCATAATATCATTTTCAGAATTAAAGATTTCATGCTTTGCTCCTGGCACATAAATCAATTTTGCCTGCTTAACATGATTTACAAAATAATATTCACCATAATCTGTTACATATTTATCATCTTCCGCCTGAAAGATTAAAATCGGGCAGGAAATTCTCTTCATATTCTCTTTTTCTCTTACCCGTTCTGTCCCATCAAATGCAGATTTTAACCACTCAAAAGTTGCACCATTATTTTGGTAATTCTCATTTTTACTTCTCAAATTAAAAAAATAAGAATAACGAGCCTCACTAGACATACAAGATTTTTCAAAAGCATACTCCTTGGAAAAATCACCGTGCCCAAACACATAAGAATCTCCCTGTCCAAACAGACACATCAAATTTCCTGTTACTTTTGCCACATTTTGTGGATAATCTTCTGTTTTAAATCCTAACATAGGTGCGTTTAAAATTGCCTTTTCAAAATACTCTGGGTACTCTTCTAAAAATAATGCACCAACACATCCCCCCATAGAATGGGCATAAAGATATAATTTTTTACCTTGATTTGCTGGAATTACAACATCTTCAAGAAAGGTATGAAAATCTTCCACATAAATATCCATATCTTCTACATAGACTTTGCTAAGATTATCAATTTCACGGTCAGATCCCCCATGTCCGCGATGATCCAATATACATACCCCATAGCCCTCTTTTAGGAAATAATAAATCATCTCATTATATTTTTCCATAAATTCTGTAAAACCATGAGATATTACAATTGTTGCTTTTGTATTTTGTGGAAGAAACATTTTATAGCGTAAGTGAACATTGTCCTCTACCTGAAAATATCCTTCCTGTTTATACTGTTCTAAATAAGGTATTACAATAGTATTCATTTGCTCTTCATATTTTGACTCATCAAGAAAATAGTTTCCCTCTTGCTGAGTCATATCCAAACTTCTTCTATTTCTTGGTACTGGTTCACTAGGGGAATATAACAGATATCCCGCACTACCACCTAAAACTGCCAACCCAGTGCCAATCGCAACCATTCTCCTCTTCATAAAATCCCCCTCATCGAAAATATTTATATTTTTGCGATTTCTTCTCTCTTCTTTTGTATGTTAAGTATTCATATTCATAAGTTTTTGAATAATATTTGCTATTCTTTCTGCTTCTTTTTCCACTTCTATTCTTTTTCTTCTTTCTGCTTCCCGTTCCGATGGTAATTTTCTTGTTGCTAAACGTCTTTCCAACTCCTGTTTCTTCTTTTCTTCTTGCTCTTTTAGACGTTTGTGCCTTTCCTGCCGGAGTTTTTTAGAAGTTTCTTCCCGAAGAATTCTCTGCTCCCTTTCTTTAGGGCTTCCTCCTATAATTTTTCCACTCGGATTTGTTGTTGATGGTGGTGCTTGATAATAGAAAATTTTAGGTTGCTTTATTTGTGTTTCTTGTTGTGATAAAAATCCGTAAGCTTGTTGTACTTCTAAATATATCTTTTTTGCCTCTGATGTAGAATTTCTATCTGGGTGATATATTTTACACAAATTCCGATATGCTTTTTTTATCTCTTCTTTCGTCGCATAGGGTGATACTCCCAGAATCTTACAGGCTTCCCTTTGTCCTTGAAACAATATTTCCACTTCCTTCCTTTTAAATTATTTTGCACCATATTCTTCCAATATATACTTTTATTTCTTTCCCTTATTATGAACTTTTATGACAAAAAAATCAAGATAGAGTTCTACTACAAAACTTCATCTTGATTCTTTTCTGTTACTGTTCACTCCTACGGTGCTAACAGTAACAGTTACATTATATGTATTTAATAAGCAATATCTATGTCCCCTATATCAGTAGTTGCTTTGATTTTGTAATCAGAATGTGTATTGTCCTCATACTTTCTTCCATACTCTCTATTATTGACAGAAATCTCTCCAATATCACTTTTTAATACAAAGGAATATGCTGACAAATCCTTATTGGAAGAAATTTCTATATCTCCAGTATCAGTTTCTGCTGCCATATTTTCAAATTCACTTTCTTCTATGCTGATTTCACCTACATCTATATCTACCATAGTATCTCCCAATATACTGTTTTCTATCTCTACCTCTCCTACATCCAGAGAAATTGTGGTCGCTTTATTTTGCATACCATTCATCATAACCTCTCCCACACCCAATTTCACATCCATATCTTCTAATACAGTGCCTTTAGGAACTTCTATAGTAACTTTACAATTCTGGTTGCCTATGCCAAAGAATCTCATCCTTTTCTTCTTTTGGGTTATGGTCAGAGTGTCATTGTTCACAGAACAAATTGGATCTATGCCTTCTGTACACTCATAATGTATGGTATATTTCTCCCCTTCTATAAATGCAATGTTCATAACATTAGCTTGAATGGATAATTTTTTATAGTCATCGAGGCTTATTTCTTCCGAATGAACATTCTTATTGCCAAAATGTAACACTCCACCTTTTAAAACTCCAATAATAATACAGCATAGAGTAATAAAAGTAATAATCCCCATATATATATTCTTTTTCATAACTTTTTCACTCCTTATTTCTTATTTCATCATTTATTAACCTATTAAGCAGAAACTGGGTTTATTCTTTAAATATTGTATTGATAAACATTTCTACCACAGCAGCTAATACCCAGATAATCCAAGTAAAATGCCAATCATAGGTAAGAAAACTCCAGCATAAATAGATACATGTTATGGTAGGCCAATAAACTGACATAATGTTTTCTACTATTTTATTATTATAATGTGTAATTCTTTTTTGTTTTCCTGTATAAATTGTATTTGTACCTGAATAATAACTTAGACCTAACAATTTTTCATAGGCTCCGCTTTGAATTCCAGCAGAAACAAACAAAAAAACAGCAATTGCAACTGCTACAAACATAAACACTACGCCGATGCCTTCACTTTTTGCGATTCCTTCTATTTCACTAATGATCATAACAGGAATTACACTGATAATGCAAAGAATTACTCCAATCGTCAATTTCCCAATGTGTATCATACGGTATCCTTCTTGTTCCCTTTTCACATATTCTGCTGTTTTTATTTCTATGGTACATAATTCCTTGTCCATGAATTCCCATTTTCCCATACTAAGACCAGAAAATACAAACATGCCAACTCCCATTGCAACCAAAACAAATAACAATGTACAACCAAGCACCACCTCCAAAGCTGGGGCATAGTAATCAAATAAAATACAACCGCAAGGAGATAGGATACAAAGAAGTACACCAATTGCAATAAAGTAAGCATGCCGAATCTTGTCTTTTATAAATTCCTTTGCTTCATCCAATGTTACAATCCTTTTTGGTGTTTCTTTCTCTTCCTGTACTACCTCTTTTATTCCAAGGCTTTCTGCAAGTTCTTCTAAGTTCCCAAATTCGGAAATTACAGTTCCTACTGCTTCATTTTCGCTTTTTCCTTCTTGAAGCAATTCGGTATATTTATCCTCCATCATCTGTCCCAATTCCATCTTTGCCTTTTTAACTTCTGCTGTATTTGGTAAATTCTGGAACATTGTTTCCAAATAATTTTTTATTGTCTCCATTCTTTCTATCCTCCTAATCTACTACGAAATATGAATATAGTTGGTTATTGGTTACTGTTCTCTCACAAGCTTGACACTTGTTGTCAAGCTATGTGCCAAAATGTAAAACAGCCAAAAATCCAGCCTTTCGCCGAAGGCAAATTATAAATAGGTTGGATTTCGTTACTGTTTGCACCGTAGGTGTGAACTGTAACGGTGATTGTGGGAGTGTGTAGCACATAGCAATCAACTTTCATTCATGGTAGTGCCACCTTCGTCAGTATGTAAGTTTCCTGCTTGAATAAACATCTCTACCACTTCTTTTGTAACATACCATTCTTCACATTTTTCCTTATAATATATTTTTCCTGCTTCTGTAATCCGGTAATAGGTTCTTCGTTTCACATTTTCCTTATCTTCCATGCGGAAAGATTCCACATACCCATTCTTTTCCAGCCGAGTAAATGCAGAATACAGGGTGGTTTCTTTGATAATATACTTGTCATTCGATAGCTGCTTAATCCTCTTTGATATTTCATATCCATAAGAAGGCTCATCTAGTAACAGATATAATATCATGGTATCGTTGTAACCTCTTATTACATCACTACTAATGCCACTCATCTCTACCTCCTTCCTTACTACGTCAGTCGCTACTACGACAGACATAGTACTTCTGTCGTAGTAACAATATAACACAGATTATGGTATGTGTCAATATAGATTTCACAATACTTTGAGTTACAGTTCAGCCATGCAAAAGTATATGTGCAAATTGCACGAGGGAGTTTGCTCACAGAGGGCAAGTTGTACATATACTTTTATATGCTTAATGCCATACATTCATATTTTGCTAGCCAATTTTAAAAAATTTGTAACTATTCAGGTAGAAACACGCATTCACTGCGTGTTTCGTATGAAAAAATAGATTTTACAATGTTTAAGTCCCTTTGCCGAAGGCGAATCTTCATGGGCTTAAACATAACTGTNCATGGTTCTGAACAGTTACAAAAATTTTAGCCATAGCGTATATTCTGGCAAAATATGAATGACATGGCTGAACTATTATATCTTGTTATAAAATAACAGAGCGTGTTTATACGCTCTGTCAATCAAATCTTATTTATAACATCCGACCTTACTTTGCTGGATTCACATGCACCATAATATGTTTTACTTTAGGGAAATTGTGTTCTATATTTTCATGCACTTCTTCTGCAATTTTATGAGCCTCCTGTAATGTATAAGAGCCATTTACTTGAATTTCCACATCCACATATATCTTATTGCCAAAAATGCGGGTTTGTAGTAAGTCTATGTCCATTACCTGCTCATGATTCATTATATTATGATACATTTCTTTTTCTGTATCCTCATCACAGGAATGATCCACCATCTTATCCATAGCATCCTTAAAAATATCAAAAGCTACTTTTATAATAAATGCAAAAATAACTAAACTGGCAATTGCATCCATAACTGGAGCTCCTAGCATTGCCCCTCCAATTCCAATAAATGCTCCTATCGAAGAAAGTGCATCGGATCGATGATGCCACGCATCTGCCATTAACGCACTGGAATCAATTTTCTTTGCATGGTATCGTGTGTACCAATACATTACCTCCTTTGTAATAATTGATACAATTGCTGCAACTAGTGCCAGTTTTCCAGGTGTTTCCAAATTCCCATAATTTCCCTTTATAATATCTTTGAATGCCTGAACACCAATTTCCAGTCCTGTAATAAACAATACCATTGCCAAAAGAATAGCCGCCACACACTCCAACCGTTCATGTCCATAAGGATGCTCTTTATCAGACTCCTTGGATGCAAGCTTCACACCTATGATAACCACTATTGTACTAAATACATCAGAAGCAGAATGAATTGCATCACATATCATTGCATTAGAATTTGCAAATATTCCCGCCAATAACTTAAAAACGGAAAGTACTACATTTTGAACCATTGTAATAATCGATACCTTGTTTGCCACTTTAGAAAAATCATCCTCTTTCACCATACTTTTTTCTTTCATGATTCTGTTGTTTTTCATACCTAATACCTCCAACATTTCAGGATAGCTCTATGGCACTCAATATGTGTGGGGATTTTTTTGCGAACGCTGTAAAGAAAAATAAATAAAAAACACCCACAAATCAGTATTAGCAACTACTGTCCCGTGGATGAAAGATTCTGCTGGTAACAGTTCATATACCTCACTGTTACCTTCCACTGCCACTATTGTGGCCCGACTCCTTGACAAACGTCAATGGTCTGCTCAGTTTGTACTGTAGATTTTTATATGNNGTGCAAAGAGTTTTTATATTCTATCCTTTATTATATTATGTTAGGGCTTATTTGTTCCTTCCAACAAAAAAATCCAAATTTTCTCCTCTCCTATTGTTCTTTCTCAACCAATGCCTAAATAATCTTTCATGATTTACTTTGGTTTTCCATAACCGAAGAATAATTGCAGACCTATGCTATCGCAACGAAAAACTGCTTTTTATAATTTCAAAACATATTTCATTGCCGTACCTTGTATCTGCTCTGCTTTAACAAGTGCCATATTTGTAAATATCATAATAGAAGCTCTTCCGTGTCCAATCACACTATCAAACAAATCTTCAATATTTATTCACCATAACTGCCATGCCAGCATACGGTAATATTTCTATGCCTGCCTTAGAAGAATCTGTATACAAATATAATGTCAATTCACAAAATATCAAAAAAGGAACTATTGTGCAAAAAAGATAAATTCTTTTCTGACGTTTGAAATTATCTTCTATCTTCAAACACATTCACCACCTTTAATATACTGACTTTACTCTTCTGTAAAATATTTTTTCATTAAATCCAATACTTTCCCTTTATTGCCACACTCTGGACATGTATATGTTCCAAAATAAATTGGCAGGCTTTCCAATAATTCCGGATAAATTTTTTCTGCAATATATCCCAACCACATTGCTGTATTGTTAAAATCTTTTCCATTCCATTGCTCATAATCTATTTCTAATGGCTCAATCTCCAGTTCTTCATCATATACGTCTGTTTCTTCTACATATTCACAGGATTCACACATTATACAACACTGTTCTCCACATGCCATTGTAAGCAAAAATGTAATATCTTCTTCCCCCATTATGGCTGGTAAGCCACATACCAACATAGATAAAATTCCTTGATTATCATCAAATTCAAATAAATCTTCTATATTCTCAGACAAAAAACATTTTACCTTTTCTCTTAAAATTTCCTTACTATTTTTATAAACCTCATAAATTTGCTCTTCACATTCTCTGTCTAAATTCTCAAACTCTGTGCCTAATATAATGCCAAGATTACTAATAAGATATAACATTTGTGGTATATTCTTTTCCTCTTCATACTTTGCTAAAAGTTTTACCATATATGGTACAGCTAAATAGGTTGCTTCGTAAAAGGATAACTGATGGGATAAATTTTCACACAAAATCTCTAGTGCCTCTTCGTCACCTGCCATCATACTTTCAACCAGTTTTGTTATACATCCGCCTGCACCTTTGTATGTTTCCCATAAAGGATAATAAAAGTCTATAACTTGTACTGGTTCATTTGCTTTTGTTTCCTCATATAAAATCTTATCCATTTTTATCCTCCTCCTTAGTTCACTATCTATCCTCAATTATAGTATAGGAGCTCATTAAAATCAATGTGTTACTGTTCACACCTACGGTGCAAACAGTAACAAAACCCATCTTGACTTTTATATCGTCTTCCGATATAATTATAATAGTATATAGAGTGACGATATATCGGGAGCCGAAAGGAGGAAAAGAATTTGCAGGAGAACATTGCGTTGACAGAAACTACCTATTATATCTTACTCTCCCTCTATACTCCACAACATGGATATGGGATTATGCAGCGTACTGAGGAACTCTCTGATGGGAGAATACGGCTTGCAGCCGGAACATTATATGGTGCACTCAATACCCTTTGTGATAAAAAATGGATTACCCCATTACCTGTAGAAACAGGAAGCCGTAAGAAAGAATATAAATTGACCCAACAAGGGCTTGCAGTATTAAAGCATGAGTTGAAACGACTACAACAATTGGTTACGAATGGAGAAACCGTTTTAAAGGAGGAGTTATTATGAACACACATAAAACAGTACATAAATGGATATGGGTTTGGGATTTTGAAAAAGAAGAACGATGGCTGAATGAAATGGCTGAAGAGGGATGGGTATTGGAAAGTGTTGGTTTTTGTACTTATCATTTTGCTGCTTGTGAGCCAGGCGAATATACCATAGGTATGGAAATGCATGCATGTGATCATGATTATATAGATTTTGTGAAAGATACAGGAGCAGAATATATTGGACGGGTTTCTAAATGGATATATTTTCGCAAAAAAACTATTCAGGGAGATTTTAATATTTTCTCAGACATTGATTCAAGGATAAATCATCTAGATAATATTGGAAAGATGTTGTTTACACTTGGTATGGCTAATTTATGTATCGGTCTTGCCAATTCATTTCTCACAATTCTAAGCATAGGATGGATTAATTTATTGATGTATGCATTAGGGCATATTCACGAAAAAAAAGAAATACTTAAAAGAAACCGTCTTCTACATGAGTAGTAATTTAAATCGCCCAAAAAATATCTCCCTATCTGTGTTAGAGAGATATTCTTTTGGGCATCTTTTACTACACATATATTTCCCGCCTGTTACATATAAATTTATTTATGTTTATATTCTTTTTCGAAATAACATGTTTTTATTGCCTTTCAACTTTACAGACAATATTGGTTGTTTTAGAAGTCATTTTTGCAATAGTGTCACATTACAACTGCGTGGCCATCTGGATATGTTCCTTCCCATGCACAGGGGAAATAACCTTCTTTATAAACGTCTAACAATGTTGTAAAAAAGCCATGTATATTTAGTACTCTTTCTACACATGCCCATGATATATCCCGCTTAACCATATCCAAAATTTCATGTTCCAATCCTGTCTCCTCCTCTAAATGCTGCCTTATAATAAATTCGCTCCATTTTTTCCAGACTATATCTCCAATAGAAAAAGATATAGCAGAAAAGATCTCATCAATTTTTACTTCTCCCATCTTTTCACTCGCTATATCTTCCAGCATAGATATATTTGGTTCCCATGTTTTTAACATTTGTCCATTCCAATCATCGTATGCTTCAAAAACCGAAAACACTATATGATATTTATCATTAGGGATTCCGCTGTTTGCAAACCAGTTTATTAATTTCAATTCATCTAAAAAATTTGTTATATCTGTCATAAAACACACCTATTCTTTTTTACTTATATGAACAACACATCTTTATAAGGGATTCTACTTCTTCTTTTCCTCTCAAGGCATTATACCAACAGCTTGGAATATTCTCAAATCCAAACAATATTCCCGCAAGACCACCTGTAACACATGCTGTTGTATCAGTATCATCTCCAAGCATAATTGCCTGTTTTACAGCTTCCTCATAACTTGTGGCACGTTTCATAATCATAAATGCACTTCGCAAACAGTCCACCACATACCCAGAACCGTTTCCTTCCCATGGCTCATCTGGCCGCACACTCCATTCCAACTCCTGCTCATATTCCGGCATTTCCCTATAAATATTCCGCAATACTTGAACACCATTTTCCAGAGCTTGGTCAAAATCTAAGTCATTAAGCAGAGAACGGGCAACAAGACAATATAATGCACAACATACCTGGTTACATATATTTCCATGAGTAATCAGACATTGGCTGTGTGCATCTATGACTAACTCCTTATCTGTACCATTATGCCAAAGAGCAAGGGGAAGTGTTCTCATTAAAGCACCATTTCCCTTACCGTCCGGTCATACCATACCACATTTTTCTGGTGCCATGCCAGACTTATAAGCCATTAATGCCTCACTAGTTTGTATACCAATATCAAAAACCATACCATCTACTGCCCATTTTCCTTCCTGATACCAAGATAACAGCTTGTCCGAGAAGTCCTTTAAATCAAATTTATCACAAGTTATAATACTGTCTAATAAGCAAAGTGCCTGTGCACCATCATCAGACCATGTTCCTGGTTCTACTCCCCTATGTGCCCTTTCAAATTCCGAAGGTGGAGTCATTTCAATATCGCTATATAGTGGAATCTCTGCTGCCGAATGAAATTCATAGGGAACACCTAAGGCATCACCAATTAGTAGTCCATATAATCCACTTTG
>JAAVHR010000002.1 GCA_014799595.1 Clostridiales bacterium | reverse complement strand
AAGATGTATTTATAATGGGGCAAAATCGTTACTGGGCACAGGGAACCTGTGAACAGTAACAGGCGACAGCCCAGAATACGAATACAGTTGGTGATTGCGGGAGTGCGTAGCATGTAGCAATTAACTTTCATTCATGGTGGTGCCTCGCTTGTGAGGCATGAGTGTTTTATAGGAAAGTTCGTCCTATAAAGTAAAAATGCTCCATGAGGATGTGCACAGATGCGTAAGGGGTATTGTTGCAAAAAGTATGCAACACGCATCTGGCACGTAAAGTGTGCAACCCCCTCATGAATGAGGGGGATGGGGAGTTGATGTGGGCTTGCCCACTTTGTTTTTAGTTGCACTTTTCTTAAAAAAACAAAAAAAATGCCGATATATTATAGGAATTATATTTATTAAAGCTTATCAGCATAGTACAACAAAGGAGTGGCAGTTTTTATGAAAGAGAGAGAGGATTTTAATTCGGATTTGCCAGAGGGAGTAAAAGAAGCATTAGAAATTGCCAATTATATACAGGAAGTGAAAAAAAATGGGGAATTAGACCAGTTAACATTTTCCATAAGAAAGACATTAGAAGAAAATTCGGAAATTGTGGAGGCACCTTCTGAAATTGCAATAGAAAATGAAGAGGTAAAAGAACGTATATTTGGTTCTTCTATGGAAGAGATACATAGTGAACCAGAAGAAATAAATATCCAGAAGCAGGAAGTAGAAGAATCACAGATAAAAGATGTGGAAGAGAAAAAAGAAGCAGAAGAGAAAATACTTTCTACAGAAGAAAAAGAAAATTTTGTAGAGGAAGAAAATTTTGTAGAAGAAGCTGAACAAAAAATAAAGACTGATAATTCACAAAAAGGCGAAGAAAACATACCTGCATCAATAGAAGAGGATACACATTCCCAACCTGCAAGGATAAAAGAGAATAAGACTCCTTTGGATTCTTTTCAGAAAGGCTTATATATATCTATTTCAGGTATTTGGAATATAATACGGTGTGGACTAACCGGATTATACCGGACTTTTAAATTTGTGGTGAATATGCTTACAATTCTTTTGATAGTAGGAATTATTGGGGGGAGTATTTTATTTGTCAGATATCATGCTCTATATACTAGTATCCGGCAAACGGAATATGACCGTATTGCAAATTTATCTACAGAAACTTTTTCAAATTTAAATAGTACCCGTGTGTATGATAATAAAGGAAAACTATTAGCCGAACTTACCAGTGCAGATTATGAATATGTAGAAATTAACAATGTATCCAGATATATACAGGAAGGTTATATCGCNGTAGAAGATAAGAATTTCAAAGAACATATAGGTTTTGATCTTAAAGGAATTGCAAGAGCCGGGGTAGCATTAGTAAAAAATAGTGGTGCAATTACCCAGGGAGGAAGTACTATTACCCAGCAGGTCGTAAAAAATACACTATTAACTTCCGAACAAACCTATGTACGGAAATGTGCAGAAATATTGTTAGCAATGGACATGGAGAAGAAGTTTACCAAAGCGCAGATTATGGAATTTTATGTAAATTCTAATTTTTATGGTAATCAGTGTTATGGGGTAGAAGCTGCTTGTCAGTATTATTTTGGAAAATCTGCGTTGGATGTAAATATCTCAGAAGCAGCAATGATTGTTGGTATGTCTAATAGCCCAAGTAAGTATAATCCAGTAGCAAATTATGACTTAGCAATTGAAAAGAGAAATAATGTTCTGGAAAAAATGTGTGCTAATGGTGTTATTACCAATGAAGAAAAAGAAGAGGCCATAGCAGACCCCTTATTGGTAGTAGAAAAACGTACAGAGGCTTTAAATGAAAATTATCAGGTAAGTTATGCGATTTATAGTGCTGTTATTACCCTTATGGAGAAGGACGGATTTGAGTTTGAATATACTTTTGAAGATAAGGAAAGTTATGATAAATACCGTGAAAAATATTCAGAAGCCTATAGTGCGAAATCAGAGTTGGTAAGAAGTGGTGGATATGATATTTATACTTCACTGGATCGTAAACAACAGAAGAAATTACAAAAGTCTGTGGACAGTATTTTGAGCGGTTTTTCTGAAAAACAGGATGATGGACGATATGCTGTACAAGGTGCTGCAGTATGTGTAAACAATCAAACAGGCTATGTAACGGCTATTGTTGGCGGAAGAGGAAAAAAAGACCAGTTCAACCGGGCATATCTTGCTAAGCGGCAGCCTGGAAGTACAATTAAACCTTTAATTGATTATGCACCAGCTTTTGAGACTGGAGAATATTATCCATCCAAAATTATGGAGGATAAGCCTATTGAAAATGGACCAAAGAATTCAAATGGCTCATATCGTGGAAGGATTAGTATGAGAGAGGCGATAGCACGTTCCATTAATACAATAGCATATCAGACTTTACAAGGAATTGGTGTGAAAACTGGACTGGCTTATCTTGATAATATGCGGTTTAATTCTCTAACTTATGTAGATAATAACAATCTTACGATTTCTATTGGTGGATTTACTAATGGTGTCCGGGTAGTGGATATGGCAAAGGGATATAGCACCTTGGCATCAGGTGGAACATATATAGAAAGAACTTGTATCAAGAAGATTGAGCAACAAGGAGAAGGTGTTATATATGCAGATACCAAGACTTCTCATGCTGTTTATTTAGAGGATACAGCATGGCTTATGACAAATTGTTTGAAAGGAACCATGGAACTTCCTTATGGAACCGGACATGGATGTGCTTTAGAAGGCCAAATTTCAGCCGGAAAAACAGGAACTACAAACGAAAGTAAAGATGGATGGTTCTGTGGATATACCACCAGATATACTACGGCTGTTTGGGTTGGAAGAGATGATAATAAAAGCATTACTGGTATGTATGGAGCAACTTATGCAGGAAGAATTTGGCAAAGCTATATGAATGATATCCATACAGGGCTGGAAAAAGAGGATTTTGTAAAGCCAGATACTGTGAAAAAGAAAAACATTGATTCTAATGGTATTCCTACTGATAAAGAGACAGGGAAAAAGGACTATTTCTCTATCTATGCAGAAAATAAGCGGTCTTTGTTAGAGCAACAAAAAGAGGAAAAGAAGGCAATTAAAAATGCAAAAAAAATTGTTTCTGCTTTTGAAAATTTTTACATCGAAAAAGTAGAAGATTGTTATGAAGTGGAACCAAAATATCAAGAAGCCATAAATTCTGTGGTTAATATTAGTGATGTAGATACTAGAATTGCACTTAGTACTAGAATTGCAGATAAATATTCAGAACTAAAAGCAGAATTAAAAAATTGGGAAAGCATTATGGCAGCCTATGAAATTGAGCAGGCAAGAAAGAAACAGGAACAACAGAATGCCGCAGCAAAAGCTGCTCAAAAAGCGAAAGAGGAAAGAGAAAAGAATTTAGCAATTACCCGTTTCCGCAATGCTTTAAATGTTGTGAAACAAACTACTGACTGGGTTACAGATTATACTTACGAAATGTTAGACTTAGCTTCCACATATTTATCACAATGTGCAGCTTATAGTGAGTATGATACACTTCTTGCAGAATATAATGCAGAAAAACAAAGGATTGCATCTTTGGCAGCAAAAAATGCAGCAGATATACAAATGGAGCAGCAAAATCAAACTGCAGAAGCTTCTGCAAAGGCAAATCGTATGGAAAGAGACCAGCAGAGAGTAGAAAAGGAAAAAGAAGAGGCAGCAAACAGGGTTATTGTAACCAGAAAACCTTCTATTACCAGTACACCTGCCGCTACAGCAAGTCCATCCAATACTTATATTCCGTAGTTTAACACTTTCTAAAAAAGTTACAGCATATGAATAATCAAAAATTAGAATATAGGAGAATATAAAATGACAATTTTTTCATTATTAGCTGGTGGTCTGTTCTTTCTTCTATTAACGGGAATTATAATTGCTTTTGATAACCGCAGAAGAAAATATAAAAAGAAAATACTTGCTCTTCACTGGAGGATTATAGGAATCATTTGTACGGTTTTATCTTTGGTATGTTTTACACAATTTATAGGCAGAATGTTAAATTTTAAAGGAGAAGAATGTGGAGATAGGAAAATTCTTCTTCGTAGCACAACAAAATTGACAGAGGTAAAGATACCAAGTAAAAATGCTACATTAGATGTGACTTTAGAAGAAGAGTATGAAAAGGTATTAGAGGGCATTGGGAATGGTTCAAGGGAAATAGAGTTGGAGTATGTAGATGCCCTTTTGAATAAAAAACATTTGTTACTCGAAGAGATCCGAGAGGTGAAATATAGTACTGATTTAACTGCTAAACAGGTACAAATTGTAGAATATCTGGTAATGGAAAAGGATGGATATTTTACAAAACCAGGGATTCACTATTATATTATATTTGGTCAGGATTTGTTGAAAGAAAAGGAAGAAGCAAAGAAGAAAAAGACAAGCAAAAAAAAGACAACAAAATCAAAGAAAGAAAAGTAAATCCTATTGTAGAGATAACTTTGAGAGTGTTCTGAACAGTTATTATTATGCATACTATAGCAAGAGAAGAAAAAAAGGTAGGATGTTATGAGTAATAGGGCGTGGATGAGAAAGCTTGGTTTACTTTTGTTATTATGTGGATGCACCTATTCTTTATTAGGACGTATGGAGAATAGGGTTTTACAATATGAGAAACATTTTCAAAAAGGAATGGGAAAAGGAAAAAGCACAACGACCATTTTATACGAAAAAAAAGGAGTATCTGTTGAAAAAAAAGAACCAGATGCGTTATATGCCCGTTCGGCAGCTTTGTATGATGCCCATGGAGGCCGTGTTTTATTCGGAAAAAAACAGGATACGAAAATGGCAATGGCAAGCACAACAAAAATTATGACCTGTATTGTAATTTTGGAGTATGGCGGTATGGATGATATAGTTACAGTATCAAAAAATGCAGCCAGACAGCCAGATGTGCAGTTGAATATCAATACAGGAGAACAATATTATCTTAAGGATTTGCTTTATTCCCTGATGTTGGAAAGTCATAATGATGCAGCCGTAGCTCTTGCAGAACATGTAGGTGGCAGTGTAGAGGGCTTTGCAAGTCTTATGAATAAAAAAGCAAAAGAGATAGGGTGTAAACAAACTAATTTTGTTACTCCAAATGGTCTGGATGCAACAGAACATTATACGACAGCAGAAGAATTATGTAAAATAGCTGCATACGCCATAAAGAATGAGAAGTTTTTAGAGATTATCAGGACATCCAGCCACTCCTTTAGAGAAATTACAAAGGGAAGAAACTTTGTGGTTTCAAATAAAAACCGCTTTTTACAAATGTATAATGGAGCAATCGGTGTAAAAACAGGATTTACAGGGAATGCAGGATATTGTTTTGTGGGTGCTGTAAAAAGAGGAGATGATGTCCTAGTTTCTGCGGTGCTTGGTTCTGGATGGCCACCAAACAAAAATTATAAATGGAGTGATACGAAAGCTCTTATGGATTACGGTTTCACCTATTATTCAAAACAAGATTTTTTCCAAGAAAAGATTAATCTGCCAACTTTGCAAGTATTAACAGGAAAGGAAACAGAGGTTTCTTTAAAAACGAAAGAAATCACAGTATCTATGTTATCAGATGGGCAGGAAACAGAAAAAGTTGTCATGGAACTACAAGAAAATTTGGTGGCACCAATACAAGCAAATGAAAAAGTAGGAAGCATGTATTATTATTTGAATGATAAAATATGGAAAGAGGAGCCAATCTATACAGCAAAGCCAGTAGATGAAGTGGATTTCTTTTTTGCATTAGAAAAGATATGGCGATGCTGGACGGCAAATGTAGTTGGTGATTAAGAACTGTTACTGGCTATTCTACATTCTTGCAGGATAAACGCATGAGTAAATAAACTGTGAACATTCTGTAAACAAATATCAAATTGAATGTTCTCTGAGGCGTTTTTGGAAGACAAAATTGATAAAATCAGGATAATATGNAAAAAAAACGCTCACAGAAGTGATTTGTTCACAATTTGTTCATTCATGCGTTTGTCCTGTGCATTCTTGGCACATAGCTTGACAGCAAGTGTCAAGCTTGTGAGTGAACAGTAACATTAGTTACAATGTGTGAGGCAGACATATTAAGTTTAGGTTGCAAGGAAAAAGAAAAAAGGTTATAATGATAAGTACGAGAATAAACGTGAGCGAAGAGACCACCTAGTCAAATTGTGAACGGCGGTAAAGGAGTATACATAAATGAGTGAAATAATGGATGAAGTTGTTCGTAAAATTAAAATTTTACAAACTAGGTTAGAGTTTGCCCAATTTGGCGAGAGAAAGGAATTAAATCCTTTTGATTTTTGCATTTGTATGACAGCAATACATTCTGTTTTATCAAGAACAAAGCCGGTAGGATTAGTACCAACAGACCATCCGGATATGGAAAAGCTAAAAGCACATCTTGCACACAAAACCAAAGCAACGGACAAAGAGGGAATCATTCAGTATTTATCCAGAGTCCGCAGTTATGGGTGCGGCAGAAAATATTTTGATTTCTGGAGTTTTTGGCATAATAGACCTACTTTCAAGATAGAAGATTTAAAAGAACAGAATCGGGAACGTTTTGAAGAACTTATGGAATTCTCAAAACCTTTTGAGGAATTACTAGGTTCAAAGGGATATATTGCATGGGATGTGGCAGAAAGTATTCAGATTGCAAGAGAAGCATATCTTTGTAGATATATTGACGAAGAACTTGCTTGTCAGATTATTTCTGATTTTGGGGAAATGGCAGTCCGTACTTATCAGGACTGGTCAGATTTTGCAATTAGCTATATTTGTGGCGGATGTTATTTTATGTATGAGAATAATGGAGATCTTGAAGAAGTAGATAAAATGTGCGATACCATCTGTGGTGCTGTAGAGCAGTTGTTCTTTTCTGATGACAATGCAATTTGGGCTAATTACAATTGGCAGAAGCCAAAGCCATATTTTAATGGATTTCATCCAACAGAGGACTTGGTGGATAGTAAGATTGGATGTTATGTTACTAACCGTGTCAGCTTAGATGGCTGTCAGATTAACTATATGGAGAGACAGTTGCCAAATCCACAATATCCGGATTCTGGTTGGAAATTTATGGCAGGTGATGAGACAGTGGAATATTTGTCAGATGGAACAAATATTGCAATTTTTGCATTAAACCTGATTGCCAACTACGATAAAGAAATTTTACCACTAATTGATGCACCTATTGGTAGTGTATATGTGAGAAATGAAGAAGGAAAGTTTGTTCTTCGTGAAAAAAAAGAAGATAAATAAAAAGGGATAAAAGGCTGTTTCATAAAAGTTTTCTTATGGAACAGCCTTTTTTACTTTATAGGAAAGTTCGTCCTATAAAGTAAAAACGCTGCACGAGGATGTGCACAGATGCGTAAGGGGTATTGTTGCAAAAAACATGCAACACGCATCTGGCACGCAAAGTGTGCAATCCCCTTATGAATGAGGGGTTAAGGGAGTTGATGTGGGTTTGCCCACTTTGCTCTAGAATGGTTCATTTGATAAGAAAGGTTTAATGATGTTGATAAAAAGCCAGACACAATGCGGATAAAGCCTCTAAATCTTTTTCGCATGCAGTTTCTCTTGCAGAATGCATAGCAAGAATTGGAATGCCTAAGTCTACAGTGTGTATAGGCAGGTGAGAGGAAAGAATAGATCCAAGTGTACTGCCACCTGCCATGTCAGAACGGTTGACAAATTTCTGATATGGTATATGGAAAAGATTGCATAGCTGCATAATAGCACCAATAGCTTCCGAATCCGTTGCATAACGCTGGCTGCTATTCATTTTTAGAACAACACCATTTCCTAAAGAAACAAGATTTGTTGGATCACTTTTATTTCCATAATTTGGATGATAGCCATGAGCCACATCTGCAGAGAGAAGAAAACTTCGTGCAATACTATTATTTAATGCATCTCTTGAAAAGGAAAGTCCTTGATAAATTTTTTCCATAATGATTTGTGTCAGATAAGAATCTGCCCCCTGCTTTGTACTGCTGCCTACCTCTTCATTGTCATAAAAAGCAGCTACAGTAATGATAGAAGAACTTAGAGGGTCTGTTTGGGAGATAGCTTTCAGACTTGCATAAACGGAAGATAAATTATCAATTCTTGGAGCTGACAAAAATTCCTCATGTAATCCTAATTTACATCCTTGTTCCGGATTATATATTGACAAATCATAATCTAATATATCTTCATACGACACCTCTAGTTCTTTGGAGAGAAATGATAGGAAATAATCTTTTGTTATATCTTTTGTCTCTTCCAAAGAAAAAATAGGAAGCATATCCTGCTGTTTGTTTAATTCTACACCAGAATTTATTTTATGGTTCATGTGGATTGCAAGGTTTGGAATGGTTAAAAGTGGAAGCTGGTAATCAAAATACTGAATTTTTGGCTGAAAAACTTTGTCACTTTTTAATACTACTTTACCTGCAATAGAAAGTGGACGGTCAAACCAGCTATTTAAAATAGCACCTCCATAAGTTTCTGTATTCAGCTTCAAATATCCTTTTTCATAAATACAAGGATTTGGTTTTATTCGGAATCCGGGATGATCGGTGTGAGAAGCAATTATATGGAATTTTGAATCTTCTTTTGTTATCTGTTTTCCAATCTGAAAAGCAAATAAGGTAGTACCATAAAGAATCGTATAATAGGACATACCGGGTTCTAACTTCCAATAATTGGTAAAATCAAGACGCTCAAATCCTGACTCTTCTAAATAAGCAGAACAAGATAAAATGGCATGATAAGGAGAGGTGGCATACTTTAGAAAGGATAAAAAATCCAAATTTGTGTTTTTTTGCTTTTTTGACATAAAATAACCTCATTTCTCATTATAATAGACTTATGTGTAATATTTCTGTAAATATTCAGGTAGAAACACGCACCTACTTATTGTAAAGTAATAAAGGAAAAAGTCAAGCAGATTAAACTTGTGTTTAGTTAGATTAAGAGAAAATTTTGTTACTGTTCATTCACAAGCTTGACACTTGCTGTCAAGCTATGTGCCAAAATGTAAAACAGCCAAGAATCTAGCCTTTCGCCAAAGGCGAATTATAAACAGGCTGGATTCCGGTTACTGTTTGCACCGTAGGTGTGAACGGTAACAAAATTTTTGAAAAACTTGTAAAATTCTAACAGAAATGTTATTATATAACATAGTGGGCATGGAGCTATTTGGCAAGTCTTAATTTGTATTTATTCCCGCGAAGCAACGAGCCAAGTGCGAGCAAGCTCGCATTTGGCGACTGCCGCAAGGGTCAAATACCTCGCCCCTTGGGGCGAACTTGCTAAAAAGAAGCTAGGTCATGCCCTGTAGCTTGCTGCGGGGTATTTGACTGAGTAGCTGGTATAAGAAGTTATTCTTTAGAACGATTTTTATTAAGGAGAATAAAGTATGGGACTATCAAAAGTAAGGGTACATATAAAAGTGTCAGATGATAAAATGCAAAAAGAAATAGAGCAGTTTATAAAAGAATTCCCATCAACTGTAATGGGAGAGGAATTAGAAGATGTTCCAGAAGAATTTAGAGAAATGATGTCAATGCCAGGTTCTGATATATGTAGGGAAAATCCAGAAGAATTTGTTTATAAAAATGGGCTTTTAAGTACAGATAGAATTGGCTTTGAAAATTTTGAAGAGACAGGAAAAGAAATTTCCCGTGTTTATCAGACACCAGTTATGGCAGCATTTGTGTTTGATAGTGATATTGCTTCTATACAGGTATATCAAAACGGACAAACTGTGCTAGAGGAGTTTTATACGTTGTCTGATGAATATGGAATGAAAAAATCTATGGACAAAGGAAAGTTTATTGAAATGTTTGGATTTGCATGTAGTACAGAAGAGTTAGAAGAAATATTTGCAATGGAAAATGTAATTTTTGCAGAAGAGATATTGCAAAAAGCAGGTGAACAGATAGGAATTGCTTTAATTTAACCAAGATTAGTAACTGTTCAGAACCATGAACAGTTACGTTCTAAGCACATGAAAATTCGCCTTCGGCGAAGAGCTTAGAACAATCAAAATATACATTTTGCTACGTAAACACGCAGTAAATGCGTGTTTCTACCTGAATAGTTACCAAGATTATATATTATTATAGAAGTTTCATTAAGATTTTTATGATTTTCAAGAATATTATAAAGGAGTTTGATAACAGATGAGAAAAAATATGAAGAGAAAATTTGCATTTTTAATAATGTTAACTATGCTTTTTTCTGTTTTGGTGAACCAGACAAATAACGGAGCAGTAACTGTATATGCTGTTCAAGAGGACGAGCATTATTATAGCCAGAAGGGCTGGAGTTATAATGGGAAGACATTGACATCCTTGTGTTATATTACTTCTTATGCAATGATACTGAAAAATATGGGAAAAGATGTGAATCCTGTAGATGTGTATGTTGCAAATGGTTATTCTAATTATGTTGTACATAGTAAAATTGCATCAGCATACAATGTTAATATATCAGAAACAGGAAGTATAAGCAGCAAGTCTGTAAAGGAAAAACAGGCATTTATAAAAGGACTTCTTGAAAAATATCCTCAAGGAGTTATTGTGGGAGGAAGTTATGGAAGTGGTACACATTACATTGTTGCCAAGCAAGTAGTTGGGGATGAGATTTTGTTTGATGATCCTGCCATTGGTTGTTGTGTGTCTATCTCTAAAGTTTATAAGCATACATGGGAAACTTTAAGTATGTATCGTGTAATCAAAGAGGTTTTTACAACCGCTACAGTAAAACCGACAGATTCTGTAGTAGCAACAGCAACGGTAAAGCCGACTGCAACGATAAAAGCAACAGCAACAGTAAAGCCAACAGCAACAGTAAAAGCAACAGCAACAGTAAAGCCAACAGCAACAATAAAGCCGACAGCAACGGTAAAGCCGACAGCAACGGTAAAAGCAACAGCAACAGTAAAGCCAACAGCAATAGTAAAGCCGACTGCAACGGTAAAAGAAACAGCAACAGTAAAGCCAACAGCAACAGTAAAACCAACAGCAACGGTGATTGTAACGATACAACCAACAGAAACTACTATACCAGCATCTATGGTTGTATCTTCTGTGAAGAATCCACTAAACAAATATCAGGTTCCTACCAGAACTATATATTATGATAAAAAGAAAAATATGACTGGTGAAGATGTAAAGTGGGTAGAATTGGCTCTTAAGACATTGAAATATTCTATCTCTGTAGATGGAAAATATACCACTAAAGATAGAAATATTGTAAAGAAATATCAAAAGAAGAAAGGCTTATCTCCAGATGGATACTTTGGAAAAGATACTAGAAAAAAAGTGATTTCTGATTTGGAAATAGCACTTACAAGTGTAAATCAAGTTACAGGTTTAAGTGTAAAGAAGGGAGCGAATGCATCATCATCTTCTTTGTCAAATTCTGCAAACTACCAAGTAACAGCAAGTTGGAAGAAAGTAACTGATGCAGATGGATATCAATTGATTTATTCTTCAAAAAAGGATTTTTCAGAGAAAAAAACGGTTACAAAAACTGGAAAAAGCACTGTAATTAAGAACTTAAAAGAAGGAACAAAATACTATATCAAAGTCCGGGCTTATAAAATAGTAAACAATACAAAAGTTTATGGTATATATAGTAGTGTAAAAACAGTAAAATAAGGAAGTTATGATCGAATTGTTACATATTTTGTAACAGTTCAGCCATGTCATTCATATTTTGCCAGAATATACAACATGACTAAAAGTATTATAAATTGGCTGGCAAAATATTCGTGTATGGCGTTAAGCATATAAAAGTATATGTACAACTTGCCCTGTGTGAGCAAGCTCCCTCGTGCAATTTGCACATATACTTTTGCATGGCTGAACTGTTACCATATTTTTATAGAAAACACTCTTGTTTTATTGCGAGAAATTAGTTATAATAGAAAAGTGATAATTCAAGGTTGAAGGCACATGCTTTCAACCTCGCTTTTTTTTATATGATAAGTAGAGGAGGATACAATACAAATGGCAAAGATTAAAATGACAACTCCATTAGTTGAGATGGACGGAGATGAAATGACCAGAATTCTGTGGAAAATGATTAAGGATGAATTATTACTTCCTTTTATAGAATTAAACACAGAATATTATGATTTGGGCTTGGAATATCGTAATGCCACAGATGATCAGGTAACGATTGATTCTGCTGAAGCAACAAAGAAATATGGTGTAGCTGTAAAATGTGCAACTATTACACCAAATGCTGCAAGAATGAAAGAATATACTTTGAAAGAAATGTGGAAGAGTCCAAATGGAACGATTCGTGCTATTTTGGACGGTACAGTATTTCGTGCCCCAATTATTGTAAGAGGAATTGAAC
>JAAVHR010000001.1 GCA_014799595.1 Clostridiales bacterium | reverse complement strand
AGTGTAATGAGAGAGCGTTTACCAAAGCCAATATATAAGAAGTTAAAATACATTATGGCAAATGGTCAGGAACTTGATATGGAAGTAGCGAATGCAGTGGCACATGCTATGAAAGAATGGGCACTTGAGAGAGGTGCAACACATTATACACATTGGTTCCAGCCAATGACAGGTATTACAGCAGAGAAACATGATTCCTTTATTCAGCCGGGGCCAGATGGCGGCGTAATCCTTGAATTTTCAGGTAAAGAATTAGTAAAAGGTGAGCCAGATGCTTCTTCTTTCCCAAATGGTGGAATCCGTGCTACATTTGAGGCAAGAGGATATACTGCATGGGATTGTACTTCACCAGCATTCTTAAAAGAAGATGCAGCAGGGGTTATTCTTTGTATTCCAACTGCTTTCTGCTCTTATACAGGAGAAGCTTTGGATAAGAAAACACCATTGCTTCGTTCTATGGAAGCAATCAGCGAACAGGCAGTCCGTGTGTTGAGATGTCTAGGCAATGATACAGTAAAAGATGTTAGTTGCTCAGTAGGACCAGAGCAAGAATACTTTTTAGTAGATAGAGAGAAATATTTACAGCGTGATGACTTGATTTTTACGGGTCGTACTTTATTTGGTGCAATGCCTCCAAAAGGACAGGAATTGGATGACCATTACTTCGGAACATTGAAAGAAAGAATTGCAGCATACATGAAAGAGTTAAACAATGAATTATGGTCTCTTGGTATTTTAGCTAAGACCCAGCATAATGAAGTTGCTCCTGCCCAGCATGAGATGGCTCCTATTTATGCAACAGCAAATATTGCAACCGATCATAACCAGTTAGTAATGGAAGTTATGAAGAAAGTAGCAAAGCGTCATGGATTAGAGTGTTTGTTACATGAGAAACCATTTGCAGGGGTAAATGGTTCTGGTAAACATAACAACTGGTCATTGGTTACTAATGAAGGTAAGAATTTATTAGATCCAGGTAAGACACCTCATGAAAACAGTCAGTTCTTATTGTTCTTATCCGCTGTAGTCCGTGCAGTAGATGAAAATGCAGCATTGCTTCGTTTGTCTGCATCCAATCCGGGTAATGACCATAGATTAGGAGCCAATGAAGCACCTCCTGCAATTATTTCTATCTTTTTAGGAGAACAGCTGACAGATATTGTAAATCAGTTAATTAAGACAGGAGAAGCTACAAGAAGTAAAGCCGGCGGAAAATTATTAACAGGTGTTAGTACATTGCCTGATTTAAACAGAGATGCAACAGATAGAAATAGAACATCACCTTTTGCTTTTACAGGAAATAAGTTTGAATTCCGTATGGTAGCTTCTTCTTTATCCATTGCAGGACCTAACACAATTTTAAATACGATTGTTGCGGATGTATTATCCGATTTTGCAGATCAGTTGGAGAAAGCAGAAGATAAGAGCACTGCAATGCATGACTTAATTGAAAAGACGTTGAGAGAACATCAGAAGATTCTGTTTGATGGAAACGGATATGCAGGTGGCTGGGTAGAGGAAGCCGAAAAACGTGGACTTCCAAATACAAAGACTATGGTAGATGCAATTCCGGAGATGATAACAGACAGAACAGTTGAAATGTTTGAAAGATTAAAAGTTATGAATAGAACTGAGTTAGAGGCTCGTGTAGAGATTAATTATGAGGCATATGCAAAGGCGATTAACATTGAAGCGAAGACTATGATTAATATGGCAAGCAAGAGATATATTCCAGCAGTAATCAATTATGTAACAGACCTTGCAGGATCTATCAATGAAGTGGTTTCTGCTTGTCCAGAAGCTGACACAAGTGTCCAGAAAGAATTGTTAACACAATCATCAAGTCTTTTAGCACAGGCGAAGGCAGCTCTTAAAAAGTTAGATGAATCTGTAAAAGCAGCAGCAGAGAAAGAAGAGGGAGAAGAACAGGCAATCTTCTTTAAGGATGTAGTATTTGCAGATATGGCAGCATTAAGAGCACCAATTGATGAGTTGGAGATGATGGTTGGTAAAGAATATTGGCCAGTTCCTACTTATGGAGATTTGTTGTTTGAAGTATAAAGAATAGTAATCATATTATGAAAAAAAATCCCCTCTTTGTGGTAATATACAAAGAGGGGATTTCTCTATGTTTAAGGTCGAGAATAATCTTGGTTTATAACTGTTCAGAATCATGAACAGTTACGTTTAAGCCCATAATAATTCGCCTTCGGCAAAGGGGCTTAAACATTACTAAATTTACTTTTTCTTACGAAACACGCAGTAAATGCGTGCTTCTACCTGAATAGTTACCTTGGTTTATTCATTTAAATACTTACGATTTTCTTCAATTACTTGTTTCATAGCTTCCTGACCAGGAGCACCAATAGTGTTACGTTTTTTTACACAGGTTTCCATGCTGATTGCTTCATAAATATCCTCTTGGAATACAGGGCTGATTGCTTGAAATTCTTCTAATGTCATATCATCCAGAGCAATATTTTTTTCAATACAGAATAATACAAGCTGACCAACAATACCATGAGCATCACGGAATGGAACACCATGGTTTACTAAATAATCTGCAGCATCAGTTGCATTTGTAAAACCATTTCTGGCACTCTTATTCATATTATCTTTCTTGAATTCTATAGTAGCCATCATGCCTGTAAATAAAGCAATACAGCCTTTTACAGTATCAATAGCATCAAAGGTAAGTTCTTTATCTTCTTGCATATCTTTATTATATGCCAAAGGCAAGCTCTTCATAGTGGTAAGAAGTGACATTAGGGCTCCATATACCCGGCCTGTCTTACCACGTACCAATTCTGCAATATCCGGATTCTTCTTTTGTGGCATAATGCTGCTTCCGGTACTATAAGCATCATCAATCTCCACAAATTGATATTCATTAGAATTCCATATAATAATCTCTTCACAAAAGCGGCTTAAATGCATCATAATAGTAGAAAGTGCAGATAATAACTCAATCAAATAATCTCTGTCTGATACAGAATCCATACTATTTCTGGTAGAACCCTCAAATTCCAAAAGACTTGCAGTGTAATCGCGATCTAATGGATAAGTTGTACCTGCAAGAGCACCAGAACCAATTGGTGAGTAATTCATACGTTTGTAAATATCAGATAAACGTGAACGATCCCGTTTGAACATTTCAAAATATGCACCAATGTGGTGTGCTAATGTAACTGGTTGTGCTTTCTGTAAGTGTGTAAATCCAGGCATGTAGGTATCCAGATTATTTTCCATAATCTTATGAAGTTCTAAAAGTAAATCTTTTAATAAACCATCCAAAGCAACAACTTCGTCTCTGGTATACAGTTTCATGTCTAAAGCAACTTGATCATTACGGCTTCTTCCAGTGTGTAATTTCTTACCTACATCGCCAATCCGCTCAATAAGATGAGCTTCCACAAAACTATGAATGTCTTCATGTGTTCCATCAATAACCAAAGTGCCGTTAGTGATATCTGTTTCAATACCCTGCAGTCCGGTTATGATAGCATTTTTCTCCTCATCAGTCAGGATACCTTGTTTGGCAAGCATACTTACATGGGCAATGCTGCCGGCAATATCCTGTTTGTAAAATTTTTGGTCAAAACCAATGGATGCATTAAAATTATGTACCAATTGATTTGTTTCCTTGGTAAAGCGACCGCCCCAAAGTTTCATAAATATTACCTCGTTTCTTAAATCTTTTGTTGTTATGGTTTAAAAGTACCAACCACTATTTCTCCTGTGTAGGAGAATCTTCCTCTAACAAAGGAGGATTCTCAGAGGAATTTTCCAATTCTAAGGAACCATAAATGGTGGGAAATTTTTGATGAAGCATTAAAAGCTCCTTCTCATAAGCCTGAATATGAGCATCAGCAATGGCTGAAAAATGTTCATCCTGTGTTTTGATATCAATAGAATCTATTTCTGTACAGCGGTAATACTTGATTAAATTACCAGTTTCTAATGCCAATGTTGAGGCATTGCACATATCCTCGTTCCGTTTGTACGGCAGTTTGTCATACATAGACATATTTTCTTCTAATGTTGCATCATAAGGCTGTTTCGTTACTGGAAACTTTGATACTGCCATAAGATCACTTCCCCTCAAATCCCATTCTAATAATCTGCATAAAATTATTATACTATTATTTTGGAATTATGTCAAAATTACATGGAGTTTGATGGAAGAATTATTATAGCAGTCTAGGCAGGTCTGCACTTTTACTAGTTACTGTTCGCATCTAAAGCCAATACGACATTTTTCATTTTGCTATTTATGTAGTGTAAAGTTTTGTAAATTAGGAATTTTTTCTATATTTATTGATAACACTTTTTTAGTTTGCAGTAAATTTATGATTTTTAACTGATATTGAGTTATATTATAATAATAGCATTTTGTGAAAAAGATAGAGTTAAATGCATATTTTAAACTCAATAAAATTAATTAATATTTATGAATTATAGTAATATGAATATTATAATATTTGAGAGAAATATTGCAAAACTGATAAATATGAATTTTCATTGATGAAATCTTTCACATCTCATATACTTTTTAAATTAAAGAAACTAGTGTATAATTATGGTAAAAAATGAAAAATATAAATTAGAAAGCAGGTAGATAGTATGGAGGCAATCAAGAGAGAAAAAATTTATACCATTGATGACATTTATGCATTACCGGATGCAGAAAGAGCAGAACTGATGGATGGACAAATCTATTATATGGATCCGCCAAGCAGGACACATCAACGTTTGGTAAGTAAACTGAATCAAAATATTGCAAATTATATTGATTCACATAATGGAGATTGTGAAGTTTTTCCAGCACCATTTGCTGTTTTTTTGAATAAAGATGACTTTAATTATGTGGAGCCGGACATTTCGGTTATTTGTGATTCTTCTAAAGTGGACGAAAAGGGATGTCACGGAGCACCAGATTGGATAATTGAAATTGTTTCACCTTCCAGTAAACATATGGATTATTATACAAAACTTTTTAAATATCATAGTGCAGGTGTTAGGGAGTATTGGATTGTTGACCCTGCAAAAGAACAGGTTATGGCATATAGATTTGAAAAAGAAACAATGGAAGAATATTCTTTTGAAAAGGATGTACCAGTGGGAATATATGAAGGATTTTCAATAGATTTTAGAAAATAATACGTATATGAGGTGATTTTATGTGTACAGCAGCAACTTATAAAACAAAGGATTTTTATTTTGGCCGCACATTAGATTATGAGTTTTCTTATGGGGATGAAGTTACAATAACCCCACGTAATTATTCCTTCCAATTTCGCTGTATGGGAACTATGGAAAAACATTATGCCATGATTGGAATGGCACATGTTATATGTGACTATCCATTGTATTATGATGCAGTGAATGAAAAAGGGCTTGGTATGGCTGGTTTGAATTTTGTGGGCAATGCGGATTATAAGGAAGAGGTAGAGGATAAAGATAATATAGCTTCTTTTGAATTTATACCATGGATACTTGGGCAATGTGCTACAGTAAATGAGGCAAGGAAATTGCTGGATAGAATTAATCTTACGAATATTTCTTTCAGTGAAGAATTACCACCTGCCCAACTTCATTGGATTATTGCGGATCGTGACCAAACCATAACGGTAGAATCCATGAAAGAGGGAATTAAAATTTATGACAATCCAGTAGGAGTATTGACAAATAATCCACCATTCAATGAACAAATGTTTCGACTGAATGATTATATGCATTTGTCTCCAAAATCTCCTAAAAATCATTTTTCTGATAAATTACCATTACACACATATAGCCGTGGTATGGGAGCTTTGGGACTTCCTGGTGATTTATCCTCCCAATCCCGTTTTGTCAGGGTTGCTTTTACAAAAATGAATTCTGTTTCTAAAGATACAGAAGCAGAGAGTGTCAACCAGTTTTTTCATATCCTAGGATCTGTGGAACAACAGCGGGGGTGTTGTGATGTAGGAGAGGGAAAGTATGAGATTACTATTTATACATCCTGCTGTAATGGGGATAAGGGAATTTATTATTATACTACTTATGAGAATCATCAAATTACAGCGATAGATATGTATAAAGAAAATTTAGATGGGACACTGCTAAATAGATATCCGTTAATACAAGACGAACAAATTAAGATGCAGAATTGAAAACTGTGTTATGGGTAACTATTCAGAGTCCAGCCCATCAGCAGAGTGATGGACTGGAGGCTGAGTAGTGTGCTGTAAATATATTTTATTTAACTGATAACTTTTTCTGAAACTCTACAATTACAATAGGCAGGAAGGACAGAAACCAAACCAATACCCACTGGAATAAGGAAAGAGGTGTTACCTGAAATATATTAGCCAATAGAGGAACGGAAATTACCAATACCAATAAAGCTGAACATATAAAGAAAGAAAAAATAAGTTTTGGATTATTGGTAAGCTTTATTTGGGACAAAGACGTAGTCAGACTTTTCATGTTAAAAGCATGGAAAAGCTGAGAGAGACTAAGCACACCAAAACACATAGTACGGCCGAGGACAAGAGAAGCACCAGAACAATATTTGCATCCCAATATATAAGCAGTAAGTGCAAGGGAGCCTATCATCAAGCCTTCTACTACAATTTTTATACCCAGACCGTCAGAGAACGGAGTTTTGTTTTTTGGTGTGGGAGGTCTTCGCATAATGCCACTTTCTGGGGGCTCCATTCCAAGTGCAATTGCTGGAAGGGAGTCTGTAATTAGGTTAATCCAAAGGAGCTGTACTGGAAGAAGCGGAATGGAAAGTCCAAACAAAATAGCAGTAAAAATTGTCATAAGCTCACCAATATTACTGGATAGGAGAAAATGAATAGCTTTTCGTATATTGTCATAGATTCCCCGGCCTTCCCGAACAGCTTCTACAATTGTAGAAAAATTATCATCCATTAAAATCATATCGGCTGCATTCTTGGCTACATCTGTGCCGCTATTGCCCATAGCACAACCAATATCAGCAATTTTTAAAGCAGGAGCATCGTTTACACCATCACCAGTCATGGCAACTACATTGCCTTGTTTTTGGAGAGCATTCACTACACGGACTTTGTGGGAAGGAGATACTCTGGCATAAATTTCATACTGGTTTACATTTTTTTGTAATTCCTCATCTGATAAAGCATCCAATTCTACACCAGTAATGGATGCTTTTTGGTTTGCACAAATACCAACTTGATCCCCAATGGCTCTGGCAGTAAGAAGATGATCTCCCGTAATCATAACAGTTCGTATTCCCGCACGTTTACAAGTAAGCACTGCTTCTACAGCCTCAGGACGGGGAGGGTCAAGAAGTCCGAATAATCCTACAAAGATAAGATTTTTTTCTATCTGACTGGGAGCAGCATCCCGAGTGAGTGAAGGAAGGGTACGGCAGGTAATGGCAATCACCCGTAAGGCATTAGATGCCATTTCTTTATTATAATCAAGGAGCTTTTGATAAATATCCCTGCCAAGAGGTTTTAATGTACCATTATCATAATAATGGGTACAACGGGGCAGTAATACATCAGGAGCACCCTTGGTAATGCTAAGATAAGATTCTTTTCTTAAAGTTTCAGGAAATATACTGCTGGAATGGTATATTGTAGTCATGCATTTTCTGACAGAGTCAAAAGGAAATTCCGCTTGCCGTCTGGAAAGACTGGCAAGACGGGATTGATAAATACTATATTTTTCCCCGGCAGACAAAAGAGCCAGCTCCATAGGGTCACCAAAGTCCGTATTTGAAGTGTGGCTATTATTACAAAGGGCACCAAGAGATAGGGCAAATTTACCGGTAGGAGAAGATAAGTCTACTTGACCGTCCTGTGTACAAAATTTTGTTACAGTCATTTTGTTTTGAGTAAGAGTTCCAGTTTTATCAGAACAAATTACAGTAGCATTGCCCAAAGTTTCTACTACTGGAAGCTTTCGGATGACAGCATTATTTTTTGCCATACGCTGGACACCAATAGAGAGCATAATTGTAACAATAGATGGCAGACCTTCAGGAATTGCAGCAACAGCTAGAGAAACACTAGTAAGGAACATATCTAATACAGGTCGGTTTCCCAGAACTCCAAGAAGAAAAATAACTACACAAATACATAAAGCAGCAATGCCCAGGATTTTTCCTGTTTGGGATAACTTTTTCTGAAGAGGTGTAGCAGGGGCATTATCTTCCAAAATCATTTGTGCGATAGCACCAATCTGGGTAGAAAGACCAGTGTGGGTAATAACCGCTGTTCCACGCCCATTTGTAATAATGGAAGAGGAGTATACCAGATTGGTCCGTTCTGCCATAGGGGTATCTGCAGAAAAAACAAAATCTGTGTGTTTTTCTGTAGGGAGTGACTCTCCAGTTAAAGCAGATTCGTCAGCTTTTAGTAAAACATCTGATAATAATCTGGCATCAGCAGGGACAAAACTGCCTGCTTCCAGATAAATAATGTCTCCCGGAACCAGATTTTTTGCTGGAATTTGTATAGTTTTTCCATCCCGGAGAACTGTGGCATCTGGGGCTGACAATTTCTTTAAAGCATCTAGGGACTGCTCTGCTTTGTGTTCTTGAAATACACCAAGGCAGGCATTTAGTATAATAATGGCAAGAATAATAAGAGGGTCGACTAGATTGATTTCTCCTTCTAACATGGATGCAAAAAAGGATACGGCAGCAGCAATTACCAAAACTAGGATCATAAAGTCTGCAAATTGAGCAATAAAATGGGAAAACAGACTTTTCTTTTTGGGTTCTGGCATAGAGTTGCTTCCATATTGTTTGAAACGTTTTTTTGCCTCCTTATCGGATAGCCCGGTTGTAGCATTAGTATGAAGTTCTTTTAGTGCTTCTTCAGGTGATAAGGTATGAAAATCCATAATAAAATCCTTTTTTTCGTTTGTCTTCCTAATATATGTTGTGAAAAACCGTTACATGCACAAACTTTATGTAAGCAGAACAAAGGAAATAAAATTGTATACTTTTTTTTGTGAAAAAAAACGAAATTGTAAATAATACACAAAAATATACGATAAAAACAATGAAATAAGGGAAAAAGCAACAAAGAAATAGGAGCGTAATTATTAAAGAAATGTTAAGAATATTTTAAAATTGTATTGGAAAAAAGCAAAAATTTGTTATATAATAAATACAGTGAAAATTGAATTCTTTACTTGATGCGTAAAGAATAATAGGACAAAGGTATTTAAAAACCAGAAGTCCTATGTGGTCTGAGAGGTCAGCCACATTTATGAAAAAGGAGGAATAAAAAGTGCATAACTTAAAAAGAAGAGCGATAGGAAGTTTGATGGCAGTTATGATGGGAACTACCACCATTCTTGGGAGTACACCTGTTTCAGCATCTGGTTCAAACACTTATGACGGTTTTGTGTGTGGAACAGGAGTAGTCGCTGAAGCAGAACAAGCAACTCAGACGGATGCTGCAAATAATTATGGATTAGTATCAGCAACGGAAGGTAACATTTTACATGCATGGGACTGGAAATTTACTGATGTAACAAAGAACATGAAAGACATTGCAGAATCAGGATATTCTTTGGTGCAGGTATCACCATGTCAGGTTTGTGAATCAGCATCAACCAATAATGACTGGTGGAAATTATACCAGCCATACGATTATAAATTTGGTAACAGTCTTGGTTCTGCAGATGAGTTCAAGGAAATGTGTGCAACCGCTAAGGATTATGGTATTTCCATAGTTGTGGATGTAGTAGCAAACCACATGGCAGGAACCGGACAGGGAGCTTGTGGCGATAGAAAAGGAGAAGTAGACTCTTGGTGGACAAATGACAAATTTCACAATACGGGAGTGAAGTTTACAGGAGAATATGATAATAACCGTGAAATGATGGTGCGTTCTAATATTGGTATGCCGGATATTGATACAGGTCGTGAAGATGTACAGCAAAGAATGGTAAATTACCTTGAGTCTATGCTTGATATGGGAGCAGGAGGATTCCGTTATGATGCTGCAAAACATATTGGTACAACCAGTGATTCTGGAAATTCCAGAGACACATTCTGGAAGACAATTAGTGCAGCCGTTTCTGCAAAGAAACCAGATGCATTGGTATATGGGGAAATTTTGAATGGTATGCCTGTGCCAGATGAATATTATGTAAATGATGGTATCAAAGTCACTGAGAGCCAGAAAGGCTGGGATATGAAAGACTTGGTACAAGGTGGGGCATCAAAAGTAACTAAGAAAACAGCTTTTGACTATACCAGAACAGTTTCTGCTGATAAGTTAATCACATGGGTAGAAAATCATGATACATATTTGAACCACTGGGGAAGCACAGGGTTACAAGGACATGCGAACTATATGTCTGATGCACAGATTATGCTTGCATGGTCTACAGTAGGTGCAAGAGCAGATGCACAAGCACTTTATTTTGCAAGACCGGATGGATGTTCTAATCCAGCTAACCCAGATGATAATGATGCAAGTAATAAGATTGATGGTACTCTTGGTATAAGTACCAAAAACTTTGATTGGAAAGATAAAAAAGTTGCTGCAGTAAATAAATTTAAAAATGCCATGGCAGATGTTGGTGAAACAACTTCTGTAAAGGATGGTCTTGCAATTATCCAGCGTGGCAACAAGGGTTTGGTGGTGACAAACTATGACAGCAGCAGCAAGAACTTTGAAGTAAGTGGTTTAAGCGGATTGCAGGATGGTACATATGAAGATGCCAGCGGACAGAATGGAAGCTTTACGGTATCTGGAGGTAAAGTATCTGGTTTTGTAAAGGGTAATTCATTTGTGGTATTATATGATGCGAATGGAACAACACCAGCAACTTTAACACCAAGTACTACTACACCAGCAAGTGAAACACCAACTACAGAAACACCAACTACAGAAACACCAGCTACAGAAACACCTGCTAGCCAAACACCAGCTACAGAAACGCCTGTAGGTGCTGCAAGTATTAGCGTATCAAAAGACAATGGCTCTTTTGATAAAGCTTTTGAAACAAGCATTACAGTAAAAGATGCTGAATATGCATATTATAGTAATGACGGAGCAGCTTGGACGGAGATTAAAGACGGAAAAGCAACTGTGAAAATCGGTGAAGGTGCAGAGAATAATGGAGATGCTTATGCTTTATATGTAAAGGCAAAAGGTAAGGATGGAAAAACTGTAGATGTTACAAAGACTTATACCTATACAACAGGATCTACAGGCACAACACCAGTAACAACAGGTTTGAAAGTCAGAGTGAAAAAATCTGTATTTACAAATTTGAGTTCAGCTCCATATTTGTATTTATACACAGATACAACACCAGTAAAAGAGCCAGTAGGAAGCTGGCCGGGAACCCAGATGACAGAAGAGGGAGATTACTATGTATACGCCAATGAATCACTAACAGATGAAGTGTTGGCTATCTTTAATAATAATGGTACATGGCAAGAGCCTTCTGGTGGAGAAATGGCAAAAGGATATGCCGTAACGGGTTACATGGAGTATGATGGTACAACTATGAAAACGGTATCAGACGATACACCTGCAACTGTTTCACCTAATGCAAAAAAGGCGAACAAAGCACCAGAATTTACAATACTTTCCACACAGCTACCAGCAAGTGAAACACCTGTAACAGAAGCACCGGTAGCAGCTATTCAAGTTTCTAAGGAAGATGGAACCTCCTTTACCACAGAAACTATGGAAGTTGAAATTAATGTAGGTGAAGGTGTGAATGGTAGTTATAGTGTAGATAATGGTCCTGTAAGAAACTTTACAGGAAAAACAAATGCTGTTTTAGGACAGGGTAAAATTGCAGATTCTGATGTTACATTAACAGTAATTGCAGGAACTACAACAAAGACATTTACATATAAGAAAGTATTTGATAAAGAATTAGCAGCAGGACAACAGGCTTCTGGAATGGTTGCTATGGGTAATGCTGTTATGAAGATTCAAAGCTTGTTTGAAATCGTAGCAGATGCTGCAGAAGTGAATGCAGCAGCAGAAAATGATGGAATGTATGCAACAAATCCAAATGGACAAATAGGAAAAAGAACATCCACAGCAATTACAGGGATGACAGGATTTTCTGCTGATATGCTTATAGCACAATGTGGTGCATGGGATGTGCCAAATGCATGGAATGGTGGTCATGAAAATAGCGTAGCTGACTGTTATGGATTGTATGCAGCATGGGATGACAGTAACTTATATGTAGGTATGGAGTTTGTAAACACCACAGATACTTGGTCAAGAGAAGGAGATGGACCATTGTCTGATGGGGGTAAAATGTCTGATATACCGGTTGTACTTGCTATAAATGTTGGTAATAAAACAGCGATAAGTGGTAAGATGGAAGCTGCAAGTAATGATGAGCATGTATGGGGATTGAATTTGGAATTTGAAACAAGAGTAGACCATTTCTTTATTGGAAGTGCAAAGGGATCTGGAACACCAGGGTTGTTTCTTGCTAAGAGCGACGGAACTACAAGTTATGATCCAGAGTATTGCTTATCATACAAAGAGAATGGTATTACATATACTAGTGAGGATGGAAGCATTTCTCCTACAATTATGCAATTACATGGATCGACGGATGTAGCGGATGCACATGATATTGAAAAGTATGAAGATGCACTTACTGCATCAACTCCTCATAATAGAAAGTATGATACATTTTTTACTTATACGATTCCTTTAAAAGTATTAGGAATTGATAGTTCTTATATTGAAGAAAATGGTATTGGTATTATGGGATTTGGAACAAGAGGTAGTTCTGCATTAGACTGTATTCCTCACGATCCATCTATGGTAGATAATACTAAGGAAGCATATTCAAAAGATCCAAGTACATCTATGGAAAAAGAGGACCTTGACATTATTACTGTACCACTTGCAGCAGTAGGAAATTCAAATGGTAATGGAAATCAGGGTGGAGGTGAAGTTAAAACTCCAACACCAGCAACTCCAGTACCAACTGGCAACACACCAGTCTCTAGTGTGCCAGCAAGTGAAACACCAGCAAGTGAAGTACCAGCCAGTGAGACGCCGGCGTCTAATGTACCAGCAAGTGAAACACCAGCAAGTGAAGTACCAGCCAGTGAGACACCAGCAACCACTATACCTGACACTACCACAATGATAGTAAACTTTGGTGCAGATAAATCTTCACCACAGCTACAGGGAACAGCATTAGAGTTAAAAGCAATCGGATATAACCAGACAGGATCCAGCACATACGAATTTGCTGTAGATGGAGAAGTTGTACAGGCTGCATCTGCAAAGGATACTTATACATGGAATCCAGTAGCTGGAAGCCACACTATACAAGTGACCATGAAAGATGAAGCAGGTAAGACTGTAGTTATAAAGAAATCATATACGATTGAATCTAATGGTACTATTGTACAAACCGAGACACCAGCCAGTGAAGTACCGGCCAGTGAAACACCAGCTACAGATGTGCCAGCCAGCGAAACACCAGCTACAGATGTGCCAGCAAGTGAAACACCAGCAAGTCAGGTACCAGCAAGTCAGATACCAGCCAGTGAGACACCAGCTAGTATAGTGCCAGCACCTACCAGCGATACAGGAAATAATAATCCGCTTGAAAGTACAAAGCCAATTACTACAACATCTCCAACAAAAGCACCATCCAAGATACAAGTTCTTTTAGGATTTAAGCAAGCTTCTCCGCAGAAACTTGGAACAAGTATTGGCCTTGTGGCTAATGTAACGGGGGGAAAAGCAGGTTATAAGTATACATTTGTTGCTGAGTTATCCAATGGATTTACACAGACAATTGCTAAGAATACAAGTAAGAATACTGTAACATGGAAACCAACCAAGACAGGAACTTATACAGTAACTGTAACTGTAGCAGATGCAAATGGTTCGAAAGTATCAAACTCTGCAAAATATAAAATTACAGCAAAAACTGTTAAGAAGAAACTTGCGATTACGAAAGTAACTGTAAGCAAAAAGACTGTAAAGATTAATAAGAAGATTAAGATTACAGTAAAGGGTACAGCAAGTAAGGGAACATTGAAGTTTAAGTTTGTTGTAAAGAAAAATGGTCAGAAGAAGGCTACAGTAATTAAGAAATATAATACAAAGAAGACTGCATATTGGAAACCAAAGAAAGCAGGTAAGTATACTATTACTGTGTATGCTACAGATGGTTCTAAGAAAACGGTGAAGAAGAACATTAAAGTAACCGCAAAAAAGAAATAGAATAATTGAGGTTTAAAATGATAGAAGGGAATCACTACAAGTTGTAGTGGTTCTCTTTTTGTTGGTCTATAGGAAAGGTTGTTCCATTGGGCAAAATGTCCTATAAAGTTCGTAAGAATAAGTAGTGGTAGCAAAGAATCCGGCCTTTTGCCGAAGGGGAATTATAAGTAGGATGGATTCGTTTAATGTGAGCATCAACGTGAACAGTAACCAGATGGTCTTAAAGTATAGGGATGTTAACTTGCGTTGCTTGCAAAAATAGAAGAATTTATGATATGTTTAAGACGTTGGTAGGAGGTAAAATGTTACTGTTTGCACCTACGGTGCTAACAGTAACGGAATCCAGCCTGTTTAAAGTTTGCCTTCGGCAAAAGGCTGGATTCTTGGCTGTTTTACATTTTAGCACATAGCTTGACAGCATGTGTCAAGCTTGTGAGTGAACAGTAACGGTAAAACACCAAGCTGACAAAAATACAAATAAAAATGGAGGAATAAAAATGTTTCAAGAAAATTTAAAAAAGTTAAGAAAGAAAAAAGGATATTCTCAACAGGAGTTGGCAATTCGGTTAAATGTAGTCCGTCAAACTATAAGTAAATGGGAAAAAGGACTATCAGTACCAGACGCAGATACTCTAATAAAAATGGCAGAAGTCTTTGAAGTTCCAGTGAATGAATTGTTAGGGGCAAAGTTGGAAGTAAAGGATGAAGAAAAGCATAATGCAATAGCAGAACAATTGGCTCGGATTAATGAACAATTAGCTATAAAAAATAATCGGTGGCGAAAGATTTGGAAGATAATAGGAATTGTTCTTTTGGTTACCTTTATTTTTTGGGTAATAATAGTAATATTAGGATTTGTGGGATTTGGTGCTATTAAACATGAAAGTGGGGAAATAACAGAATTAGAAACTATGGAAAATTTTTATATAGAAGAAATGGTATAGGGTTTTAAACTATCATAATGAAGGTATCTTTTTTACTTTATAGACTAACTATTAAAAGTCAAGTCTAAAAATGATATTTTTTGAATAATGTGCAGAAATCCATTTTAGATATATTTTGAACTTAATGAGAGTTCTTTGAACATTGAAAACTGTATGACAAAAAGAGCATCGTTATAGGTGCTCAAAAAAGGGAGTATTGAATTAGAAATGTTTAAGCTGATTTGATGTATTGTTGGTTTGATTTTTCGAGATGATAAATAACTCGTACCAGCTTTTTGACAGCATGTGAAATGGCAACATTATAGTGTTTGCCTTCCGCTCGTTTTTTGGCAAGATATGCTGCAAATGTTGGCTCCCAATGGCAGACATATTTTGCTGCGTTATATAAGGCGTAGCGAAGATAGCGTGAACCTCGTTTTTCCATATGGGCATAGGCACCATCAAGTTGTCCTGATTGATATGTAGAGGGTGAAAAGCCTGCATAAGCAAGTATTTTATCAGAAGAATCAAAACGATTAAAATCACCTATTTCAGCAATAATCATTGCCCCCATGCGATAGTTAATTCCGGGAATGCTTAAGATTGGTGAATGGATTTGATCCATGATGATTTTGATTTCATTTTCTATTTCATCAATCTCGGAATTAAGTTCCTGAATGAGTTTAATGGTGTGTTTTAGTTCTAAAGATTTTGCTGGCATATTTGAGCCGATAGAGCTTCTTGCCGCTTTTCTAAATGTAATGGCAGTATCCTTTCCATAATGGCCTTTAGAAGCGTCAGAAAGAAGATTGGTAAGTCTGGTCAGATGGGCATCTGCTACATGTTTTGCACTTGGAAACTCTGCAAGCATCGCATAAATAGATGCCATATGAAGTGTTGGTACTAAGTTTTCTAATTCAGGGAATAAGATACAGACAAGTCTGGAAATGGATGTTTTTAGCCTTGCACGTTCTTTTACTTTATTAAAACGATAACGAGTTAATGACTTTAGCTCATTGTTGTGGTAAGATATATCTGAGTAGGACTTTAAGTTCACATCAGACATTAGCATGGAAGCAATTGTGCGGGCATCTACTTTATCCGTTTTCGTCTGTCTAAGGCTAAGGCTTTTTCTGTACAGATTTGTATGTAACGGATTGATAACACAGGCGGGCAAACCTTTATCAAAGAGATAGCCTAAAAGATTGTAACTGTAGTGTCCAGTGGCTTCCAGGCCTACTTTTACTTTGCTTACATCTTCCATAACAGATTCAATCTTTTGATAAAGAAGGTTGAAACCATCCAGGTTATTTGGGATGGTAAATGCTTTGAAGAGTACTTCACCATCTGAGTTAGTGATAAAGCAATCATGCTTATCTTTAGCAACATCAATTCCTACGTAAATCATAAAAAATCTCCTTTGAAATGTATTTGATACTGTTATAGAACCACAGGTGCTCCTTGCAATTGTAACCTCGTTCTAAATAAACCGTCATGCGGTATCTAACTGATTAACAAATGAACAAAGAGGCTGTGTCTGGAGCCTATAAATACCCATCATGTGGGAGGAAAGTTCAACAAGTCCACAGCATCTTAAAACAGTATAGCCTAACCTATTGAAAAGGTAAAGAAGAAGGCTATGTTTATATAATACGAGGAAAGTTCGTCTTATAAAGTAAAAACGCTCCACTTAGGATGTGCACAGATGCATAAGGAATATTGTTGCAAAAAACATGCAACACGCATCTGGCACGCAAAGTGTGCAATCCCCTCATGAATGAGGGGTTAGGGGAGTTGATGTGGGCTTGCCCACTTTGTTCTATATAAAATTAAAAGTATGAAAAGTCAGTTGTCAAAAAAATAGGCTCCAAACATTTGTTTATAATGACTAATATAATATTTTGTGATATACTTTTTTTACAATTGTTAGCATTATTTTTTTGTATGGGAGGCAAAAAAGTGAGAAGAAAAGATAAAGAAGTATGGAGAGAAATGTTTGGTACCTTGATGAGAACTATATTTTCCTTTTACAATATGACAGATTCTGAATTTCATTATGAAACAAAATGTGATGCATCTACGGCAAAATATTGGAAGTTAGGAGACCGATTTCCTAATAATGATAATTTTGAATCTTTTTCTGAGTACATAAGAAAGAAATCTGTTGCTTGTCAGACCAATATTGATTATTTATTTAGGGAAATTGATAGTATATTTAAAATTAAGCAATATGGACATATATACAATGATATTATAAGTAAAAGAAAAAAAGATTCTGAATTAGTAATATATTTATTGAAGTATTGCATTGATGCCGGAAAGGGAAGGATTATGAGTAAGGAAAGAAATGAATACCCAACTCAAAATAAAGTATCAGCAATAGCTTTTGATTTTGATGGAACATTAGCCTTATCATCAGATCCTATAATAAAAACAACTTGGGAAAATATATGGACTTCATTGGGCTATGATGTTAGAGAGTGTCAGAATTTACATAAACGATTTGATAAGAAAGAAATTACTCATTCTGAATGGTGTAAATTAACTGAAGAATACTTTAAGAAAAGAAATTTAAGGAAAAATATCTTATTTTCTATTGCGGATAAAATAACACTCATTGATGGCGTTGAAGAGACATTTAAAGAATTACGAAAAAGAGATATCAAAATCTATATCGTATCAGGATCCATCAAGTTAATGATCCAAAGTGTTTTGGGAGGCTTGAACGAGTATGTAGATATGATTCGTGCAAATGAACTAAGATTCGATGAGAATGGATATCTGACTAGAATTATTGGAACAAAATATGATTTTGAGGGTAAAGCAGAATACATCAGAATTATTGCTGATGATTTGCAAATTTCCACTAAGGATATTCTTTTTGTAGGGAATTCTCGAAATGACCATTTTGCATATGAATCAGGATCGAGGACGTTATGTATTAATCCTCGCTTGACTGATATGACAGATACCGTTATTTGGAATGATNGCATTGAAACTTGTACAAACNTAACTGAAATNNNTACATATCTATAATGGAATATAGTGACGAAAGGTGACAAAAATTTAATCGATTTTTGTCACCTATTTGTTTACAAAGTGTCACTAACAAACTTAATAATATCACCTTTTATTTAATGGATAATTGTATTGTTCTATGAGATAATATATTTGAAATATTAGATATATAAATCTAATATGAAAAGTATTGAGGTGGTGGAGCGATGGTTGATTTCTATTTCCAGTTAAGACAACAAATGATAGATACAATGCAAAATTCCTTAAAGCAGGTGAGACAGGTTCTTGGGTTTGGAGCACAAGAGTTTAGCGATATTGTTGGATTGACAAGACAAACTGTTAACAATTTAGAAAGTAGAAAAAACAAAATGAGTGCAACACAATATGTTGCAATATGTGCAGTGATAGATCATTGTACTAAAGATAAGCCTGAATTACTTCAGGTTTTTTCAACTATATTGTCATCAAATGACACAGTTGAAAATAGTACTGTTTTTTCGTCTATTGAAAGTGGATCATTGTTGAAAAAATGGTTTTTNTGTTTTCCGGATGATTCAAAAATCGCAGGTATCTTTCATGAAGAAAGTGATGTGATTAAGCAGGAGCATTTTGATGGTGTTGCAAGCAGTTACAAAATATTTTTGGATGAAACTATTCTGTGTGAAGAAGGATTTGGTGACTGGTTACAGCAAGTTTCTGTGACTATGAGGGAAAATCATAATAGGTTTTTGGTGCCATTGAAAGTTGTAGAAAATATTCAAGGCAAAATAGTTTCATCTGACCCACTTGTTGTAAAACATTCACAAAGGGGACTAAATCTTTTGATGCGGATGCAGCGACATGACATGGTTGAAATACGAGGAGAAAAGAGCGATGTAAATGCTATAAGCACATTTATTTCAGTTTTTGCAAAATTCAAATGTGTAAACCGATTGGCTATGTTAACACAAAATGGAAATCTGGCAAATCAAATATTAGCTTTGAACAATGAGGATATTGGCGGATTTAATATTTTGGTAACAAAATTTGAAAAGGAGGTAGGATTGCTTAAATGGTATGAGGACACAAGTAATTCTGATACTGGAGAAATTCTTTCAGATGAAGTCGAAGAAGTTGAAATGACCGCTGATTTGAATTCTGCATTGAAAGGATGGGAAACAATCGAATAACTATAGGGGGTACAACTATGGCAAAAGGTACAAGCAAAAAAGAAGATTACGCACGTGGTATAATGGAGTCGTATGTTAGGGAATGGAAAATATTTATTGATACATGTAGCCTTCTTCATTTTGCCGCAGATAAGTTTTGGATGAATATGATTCCTCTTTTGAGACAGTATCAGGCAAAGGTTATTATTCCCTTGAGGTGCATAGAGGAATTAGAGAAACACTCTAGAAATGTTAGAAAACCGGAATTGGCTAAAAAATCCAATAATACTTTAAAGATTTTACAACAGTTAATCAAGGCTGACTTTGTTGAAATAAGAGGAGAAAAAACAGACAATTTTGTGGATAATGTTTTTCAGGTTGTTTTTACCAAATTTAGAATGACTCACAAGTTATTACTGATTACTCAAGATAATGATTTGGCAAAAGATATTCTTGCTTTAAACGAAAATAAATCTGTTAAAGCCAACCCGGTTAATGTAAAAAGAGTTAACCAATATGGATTTTTAAGTGGTTTTTCTTGGGATGAGGACAAGGAGAAATCCACTGATGAGGGAAATGATATAAATCCGAATGAAATTTTTAGAGTTTGTAAATCTGTAACTTTGGTTGCAGATACACCTATGAAAGTAAGTTATATTCCCAAAGAACAAGAAACCGTGTATACGTCATGTGGATCAATAAGATTAATAAAAGAAGTAGCAGCAGGTGGTGAAGGTATTATTTATACAACTAATACCCCTTATGTTGCAAAGATATATAAAAGAGAAAATAATACAAAAAGAAAATATGAAAAGATAAAATTAATGTTAACTAAGCCGATTGACTGCGAAGGCATTTGTTCTCCAGTTGCATCCTTATATAATTCCAGCAAAGAGTTTGTTGGATACTTAATGCCAAAAGCCGATGGAAAAGAATTGCAGAAGAGTATTTTTATTAAGCCTTTATTCATGAAGAATTTCCCAGGTTGGAAAAAGCGGGATACGGTTGAGTTGTGTGTTACGATTCTGGAAAAAATTAAATATTTACATGATAGGAATGTTATCATGGGAGATATTAATCCAGCGAATATACTCGTTGTATCACCCAAAGAAGTATATTTTGTTGATACAGATAGTTATCAGATTGAAGAATTTCCTTGTCCGGTTGGTACCAATAACTACACTGCACCAGAAATACAGAGAAAACATTTTGCTGATTTCTTAAGAACTATGGGAAATGAAAACTTTGCGGTTGCAACGCTATTATTTATGATTATGTTGCCGGGTAAACCCCCATATTCACAGCAGGGTGGAGAGGATCCAATTGCTAATATTATTAAGATGGATTTTTCCTATCCCTTTGGAGAAAATTCTAACAAGAAAACTCCAGACGGTCCTTGGAGATACATATGGAGCCATTTAACGTATGATTTGAAGAAAGCATTTTATAACACCTTTAGAAAAGGTGGAGATAATGCTGCAGAAAGCACAAGATTATCTGTTGATGAATGGTTATCTATTTTCAGGTATTATTTGGAACTTCTTGACAGCGGAAAGTTTGGAAAACAGGATAAAATGTCTGAGGAATTGTTCCCTACAAGACACAAAAAGAATCCAAAGGTTGTGTATGCAACTTGCAAACTTTGTGGTAGGGAGGTAGCAGAGAATCAGTGCCAAAACGGTATTTGTCGAGAATGTCTTAATAAGGGGGAGGTGTATAAGTGCAAAAAATGTGGTAAGGAAATTCTATTTACCAATTATCAGAAATATGTCAAGAATGTGAAAAGATATGATATTTGTTCGGAATGCTTTGAACATGGTAATGAGGTCAGAATGACTCTGCGATGCGTTGAGTGTGGTAGAAAATTTGAGGTTACAAATAATCAGTATGATTATTTCACAGGAAGAGGTCTTGATATTCCCAAAAGATGCCCGTCTTGCAGAGAGGCTAAAAAGAATCGGTCTTACAGTAGCACATACAGTAATTCGTATTCATCACCTCGTTCCTCAGGTAGTAGTCGTTCTTCGGGAAACAATGGTTCTTTTTGTTTTATAACAACAGCAGTGTGTGACTACTATGGAAAGTCTGACGATTNTCAAGAACTAACTATATTGCGAAATTATCGTGATATGTGGTTGTGCAATCAACCAGGTGGAGAAGAGATTATAGCAGAGTATTACAATAAGGCTCCTTTGCTTGTGAGCTTGCTTAAGACCTCAGAACATTATGAAAAGTATTGCGAAAGATTATGGACAAGATATATTCAACCCTGTTTGGATATGATAAAAAAAGGCGCATTTGAAGAATGCAAACAACTATATTATAACATGGTATGTTTTTTGGAATCTAAATTATGTAGGGAGGAATGAATTATGGATAACAATTTATTAGTAAGATTAGAGGATTTAGTAAACAATCCAACTGCCCGTGTGCCCGTTTGTTTATGTCTTGATACAAGTGGTTCAATGGACGGACAGCCTATCAATGAATTAAATGAAGGTGTTCGTTTGTTTTATGAAGCTATTAAAGAGGATGAAACAGCTTTATATTCGGCTGAAATCAGTATCGTTATTTTTGGTGGAAATAATGCGGAGTGTATAGCAGATTTTGCGAGTTTGGAACTACAGCCAAATGCTCCCAAATTATCAGCTGGTGGGATGACACCAATGGGTGAAGCTGTTAACATGGCATTAGATTTGATTGAACGCAGGAAAGATGAATATAAAGATAGAGGAGTGGATTATTATCAACCTTGGTTGGTGCTTATGACAGATGGAGAACCAAATGGTGATAAATCAGAACTTTCTCGTGCAATAAATCGAACTGTTGAAACGGTAAATCAGAAAAAGCTTACAGTATTCCCTATTGGGATTGGTGCGTATGCAGACATGAATGTATTGGGGCAGTTTTCACCAAAGAGACCACCGCTCAAATTACAAGGTTTAAAATTTAGAGAATTCTTTGCATGGTTGAGTAAAAGTGTATCTAAAACATCCCAATCTACACCGGGAGAAAGTGTTAAACTTGATGTGGAAGGCATCAAGGGGTGGGGCGAGTTGTAAATGCAATTACAAATTATAGTTAAGGAGGATTAAACATATGTCAGAAATTTGATGGATTTATTACTCAAATTCTGTAATCGGGTTTTTTAAGGTTTCTGATGGTTATTTAAATTTTATGGATGCTGATTATAAAGATAGGAAAATAAAATTAGGATAGGAGAATTGAATTATGGATAACAATATGCTTTTAAGGATTGAAGATTTAATAAACAACCCGACACCTCGCGTGCCTATTTGTTTGTGTCTGGATACAAGCGGTTCTATGGGAGCGGTGGAAGGAGATTGTGTTGAAACTGGTGAAACGGTATATGAAGATGGACGTACATGGAATATTGTTACAGGGGGTACAAGCCGTATTGATGAATTACAAAAAGGTGTAGAAGCTTTTTATGAAGCAATACGAGAGGACGAAATGGCTGTTTATTCTGCTGAAATTTGTATTGTTACATTTGATAATAAAGCGACATGCTGTGTAGATTTTGCTAATATTGAAAGACAGGAAAATGTACCAGAACTGCATCCAATTGGCGATACAGCTATGGGAGAAGGGGTTAATCTTGCTTTGGATTTATTGGAACGTAGAAAGCAGGAATACAAGGATAAAGGTGTAGATTACTATCAGCCATGGCTTGTTCTTATGACAGATGGGGAGCCTAATGGAAACGCTGGAGAACTGACAAGAGCTATAAATAGAACTGTTGAGATGGTTAATCAGAAAAAGCTTACGGTATTTCCTATTGGAATTGGCAGTGAAGCTGATATGAGTACATTAAACAAATTTTCACCTAAACGTCCTGCACTTAAGTTGCAAGGGTTAAAGTTTCCGGAATTCTTTGCTTGGCTGAGTAAAAGTGTATCGAAAACATCTCAGTCTACACCAGGAGAAACTGTAAAATTAGATTTGGATGGAATCAAGGGTTGGGGTGAATTATAAACGTAATGGGTAGTACTTCGCATTTTGTGGAGTACTGCCTGTCGCTATGGAGGTGATAATCATGTGGAAAATGGTACAATGTGCTGTACAAGGTAGAAGCCATATTAAAACAGATATACCATGCCAGGATAAAACATATACTCTAGTAAAGAATGGAGTAAATGTTATTGCATTAGCTGACGGAGCAGGTTCCGCTAAATTTTCGCATTATGGTGCAGAACGAATAACGCGTTTTATTTGTGATGATTTTTCGGAAAACTTTGATAGCTATTTTGCTGCGGAAGACGGTGCTTCGGTAAAAAAAGAGTTGGTTTCAAAAATTGTCGCAGAATTAGATGATTTGAGTAAAGAATTAAATTGTAGTCTTAAGGAGTTGGCATCGACACTATTGTTTGTTGCTGTAAAAGAAAATCAGTTTATTCTTTCTCATATTGGAGATGGAGTTATAGGTTATTTGAAAGATAATGACTTGAAAATTGCATCTCAACCTGAGAATGGCGAATTTACAAATACTACAGTCTTCACCACGTCAAAAGATGTATTGGCAACTATGAAACTGATAAAGGGAAATATCGGAGATATTCAAGGTTTTGTACTGATGTCTGACGGAACGGAAGTTAGTTTATACAACAAAAGAGAAAAAAAGTTAGCAGATGTTTTAAAGAAAATTATGAGCCTTTGTCTGGTGATATTACCTCAAAAAATGGAAGAACAATTATTGAGTAGTTTTGAGTCCGTTATTAAACAAGCAACAACGGATGACTGTAGTATTGTGCTGATGGCAAACGATAAAGATTCTTTTCCAGGTTATAAAAATCTTAGTAATGTTGAAAAAAATAAGTTATTGGATTTTCGTGTTTTTGTATCCAAAAAGTGTTTGAGACGATATGATGAGATCTTGAAAGGCCTTGAATGCGAACGAACACTCAAAGATATATCAAGAATTATACACTTGAAACCCCGATTTACAAAAAAACATCTTGATAAATTATTACAACTTAATTTGATAGAGAAAAAAGGAACAAGATATCATACAATTATAATAATGAATTAATGTTTATTATTATAATATATAATGAAATTGTAGCTACTATTGTTGTATTGTATCTCTTCGAAAAGGTAATACTTTTAATACATGGTAGATTATGGAAAGCGGGATTGCATCGTAACAGATAGGCACAAGGCAGATTGCATTAGTACATGAAAAGTCATGAATACGAGCGGTGCTGCAAGGAAGGAGAGACGATGCCTGACCCTTTGTTTTCATCATCCGGAAAAGGACTGATGCAAGGAGATTTGCGAAGAAAATGGAGAGCAGCGGGACTGTGGCAGAAATCCGTAAGGAAGAGGGAAATCTGCGGTATGAGTATTTCATTCCCATGGCAGACCCGAAGACGGTGCTGCTGATTGACTGCTGGAAAGACCAACAGGCGATTGACAGGCATCATGCTTCCCCAATGATGGAGAAGATTGCGGAGCTTCGGGCGAAGTATGATCTGCATATGAGGGTGGAGCGGTATGTATCTGACGAGGATGGGATACCGGAGGCGGACAGCCGTTTTATTAAAGAGTAGGGATGTAGGCCATAGGCAGGTGCTGTCTGTGGCTTAAAAAAATATCTAAAAAATTTTTATTCCTTACTTGACACAAGCAGACATGATGCTTTTGCACCATCCAGGAACGAATGATGTGAAAGCATATAAGGCAATGGAGAAAGCGGTAGCAGAAGGGAAAATTTGTTCCATTGGTCTGTCTAACTGCTATGTGGAAGAACTGGAAGAATTTTTGCCACAGGTAACCATTACCCCAGCACTGGTACAGAATGAGATTCATCCATATTATCAGGAAAATGATGTGATTCCATATATCCAAAATCTCGGAATTGTTGTGCAGGGATGGTATCCTCTTGGTGGGCGGGGACATACTGCAGAATTGTTGGGAGATGAGACGATTTCAGCCATTGCAACAGCACATGGGAAATCTTCGGCACAGGTAATTCTTCGTTGGAATTTGCAAAAAGGTGTTGTGGTTATTCCGGGTTCCAGTAATGCCGCACATATTCAGGAGAATACAGAAATTTATGATTTTGAATTGACGAATGAAGAAATGGAGAGAATCAATGCACTTGACCGAAACGAAAAGCATGATTGGTATTAGTTTTGTTAATTGCCAGATATGGTGGATATGCTTTTTGCAAAAGGGAAATTGGAAGTTATATGTTATCGAAGATTTAGTTTGTATTTTTTGTAGGAAACATATTAAATAAATGCGTTTCCTATAATTTTAATTAACCATTGGTTTCTTTTCTCTTTGATTATGTAACTATTATAGGGATTATTTGTGTTAATTGGACATTATCTTTCCCAAGTACTTAGGTATATGAATTTAAAATGAAGCAGATTATAACATATATGTTGATGTTCTAGTCAAATAGGAATGTCATGACATTGGGTGTGAACAGTAAGTTACAGTTCACACCTACGGTGCAAACTGTAACGGAATCCAGCCTATTAATAATTCGCTTTCAGCGAAAGACTGGATTCTTGGCTGTTCTATCTTCTTGGCACATAGCTTGACAGCAAGTGTCAAGCTTGTGAGTGAACAGTAACAACAGTAACATTTATTCTGTTGAAAAACAATAAAGTAATTGCTTGTAAAAAATACGTATGATACAATGGAAAAGAGCAGATAATGAAACAGATCTCTTTGTGTAATTTTGGGATTCTCATAATAACATTGACTAGGTAATTGCGAAACTAACAACAAAAATGAGATGGATAAACCATGAAAATAGGATATATTACAAAAATTTACAGTTTCATACAATTATTTCAAATTTAGGTGCATTTAAATAAAGCCACTGCTATTTTGGCTATTAAGCTGGTAAATCCTATGCAATTAGAGGTTTCAGACTTCGGATGTATTCGTGGTGATGGATTTTATCTGCCAATACAACGGTTATTAGTTGGGCGATTCCAGCAATAAGCAAATCAGAATGCAATGTTTTGGCGTTTTGTGTCTTTCGGTTTGCCAGACAGAAACTGTCTTTGATGTGATTGATGGATTTCTCAACATTTACACGGATTTTATATGTCGAATCCCATTCTTCACTGCCACGTGTAGTACCGGGATAAGCACGTAAATTTTGCTCTGGATAAACGTAAATCATCCGTCCACAAGTTGAGGTTGTACAAGGATTTTCACATTCACATTTGCGGTAAGAGTGCTTACGTTCTTTGTCCCATATCCATTTCATTTTTGGGCAGACAAATTTCATTGTAGGTACATCACAACGAAGGTGTGATTTGCTTCCTTCCCGTTTCATTGGAAGATCTGGATCATTAGGACAACAAGGGATTCCGTTCTCGTTTGTTTTGTAATCAGCATCAGGAATGGATAGTTTATTTTTTAACGGAATATATGCTCTTTTAAAACAGGAATCTTCTAAAAGATATTTGTAAATGGAAATGGAATCAAAAGCAGCATCACCAAGAAAAGTATCAGGTTTGATCAGAGGATGCTTTTTGAAAAAGTCATCCAGGGTTGGAATCAATGCTTTTGCATCTGCCAGTGATTTATCTTCATCAGGTGATTTATCTTTCTTTTCAATAATGACTTCAGGATGAGAATCTAAAAAGTCTTTGTTGTAAAAAGAAATATGACGGATGATACCAAGACCATTTGTGATAACGCCAAACTTGTAAGCATAGCAGAAATGACCATTGATATACATCTGCTGGATGGCAGGATTTGCAGCTGCGTGTGATGGCATGGTTCTATATGCTGCTTTATAGGGATCGAAGTCATTATTAGATTCTAAAGTTTTTGCATAAACTTTTAACTGTTTGATAATGCGGTTGGCGAATTTAGGATTGTTTTCCGTAACCCATGCTTCAATCCCGGAAGTGTCAAACAAAAGCATATCCGCTTTTTCGGAATCAATTGACTTACAGATAGGTTCGGTAATGTCTACGAGGTTATGGAAAACAGTTTCGATATCATCTTCAAAAGTCTGTTTGAAACGAGTGATCTTAGAGGCATCGGGAACTTTTTTGAAACCACAAAAATCACGAAGATGATGGGAGTAATGTAAAAAAACAAGTAACAACTGATCTGTAGGAATAGAAAAAATTTTCTGCAGAATTACAGCCCACAAAAGGGCAGTCAAAGAGTATTTGCGGGAACGTCCCGTTGAAGCATAAAAATGGTTATAGAATTCAAGGGGAATATAATCACTAAGGTTAATGTGTTCCTCGAGTAAAGAAAGAAACTGGGGTTTGTCTTCTTCAAAAATATTTTGACAATCTTCAAAAATATCTACCAGGTTTAGCTGTTTATGTGGTATCATATAAATGTCTCCTTTCGGGGCTTGGTTGTTAGTTTCTAGGAAATTCTATTATACCATAACCCGTGAGGAGATGTTTTATTTTGTTATAAAAAATGTGTCGCATTTATGCGGCTTATGGCGTTTCGCAAACGCCTAATAACATTGACAGATGAAAGGAGCAATAACAATGAGTAGTAAAAATATAACAGAGCCTCTTCAAATCATTTATTCAGATGGAGAATTCAAGGTGATAAAGGGTGTTGTTGACCTTGGTTATATGGGAATTTACAAAAGCGAGAATATTTCCATAAATTTTGATGAAGATTTTCTTGAAGATGTGTTTGAAGATGATGACAGTGAATATTATCAGGAAGAATATGCACCGTTGAAACCATATCTTAGGCAGGATATGACAAATGATGAAATTGCAAAAGGACTTACTGATTTTTACAATATGCGTATAGCAGACATTAACAAACATCAAACGGAATTAAATCAAACCTTCCTTGCATATCTGCTTGATAATATCTGCGGTTGCGGATTTCCAATCTGGGACGAGTGCAAAAGATACATAATTAATGACAAGATGCCTGACTGTGATGAGGAAGATATGGAAGAAGCGATCTATAATGATGAAGCATGTGATATGATAAATAATCTTTTTGACAATGTTTATGAAAAAGCACATACAGGTGAACCTATTGAAGCTACACCGGCAGAAGACATTTTCCGGAAATATTTTCCGATGTTTGATCTTGAGAAGTTTCTTTCTGATATCGAGGCGGAATACTTATCGCTTAATAATGCAAATGTTGTTTTTCAATGTTCAGGTAAGGATGACGGACTTGAAATTGCATGTGGGGCGTATGCGGAAATAACTATTAACAATGCATTTTATGATTGGCATAATCATTAAGCATGGTTTTTCAAAAATGTACATATAAAAATTTTTGGTAACTATTCAGGTAGAAACACGCATTTACTGCGTGTTTCGTAAGAAAAAGTAAATTTTGTAATGTTTAAGCCCCTTCGCCAAAGGCGAATTAATACGGGCTTAAACGTAACTGTTCATGGTTCTGAACAGTTACAATTTCTGCGGAAAAGCCAGAAGATATCGTTTATTTATAAAGTGGCGGAATTTCAAGGTGTGACTAGTGTACTGTACCATTCACATTTCGCCAAATAACTTGTCTGAATTTCCATCTGCCACGTTGTCTTCACTCAACGATGCCACCGCATCGCCTCGTTCAGCCGCCTTGCAGACTGAAAATTCAT